>CAYQDV010000283.1:0-3030 GCA_964416295.1 uncultured Planctomycetaceae bacterium
GGTCGGCGGTCGTCCGAGTTTCGAGTCGAGCAGCTCCTTGCAGCGCAGGCGCTGCTTTTCGAAGCTTCGGACGGTGCGTGACTGAGGATCGAGCGTCCGGAGCCAGTCCATGACGGCGCCATGGATTCGCTGTTGGCAGAAGGTTTCGAACTTGGCATTGTGAGATGGGTCGTATGCCTGGACGGCCTCGATCAGTCCGTCGTAGCCGGCCGAACAGATTTCGTCGTAGCTGATTTGTGCCGGGAGCTTCTGTGCGAGTCGGGCGGCCTGCATTCGGACGATAGGCTGGTAGTGCTCGACAAGCTTGTTGCGATACTCGATCGCATGGTCGACAAGGTACTGTTTCCACAGCGCATCGGCTGCGCGGCGCGAAGACTTCATGGGGAACACTCCTTTGTTCGCGTGGGATTGGCGCATCGTGCGACGACGCAAACCCCGTGGCCTTCCGTGCCGACCAAGACTGATTGTCAGGTGAGAAGCAGGTTCGTGTCCGACATCGCTGCCGGCATTCGAGACGGTGAGCCACCTCCTTGTAGGCTCAGTTTGACTGCGGCATGAGTAATGGTATCACGATGCACGCTGGAATGCCAGCGGGACGTGGGATTTTTTTTGAGGGATCGGGCGTGGCTAAAGTCCCGTGGGATGATAGGTATTTTTACTGAGCGGCCCTGCGCAGCGCCGGCGTGGTCCCGCGCAGAATGTGCGCTCGAGTCGGGCCGGGCCGGAAACAGGTGGCGAGAAGGCGCGAGATCGGCGCAATAGCGACATTGCGTGCATGGATTCGAGGACGGCTCGCAGTGCTGCGAGGCATGAAGCGTCGGGGATTCGCCCGATCAGCGCGTCGCCAGGACGAGGATAATGACGAGAAGCACGATGATGACCGCGGCCATGGCGACGGCCGCGACGACCAGAAAGCCGGTTTGGTTTCCGGCTTGTGCGGCGTCCTGTGAGATCTCGAAGCGTTCGATGTCGTCGCGGCTGCCGTCGGCGAGATGTTCCAGGAGCTGATTGTCGTAGCCGGCTCGAGCCTGAGGCGGCGCTTCCCCGCTTTTTATTTTGTCTAAATCGACCAACACGTCTGTCGTAGATGCGTATCGGCGGTCGCGGTCCTTGGCGAGCATGCGTTCGATGACCTCGGCCAGCCCGGTCGACAGCTTGGGATTGAGGTGGTCGGGCGGGACCAGGGGCTCCTTGAGGTGCTTGTGCATGACGGCCGCCGGTGTGGCGCCGTCGAACGGGACCTTCCGCGTGACCATGTGATAGAACGTAGCACCGAGGGAGTAGATGTCGGTGCGGAAATCGATGTGGACTTCGCCCCGGACCTGCTCGGGGGAGATGTAATAGGGGGTTCCGTAGGCCCGGCCGGCCTCGGCGGCGGCGGTGGCTTCGTCTCCGGCGGCTCGGGCGAGGCCCATGTCGGCGAGTTTGGCGGTTCCGTCGGCGGTGATGATGATGTTCTTGGGTTTGACGTCGCGGTGGATGAAGCCGCGGGCGTGGGCGTGCTCGAGGGCGCGGGCCACCTGGATGATGACGTCGATGGCCCGTTGCTCGTCGTAGCCTCGGTCGCGGGCCATTTCGTCGTAGACGGTGACGCCATCGACGAATTCCATGACGAAGTAGTGGTAACCGCCGCTTTCGCCGACATCGATCGCCTGGACGATGTTATTGTGGTTGAGCTTGGCGGCGGCGCGGCCCTCCTTGTAGAAGCGATCGACAAACTCGGGGTTCTCACTCAGGCGTTTGGGGAGCACCTTGATCGCGACGATACGGTCGAGCGAGAGCTGCTTGGCCTTGTAGACCGTGGCCATGGCGCCCGCTCCGACCTTCTGCATGATCTGGAAACCGGGAATCTGCTGGAGCTGGCGCGCCCCGGAGTCCTCGGAGGGATTCGGAAGGCGCTTGAGCTGGCTGGCCGTGACAAAACCGTTGCGAATCAAAATGTCGGCGAGCCGGACGTGCTTCCCGGCCGCGACGAGCCTGCGCTGCTTGGCCTGGCAGGCCTTCACCTCGGCCGGGGTCGCCAGCTTCAGATCAATGACCATTCGCTCGACGAAGCTCTCGGAGCGGGCGTCGGAGCTGCTTTCGATGTCAGCGGGTTCATCTGCCATGAACGATTGCGAGGCGTCCTACGAGAGATAACGGATATACGGCATCCGTTGGGCCGGGCGGATTCCGGCAATCGGCCTCCGTCCCTTGGCCCGGAACAGAGATCATCTTACTCTACGTGGACCGGAGAGTTGAATCAAACGGAAAACCGGTCGCGAAAGGGCCGCCGAACCGAGCCGTGCCGCGGGCCGACAGCCGCCCGGCCCTGCGGATGCGCGTCGAAGATGGCCGGCCGGTTAACCCGTCGGTGCCGCTTTCTGACGGTCGCGCGTCGGACTACGGATTGATGGTCGCGCCCATGACCGGCGGGGCTACGGCCGTTTCGTAGAACTCGACGCCGAGGACGAGATAGTCCGCGTCGTCGTCCTGTTGCAGCTCCAGCTCGAATGCGAGGAAATCACCGGCGGCCAGGTCCTGCGTGCCGCCCAGCCCACCGGGCACGGCGACATTCAGAGGCAGGTCGATGACCATGAACTCGTTGGGCTGTGTCGCGGCATCCACGGTGACGAGACGGCCGTCGGCGGCCGCGTAGCTGTCGATGGTTCCGGAGCCATCCGTCAGGCGCTTCGCGTAAACGACAAACTCGAACGGGCCGACGCCGGCTCCGATCGCCCCAGCGGGCGGTTGTGCTACGGGTCGTCTTCGGAGGAACAACCGCATGGTGACCGAGTTGGATCCGCCGTAGGTTGGTGGAATCGCCACGCGGTATCCGACCGGCGTGAGGATTCCGGTGGTGCGGTCGAGGCTGAGGAGCGGTTCGGTAACGCGGACGGCATTTATGGGCAGGCCACCCGTGGCTCCGCCGCCGATCGTGAAAAAGTCGTCAACGAAGACATCAAAAAAGATGGGTCCCGCCGGGCCTTGGGTCCCCTGTGGACCCTGGTCACCTTGCAGACCTTGATCGCCCTGCGGGCCTTGATCGCC
>CAYQDV010000283.1:3130-4379 GCA_964416295.1 uncultured Planctomycetaceae bacterium
TGGTCACCTTGCAGACCTTGATCGCCCTGCGGGCCTTGATCGCCCTGCGGGCCTTGGTCGCCTTGCAGACCTTGATCGCCCTGCGGGCCTTGGTCGCCCTGCAGACCGGGCGCTCCGGGGATGCTGTCGCCGGCGGGTCCTGCCGGTCCGGGGGCACCTTGTGGTCCTGGGGCACCCTGCGGGCCGGGCGGTCCGGCGAGACCACCGGACGTGCCGAAGAGGAGCGACGTTGCGAGGGAACCGCCGCCGGTCAGCCCGGTGAGCAGTCCATTCAGGCCGAAGCCGAGCAGGTCGCGTTGATAATCCTGCAATCCGAGGAATCCGCCGCCGCAGCCCGGCGCGAGGATCATCGCCGCAGCGATGACGAACGATACGATTGTCCTAGATGCTGCCCGTTTCATGTTTCTTTCCCTCCTCGGTCGGTGCGGTCTCCCCGAGTCAAACAACTCATTCTGCCTGGGTTTGAAGGTGTGCGCGACAGGGTTCGCATCCACGCCTGTAGCATTCTACCGACGGAGGAGACTGGAGTCAACGGCCGGCGGCGAGAGGCGGGGTGACGCGCCCGATATGGCGCTCGTGTATATCGGCAATGGTCTTAATATGTGCCCTGGTTGGCAAACCGATGACGCAGCGAAGTGCTGCCTGCACGGGTTGGCAGCGGGTGACGGCTTTCCCGGACGCCCGACCCGGGTCGAACCGTTTTGGTCTTTAGTCTACGTCCATCGAGCGCGATAACTCCCGTTGTCACATAATGTTCGCTGGTTATCCGGACTCCAAATCGGGTATGCACCGCCGGCTGAATCGGACGAGGAAGCGGGGCCTGTGCGGGCGGGGGCGTGAAATCCAGGACGAGACTTGACACGCGTCGGCGCTCGGCGGTATAAGTGGCGTTATTGGGGGCGAGGGTCTGAAGCGTCGGGATGGAAGCTCGAACCTGTCGAGTTCGGCGCAGCCTAGGACTCTCTTAGTCATTGGTTGGATAGTCGAATCGAGTGAGTGTCAAGACGCGGCCTGCGGACGAGCGTCTACGTCCGGCGGGATGCGGATGGTGGAAGGATATCATGAAGACAAGTCGAATGAATCTGAGCTTGATGGTGTGCAGCATTCTTGCGCTGGCGTCCGCAGCCGAGGCGCAGAGCCTGTTTGCGGTCGGCGCGAATCCGAACATGCTGTATTCGGTGGATGCGACGACCGGCGACCTGGCGGTCGTTGGTGCGTACTCGCTGACGCAGCCCGCGTCGGAGCTGTT
>CAYQDV010000284.1:0-4372 GCA_964416295.1 uncultured Planctomycetaceae bacterium
TCGGAGGCCGGCAGCGGGGTCGACTCAGGTGGCGGCATGACGCCTATGGTACGCGATTCGGAATGGAAGAACGCCCGAGGGCGATGTGGCGACGCCTCGATTCTCCTCGCAGGCGGAGCGTCCGAGACGGCGCCGTCTGTTTCGATCAAACAAAACGGTTGTGTGCTGCAGGGTGCCCCATCCTCCGGGTCTTGTGGCCAAACGCGGCCCTCACGGTTGCGGCTCGGAAAGAGTCTTCACGCACCGTCTCAGACCTTGGGGAAGATCCCGGGGCGGCGGTTGTTGACCCGCCGGCGTCCGGATAGAGTCACAGTCGGCGTTTCGGAGCCCGGGAACATATGGCCAGCGAAAAGCACCCGCCCGAGCATGTCGAAGAAGAGCCGGCCGAGCTCAAGGCCGGGCGTCTGCGCCGACGCGCGAGGTCAGGGCAGACGTTCGCCGCCGCGCACCGCGCCCGAACGTTGCGGATGGGTGAACCCGAGCCGGCCCGGACCGCCCGTCCGGAAACGCTTCTCGAGACACAATCGGCGTCTCCCGCGAAATCGGGCATGGGCTCCATGCTTCCCTGGGGGCCGGCGCGTCTGCTGCTCGTGGCGTTGGCGATCGTGTTCGTTGCCGAGGTCCTGGTCATGCTGCTGCTGCCGGTGCTGTTCCCGGACGGCGGCGGGCGCTGGATCAAGGACTTCGTCGACGCCGCGATCCAGTCCCTGCTCGTCGCGCCCGTTCTGTGGTTTCTCATCGTCCGTCCCCTCCATCGCTTCGGCGAGAGCGGACACGCCCGCTGCCGAGCCATCGTCGGCGCCGCCGCCGACGGCATCGTGGCCATCACGGCAGACGGCGCGATCGACATGTTCAACCCGGCTGCCACGCGTCTTTTCGGCTATACCCCGGACGAGATCGTCGGGAAGAACGTGCGTCTGCTGATGCCCTTACCCCACAAGGAGCGGCACGACGAATTCATCGCCCGGTTCAAGCGCACCGGCGAACCACAGGTCATCGGACTGAGCTATGATGTTTTCGCGGTGCGAAAGGACGGAAGCCGATTCCCCGCCGAAATCGCCATCAGCGAAGTGCACATGACGCCGCAGTCCAGCTACGTCGCCATTGTCCGGGACATCACCGAGCGCAAGGCCGCCGAGGAGAGGCTTCGCGCGGCCGGCCGGGAACTCGAATCGCGCGTCAAGCTCCGAACGGCCGAACTCGAGGCGACCAACCACCGGTTGCGGCAACAGATCGAGGAGCGGAAGCGGGCCGAACAGAGGCTGCTCCGCATGGCCGCCGCGGTCGAATCGGCCGGCGAATCGATCCTCGTCACCGATCTCGACGGCGTCATCGAATACGTCAATCCCGCGTTCGAGCGGATCAACGGCTTCACGTCGGAGGAAGTGCTCGGCAAGACGCCCCGGATCCTCAAGAGCGGCCGGCACAGCGCGTCTTTCTATTGCGACCTGTGGGCGACGCTCAAGGCCGGACGGGTCTGGCGCGGGGAGCTGATCAACCGGCGGGCGGACGGCGCGCTCATCGACGTCGAGAAGGCCATCGCGCCCATCCGCACCGCTGCGGGCGAGGCGATCGGTTACGTCGCGATCGCTCGGGACATGACGGAGCGCAAGCGGATGCTGGAGGCCCTCGAGGCCGTCGTCCGGGGCACGGCCCCGGTGGCCGATGAATCGTTTTTCCGCTCGCTGGTCTACCACATCGCCACCGCCCTGCGGACACGCGGGGCCTGCGTGTCTGAGATTCTGCCTTCAGGGACCCGGGCGCGGACGCGGGCCTTTTGGAACGACGGCCACTTTGGCGGCGACTGCGAATATGACCTGGCCGGCACGCCGTGCGGGCAGGCCATCGAACAGGGGACCTGGTCCTGCCGGCGGGACGTCCAGCGCCTGTTCCCGAGTGATTCATGGCTGTCCGAAATTGATGCGGACGCCTATCTTGGCGTGGCGTTGACCGACGCGGCCGGATCGCCGATCGGCGTGCTGGCCGTCACGCACGACAGGCCGCTCGAGCACGCGGCGGTCGCCGAACCGATCCTGAAGATCTTCGCGATGCGGGCCACGTCGGAACTGCGGCGGCAACGGATCGAGGAACGCGCCCGGCAACGGGAGGGGGAGCTGGCCCACGTCCTGAGGCTGTCGACGATGGGCGAGATGGCCTCGGGCCTGGCCCACGAAATCAACCAGCCCCTCTCGGCGATCGCGACCCACGCGGCGGCCTGCGCACGCCGTTTGCAGTCCGGCACCGCCGACACCGAAAAGCTGGTCGGCGCGGTGACCCACATCGGCGAGCAGGCGGAGCGGGCCGGTCAGATCGTGCGGCGAATCCGGCGATTCGTGGCCAAACGGGAGCCGAAATGCTCCACGATTGACCTCAACGACATCGTCCGCGAGGTCGAGTCCCTCGCACGACACCAGGCCCGCCAGGATTCCGTTGACATCGACCTGCGGCTCGACGACGATCTGCCTTTGGTCGTGGCCGACGGCATCCAGATTGAGCAGGTGTTGCAGAATCTGATCCGCAATGCCCTCGACGCGATGTCCGGCGACGAGCCTGAGCGGCGAAAACTGTCTATCGAAACGCGCCGTGCGGAGGGCGGGGCCGTCGAGGTCAGTGTCCGCGATACGGGGCCGGGCCTGTCCGTCGAAGCGGCGGATCACGCGTTCGACCCCTTCTTCACGACGAAATCGAGCGGTTTGGGCATGGGACTGTCGATCAGCCGGACGCTCATCGAGGCCCACGGAGGGCGGATGTGGGCGGCGCCGGCCCAAGGCGACGGCGCTATCCTCCGATTCACCCTGCCGGCGGCGTAGGGAGGCGCCCAGGATGGCTGAATGCGTGGTGTACATCGTCGATGATGACGAGGCGATGCGGACGGCCCTGGTCGATCTGCTCGATTCCGTCCAGCTTCCAACGGAGACCTACGCGACTGCCGAGAGGTTCCTCGAGCACTTCGTCCCCGATCGCCCCGGGTGCCTGCTGCTGGATGTCCGCATGCCCGGCATGGGCGGCATCGAACTCCACAAGCGGCTCGTTGCCCGGAAGGTGACGCTCCCGGTGATCATCATCAGCGGCCACGGCGACATCCCCATGGCCGTCGAGGCCGTCCGAGGCGGCGCCCTGGACTTCATGGAAAAACCGTTTCGTTTTCAGCCTCTGCTCGACCGCGTCCAGCAGGCCCTGACGTTGGACGACGAACTCCGAAGGGAACGGCGCGAGCGCGAGGCCGTCGCCGAAAACTTCTCGCGGCTGACCCCTCGCGAACGGGACGTGATCGACCGCGCGGTCCGCGGACTGACCAACAAGCAGATCGCCGCCGAACTCGGCGTCAGCCCGCAGGCCATCGACGCCAGTCGTGCCAAGGCCATGGAGAAACTCGACGTCGCCAACATTCCCGACCTCGTCCGCCTCTCCATCAAGGCCCAGCCGCGTAGGGTGGGCACTGCCCACCCCGAGGGTTGACACCGTGACCGAGCCAATGGTGGGCAGTGCCCACCCCACGCCGCTCGACATGCCATCCGCCGAGACCGTGTGAATCCAATCCACGGATTGGTTTGACCAACCTTCGTATTGCAACTTCCAATTCATCACGCCGCACGCCTATACCGACACATGTCTCATGATAATGACCACCGCCGGCAAGCGAGAACACGGCTCGAACGAGAGGACCCGGATGACCCAGCGAGCGATCGACGCACGACTGAGAGAGGCCCGGAGCAAGGTCCGCGACCTGCCGCCCGAGCTGCGCCGGCCACTCGAGGCGATGGACCGGGTCTTCGCGGACCTCCGGAACGCCATCGGATCGCTGAGGTACACACTGGACGACGAGGTCGCCTCGGCCGGACTCATGGTTCAGGACACGCTTCTCAAGTCGGAAGCGGACGCACGCGAGGCGGCCGGCGGGCTGATGGGACCGAGAAGGGATTCTCGGTCCAGCATGGAAGCGACCGGCGGCGGGACGACGATCCGCGAGCCGCGACACATGGATCACGACCGTGCGGGGGGGGCTCGCACGTATGACCGTGATGACACCGAGGTGTAGAAATCGGGACACACCTGCAGAGGAAAGGCGGGACTTCAAGAATGGCTGTGAATACGAACAGGAATTCCGACGGGGCGCCGGCCGGCGCGATGCACGACAACAAAGGTCTGTCTGATGAACAGACGCACCTCATCGGCGCCATCGATTCGATGGGCACCAACATCCTCGTCGCGGACGTGGACCTGAACCTGGTCTACATGAACCGGCGCTCCCGGAAGACTTTCGATGCCATCCAGGACGTGCTTCGCAAAGACCTCGGGCTTTCGGTTGACGACCTGATGGGGTCGAACATCGATCGTGTTCACGGATCGCCGGCCCCGGAGCATGTCAGCG
>CAYQDV010000285.1:0-4366 GCA_964416295.1 uncultured Planctomycetaceae bacterium
CGCGCGCGCGCCCCCCACAAGCCCCTCCGCCGAACCCCGCCCCCGCTCGATCGCGGCGGTGAGTTGCTTAGCGGCGGCCTTTTGGTCGGCGTTGAGGACGAAATCCGGTTCGTGCCGGGGAACGGGGTGCGGCGCGGGAGCGACCGGCCCTCGGCGCGTCTCGATCCGCACGCGACCGGTGTTGACTAGGGCGCGGACGATACCCTCCCCACATCCCGCCGCCTCGCGCCATCGCGCGACCGGCAGGTCACCTCCGGCGTCGCGGAGCGCGGCCAGCGCCGCCGCCTGCTTGATCGTCAACCCGTCCGGCGGCCGCCCCGGCGCCGCGGCGTCCGCCTCCGGCGCGTCAGGTGCAATCGTCGCATAGCGGACCCGGCGCCACCCGGCGTGTCGCTTGGCCGCCGCCGGCACCATCAGATCCAGCGTTCGGCCCAGCGGACACGCGTAGTAGCGGGCGATCCAACGGCCCAGCTCCAGCAGCCGCGTGTTCAGCAGTGGACGCTCGTCGATCAGTTCCAGCACCGGCTTGAGCGTTGAATCCCACACGCCCTCGCTGACGTCGATGCAGAATCCGTCAGCGGGTCGATCGCGCCGCCCGAACGGAACCACCACGCGCATTCCCGGCGCAAGCGTCGACGCCAGCGCGTCCGGCACGCGGTAGCTGTAGCGGCGATCGATGGGGGCGATCGGCGTGACCGTGGCGATCGGCCCGCGGCGCACCTCGGCACGGTCCAGCAGCGAACCGGTCACGGCCTGTCGGTGTGGCGGCATCACCGATCATTATACGACCGGTGACGCCTCGCCGAACGCTCCGCATGGACTGGCGCGGCGGGCATCGGAACGTCTGTGGTTCCCGCAAACGGTTGCGGGAAACCCGACGACGCATACAGTAGCCGTGCATGATCGAGGCCTCGAATCTGGTTAAGGTGTTTCCCACCACCGAAGGCGGTGAGAAGCGCGCCGTCGACAAAGTGTCCTTCCGCGTCGAGCCCGGCCGGATCTACGGCCTGCTCGGCCCCAACGGCGCCGGCAAGACGACGACCCTCCGCATGATCAGCGGACTCCTGACGCCGAGTTCCGGTTCCGCCCGGCTCGACGGCCACGACGTGGCCACGGACAAGGAGACGGCCAAGCGGTCGCTCGGCTATCTCACGGCGAGCACGGGGCTCTACAAGCGGCTGACTCCCCGCGAGATCCTCCACTATTTCGGCGAGCTCCTCGCCATGGAGCGCCGGGCGATCGACCATCGTATTCAGACGCTCATAGACTGGCTGGACATGGCCGCCTTCTGTGACCTGCGCTGCGGGGGGCTCTCGACCGGCCAGAAGCAACGCACCAATATCGCCCGCGCCCTCATGGGCGATCCGGCCAATCTCGTCCTCGATGAGCCGACCCTCGGCCTCGACGTGCTCACCAATCGCATCGTCCTCGATTTCATCCGCGCCGAGGGCGCCCGCGGCAAGGCGATTGTGCTGTCGACACACTATCTCGACGAAGCCGAGACGATCTGCCACTGCTTCGGGTTGCTCCATGACGGCAGGCTTGTCGATGAGGGTGACCTGCCGGCGCTGCAGGCCCGCTCCGGCCGGAAACGACTGAGCGAGGTATTCCTGAGCCTCTGCGGACAGGACGAACACGTTCTGTCCGCCGCGACAGACGCCGCCGGCGACGCACAGGGGACACGCTGATGCGGCGGTACGGACGGGTCTGGGTCGTCTTTCGCAAGGAGCTGATCGACACGCTGCGCGATCGGCGAACGCTCATCGCCATGGTGCTCGTGCCGGTGGTTCTCTATCCGGTGCTCATGGTCGTGCTCGTCGAGGCGCTTCGCTCCGAAAAAGGCCGACGCGAAACCGAGCGCTATCACATCTGCGTACCGGACGAAAACCATCGCCGATGGCTGGAGGGCGTGCTGCAACGTGAAGATCGCGCCCGGGCCGCGGAGCAGGCCGCCGACCGCAACGCGACCGCCGCCGAAGGACGGCCCGCCATCGATGACGACGCGCGTCTCAGCGCGTCGCTCCGCGCCGACCAGGTCGACATCGAGGTCCTGGACCCCGGCGCTTCCCTCTGGGAACGCGTCAAGGACAAGACGTTTCAACTTGGCGTCCTCGTGGACCCGCCCCCGGACCCCGACGCTCCGTTCGGCGGCCCGAATTGCATCGTGCAACTGATCTATACCGACACCGAGCCGCTGTCCGAGTTCCTCCATGCCCGGATCAGCCGGACGCTGGAGGACGAATCCAATCGCATCGTCCACGAGCGTCTGGCGAGCGTCCCGCGGGGCGAGTCTCTCCTGACGCCGATCCGGCTGAGCACCCTGTCGACCGCCGGGCCGGACATGCAATACGCCAAGATTCTCGCCGCCATTGTGCCGTTTCTGCTCGTCATCATGACCGTCACCGGTGCCATGTACCCCGCGATCGACCTCACCGCCGGCGAACGCGAGCGCGGCACGCTCGAAACGCTCGCCGTCTCGCCGGTGCCGACCGGACAGATCGTCGCGGGGAAGTTCTGCGTCGTCATCACCATCGCCATGTTCACCACCCTCCTCAATCTTGGCTCGATGGCCGCGATGATCCACTTCACCAAGCTCGACCAGCTCACGCGGGGGCCTGCCCGGGGCGGCGAGGCCGAGATCGTCGCCGTCCAGCAATCGATCGAACGGTCCGCCTCCGGTGAATCGCACCGCGCGCTGTCTCAACGCGACTATCTCCAGCAGCGCCGCCGGCTTGAGGCAACGGCCGACCGCTCGGTCGGGGCACTCGTCACCGCGGCGCCGGCCGTCCTGTTGGCGATGGTGCCCTTCGCCGTACTTTTCAGCGCCATCATGCTCGCCGCGTGCAGCTTTGCCCGGACCTTCAAGGAGGCTCAAAACTACATGATGCCGGTCATGATGGGTGCGCTCCTCCCCGCCATGGTGGTTTCGTACATGCCGAGCATCCGACTGGAGGGCGCCCTGCTCGTTGTCCCGGTGGCCAACATCGTCGTGCTGATCCGCGAGCTGTTCCTCGGCAACTACAACGTCCCGGCAATCACCGTCACGCTCCTCTCGACGTGCTTTTACGCGGTCGTGGCCGTGTCGGTCGCCGCCCGACTCTACGGCACCGAGGCCGTGCTCTTCAGCGATGTCGGCAGCTACAAGACCCTGATCCGGCGCCGGTTCTTCAAGCCGCGCAGCCATCCCTCCGCCGCCGAGGCCCTCATGCTGCTCGCCATCATCTTTCCGCTGCACTTCTACTGGCAGTCGTCCATGCTCGGTCCGGACTCGGACCGCCCGCAAATGCTGCTGGTTCTCACGATTTCACAGATTGTCTTCCTCGCCGGACCGGCTCTGATCATCGCCTGGTATCTGAAGATCAACCTGAGAAAAACATTCTCACTGCAGGCCCCCACGTTGCGCCACGCCCTCGGGGCACTCTTCATCGCCGCCGGCGCCCCAGCCGTTTCGTTCCTGATCCATCGGATCCAGGCACGGCTCGTCGGCACCCCGCCCGCGTTCGACGTGTTCAAGCAATTTGAGGCCGTCCTGACCGACGGCCCGCTCTGGACGACCCTTCTCGTGATCGCGCTCCTGCCCGCCGTCTGCGAAGAGCTGCTCTTCCGAGGGCTTCTGCAATCCGGCCTCCGCGCCCGACTCAGTCCCATAAAGACCATTGTCGCCGTAGGGGTGCTGTTCGGCCTGTTTCACATCGTGCTGGAAAAGATTCCCCAGGTCAGCCTCATGGGGATGCTCCTCGCGTTCGTGTGTCTCCGCAGTCGTTCCATCTTCCTCGCAATGGCCGTGCATCTCGCCCACAACGCCATCCCCGTCCTCGCCGGCTCGTTCGAACCCCTCGCGCGCCTCTACGCCCTGCCCGCCACCGACGCCGACGTCGCCGCCATGGCCACCGCGCCCCTGCTCGACCTCCATACGAGCCTGTTCCTGGCCCTCTTCCTCATCGGCGTCGCCATCCTCGCACGGACGCCCCGCCCCGCGCCGGCGGTCTGAGCCGCGCCTGATCAGAGCCGCGACCGTGAGGGAGCGGGCGCGGGCTGTGTCGAGAATCCTTTCTCGACACATCTTGCGTGCTGTGTCGAGAATCCCCTCTCGGCACACCTTGCGTGCTGTGTCGAGAATCCCTTCTCGACACATCTTCTGAGAGGATTCCCATCCTCTCCGGCACACGCTGAGCCAGGTCCGCCGCAGGCAAAAAGACATGGGAAGGCATTCTCACACGGAGGGGACCGAGACCGGATTCTCGATCCAGCACGGGGGACAGAGTGTCCGTCGATTCGTTTACCGTCCCCACTTCCCCCTTCATCGGTGCTGGCGCCTCATTAGACGCTCGTGGCACTCCGAAACCGGTGCCTGTCCCGCTTTATC
>CAYQDV010000286.1:0-4342 GCA_964416295.1 uncultured Planctomycetaceae bacterium
GAGCATGGCGAGTTTTTCATGCGCGTGGAGATCGAGCCGGGCGGCTTTCGGCTGGATCGCGAGAACTTCGCCGCGGCCTGGAAGCCGCTCGCGGACAAGTTCGACATGCGCTGGCAGATACACTGGGGTGGCATCCGGCGGATGGCGATTTTCGTCAGCCGCGCCAGCCATTGCCTGGTCGATCTCCTGTGGCGGCATCAGCATCGGGAAATGGAGGTTGAGATTCCGCTGGTGATCAGCAATCATCCCGATCTTCGAGACGTCGTCGAGGCCCACGGCATCGCGTTCCACTGTCTGCCGGTCGCCGACCGGCACAAGTCGAAACAGGAGGCGGAGGCCCTCGCATTGCTGGAGGACGCCGGCGTCGACTTCATCGTCCTGGCGCGTTACATGCAGATCCTGACACCGGGCTTTTTGTCGCACTTTCCGGACCGGATCATCAACATCCATCACAGTTTTCTGCCGGCGTTCAGCGGGGCTCAGCCCTATCGGCAGGCCTTTGCCCGCGGCGTCAAGATCATCGGCGCGACCAGCCACTACGTCACGGAAGATCTGGACGACGGACCGATCATCGCCCAGCGCACGCTCGCCGTGGACCATCGCGACAGCGTCGCCGACCTGGTGCGCAAGGGGCGCGACCTGGAGCGGGTGGTTCTGGCGACGGCCGTGCGCCTCCAGCTCGAGAGCCGGATTCTCACGAGCCGTAACAAGACAATAATATTTAAATGACGAGGCGGGCGAAATCCATCGGGCACCTGACTGGAGGGCAAACATGCGGTCTGGCATTCTTGTCGTAGGGGCGGTTCTCAATGGCCTGTGGGCGGCGGCGGCCGGTGGAGAACCGCCCATCCCGTGGACACAGTTGTCGCGGTCAACCTGTGGCGTGGACGCCTATCTGAAGCAGTATCCGGACCGGGACGGACGCGGCGTGGTGATCGCGGTCCTGGATACCGGCGTCGACATGGGCGTTCCCGGCCTCGACAGACTGCCCGACGGCTCGGTCAAGGTCGTCGACGCTCAGGATTTCTCCGGTGAGGGCAACATCTCGCTTGCGCCGGCCGTCTACAACGATGCCGGCGATCGCCTGGTGCACTATGACAAAGACGGCGCGCCCATCGAGTATGTCCTGCCACGGGAAGAGAGTCGACCCGCCGGCGCCGCCCTGTGGTTCGGCATGCTCAAGGAAAAAGCGTTCCAGAACAGCGTGGCGGCCGATGTCAACGACAACGGCACTCGGGATGATGCGTTCGGCATTTGCGTGGTGACCACGGACGAGGGCGGCGACGATGACGCACTCGTCTTCATCGACACCGACGCCGACCGCGATTGGTCCGACGAGACGCCCCTGCGGAACTACCACGTTGCCTACGACACGTTCACGTTCGTCCGACAGAAGAAGGAACGGCAGCGGCCCAAGCTCACCGGCGCCGTGAATGTCTTTCCGCGCAAACGCAAGGTGGTCGTCCACTTCGACGACGGAGGCCACGGCACACACGTGGCGGGCATCGCGGCGGGCTATCACATTAATGGCCAGGCAACGTTCAACGGCATCGCGCCCGGCGCCAGGATCATCAGCCTGAAGATCGGCGACAACCGGCTCTCGGGCGGTGCGACCACCACCGGCTCGAAGAAACGGGCGTTCGAATATGCGGCCCGCTACGCCCGCGAACACCGCGTGCCCGTCGTCTGCAATCTCAGCTATGGAATCAGCTCGGAGCGCGAAGGCCATTCGGACATCGACACATTCCTCGACCGGCTGTGCCGGAAGAATCCCTACCTGATTGTCTGCACGTCCGCCGGAAACAACGGACCGGGACTGTCGAGCGTCGGCACGCCGGCGGCGGCCGAGTCGGTCATTGCTTCCGCGGCGCTGATCGCCGTGGACACGGCGCGCGACGTCATGGGCGCCCCGATCGAGCACCCCCAGGTGACGACGTTCAGCTCGCGCGGCGGCGAGTTGAACAAGCCGGACATCGCCACACCCGGCTATGCCACCTCCACGGTGCCCTTGTGGAATCGTTCCGGCGACTTCTTTGCGGGGACCAGCATGGCCTCACCCTACACCGCGGGATTGGCGGCCCTGCTGGTCTGCGATGCCCGATCCGAGTCTCCGGACACCCCGGTGCGTTCGACGCAGGTGAAAGCGGCCCTGCGGCAGAGCGCGACCGTGCCGCCGGGCTTTGGCATCCTCGACTGCGGGGCCGGCGTGCCGGACGTCTCCCGCGCCGCGGCCGCGCTCCGGCAAGGCCTCAGCGAGGCGGCGGCCGGACCGCTGTTCCGCTACGCGGTCTCCACCGAGAGTCCGATCGCCGTCGGCGGGACCGGCCCAACGGCCTATTGGCGAAGCCGGTACTTTCCGGCCGATCGGCCGCAGGGCTTCACCATCAAGCCGGTCTTCGCGCCCACGGTGGATGCGGCAGTCCGGCGTTCGTTCACGCGTCGTTACACGTTGCGTTCGACGGCGCCGTGGTGTCGTCTGGATCAGACACAGATCTATTTCCGAAGCGAACAGTCAGCCCGAGTTCGTGTGTCATACGATGCCGAGCTGCTCGCACGTCCCGGCCTCTACGTCGGTGAGGTGGACGTACTCGATGGGAAGCAGATCGTATTGCGGCTGATCAACACGGTCGTCGTGCCCAACACGTTCGACGTGAAAAATGCCTGTCGGCGGACCTACACGAACCAGACGGCGCATGGATGGCATCCGCAACGCTATTTTCTCGACGTGCCGACCGGGGCAACCGCCCTGCATCTCGAACTCAAGGCCGTTGAGGGCAAGGCGAGCACCGCGTCGGTCCGGTCGATCTTCCGTCCATCGGGAAACCAGATTCGCTGCCGCTCGCTGCGGCTCGACACGAAGGAAGGCCGGATGTCGGCCGACTACGATGTGACCGACGAACTGGAACCCGGCGTCTGGGAGGTCTGCGTGACCAGCCGCCGGCCTGACGAAGAGTCGGCCTACACGCTCGGCGTCCGATTCGACGGGCTGGCCGCGTCGCCCAAGTCGATTGAGGATTGGTCGCACGGCCCCGGCCAGGCGCCCAGTGGCAAGGTCACGTTCACCAACGTGTTCGGCCGCCCGTTGCCGGCTCGGCTGACAGGAAGACTCGAGGGTTATCGCAAGACGTTCACCAAAAAGCTGACACCCGACAAGGACGCGGTCACGATCCCCGTCCGGTTTGAAAAAGGCGTGCGCGCGGTCCGCATCCGATGCGACACCAGCGAAGAGGACTTCGCGATGTTCACCGACGTCGCGATCAATCTTTTCGATCCTTCGGGGAAGTCCATCATGCAGCAGGGCATGGGCGACCGGCACTTCCGGGCCGAAGCCGCCTCGCCGGGCGGCGCCAAGTCCTGCAAGCTGGAGATCAAGGCCGCCTTCACCTGGCCGGACAGCGATCAGTCCGCTTCCTTCGATGTCGTCGTGGATTACCTCTACCGTGAGCCGGTGGCGATTTCTCTCAAGCGCGGCGACTCCGCGTCGCCCACATTCTACCCGGGCATTGCCACCCCGCTCGATTTCAAACTGCGATCGACACCGCCGGAGGCTCCGGATGGCACGCACTATGTGGGCTATCTCCGCGTCGCCGACCGGGCGGACGACCACGTCGCAGCCGATATCCTCATCGATGTACCGGGGTAGTCGTGCTCGGTCACGCCTCAATCGGTGGGGAGCATCGGCGTCCCGCCGGTGTACTCCCCCGAGAATGTGCGGGCGATCTTGCCAACACTTTCCGCCAATCCAAGCGTCCCAAGGCAGTCGTCGTTCGGCCGGAAACGAAAGCGGCCGCCGGATGGCGGCCGCTTTCGCGGTGCGGTATCGAAATGAGAGGTGAGGTAGGGCGTCTCTGGCGTAGCAGCCGTTCTTGTCAATCCCCACTCGGGGGCATCGTGATGAACGGGCAACCCGCGTGCCACGCCGACGACCATGATCTCCAATCGCCCGTAGCGCGTGCTGTGAGCGGAATCCGACCCGTTACCGGCCGCTGACGCCGTGATCGAAAGTGCAATACTGCCCGGCTGCGACGGACGTTGCCCAATTCGATCGCGCGGCCTGCCGCTCGCCGCGTGGCCGTGCGGCCGGCCGAACCCATCAGCCGCCCCACGGAGAGGCCGACCGGAAGACAGAATGGACGATTCAGCAGTTGGAAGAGAAAAGGCTTGACACGCCGCCGCGTCGTGCCTACGAATGTATCAGAGCACCAGCATTCATGCGGTAACCGGTCGCATCCGTGGCACCGAGGAGTCCCATGCCGGCGACGCCGCCGATCGCGAGGCCCTCCCGAATCGACACGCCGACAATCCCGGCGATCGCCCGCAGTCCCGGCGCCCTCGTCGAGCG
>CAYQDV010000287.1:0-4325 GCA_964416295.1 uncultured Planctomycetaceae bacterium
GATCTGCCGGCTCCTCTCGGACTCACGCAGACGCGCGCACGATCGCGTGCTGCGCCGCCGACGCCCCCGGCGCCGCGCCCGGCACGCTGCTTCATCGCGAGACTGCGGGCGACGTCGGCAAGGCGGCCACCGGCCGCACGATCGTGTTCGCCGCCCTGCCGGAGTTCGTCTACGAGTGTCGACTCGCCGACGCCCACGACGTCCCCGCCGGTGTGACCCAGTGGATCAGCATCAAGAACAACACCGCCGGCGATCCCTCGACCTGGGGTTGGGAGTTGAGCGCCGACGGGAATGCCGTGGTCGCCTTCACGGTCGACGGCGGGCCGTGGACGCTGGACGTTGCTGATCTGGCATTCGAACTGATCACCGACCAGTCGTCGATCGGCAACCCCTATCTGTTCACCGGCCGGCGTTATGACCCCGAGTCCGGCTGGTATTACTACCGCACCCGCTACCTCGACCCGGTCGCCGGCCGCTTTACCACGCGCGACGTCATCGGTATCTGGGGTGATTCGGGCAACCTTGGCAATGGCTACACATACGCCGGAAACAACCCCGCGACGTTTATAGACCCTCTTGGGCTGCAGCAGGGAAAACCGGCGCCGAACGTCAGCGGAAATTGGCCTATTACCCAAGGCGCCCTCGCGAACTCCCTGCCCAAACTCAACCCGGCAACCGTCCGGTTCAAGGCCTGGGCGAACTGCAACTACATTGGCATCATTAGTGCCGGTCTTTCCTCCCCCGCGGGTCTGGGTGCGCCGGGCTTCCTTTCCGGCCTGGACAACGCCGCTGAGTTCGGTGTCGGAGGGTGGCTCAAGGGCTTGTTTCTCAGCGGAGGGGGTGTGGACTACACATGGGACGTGCAGGTTACGCCTGTTTCCGGCAGTATGACAAAAACCGCCGCCGGCTGTCCGCCGGGCCAACGTCGAGTCAAACGTGACTTCAGCGTCAAGGTCTTCTTGGTGGCCACGCTCCACGGACCCGGGATCGGGATTCCCTGGTTCGGCGGATTCAGTTGGCCCAGCGTGCAGGTCAATCGCGTGTTGGTCTATACCAACACGCATACGGCCTATGGTCCCTGCTGTGGCGGCGGCGGTGGCACGTCCGGTCCCTCAGACGGGAGCCATCCGCCGAGCAGCGGATCGACCCGTGGCGGAGGTGGGAAGACCAGTCCGAGTGGGCCGAGCGCGCCGGCCGGCCCGCGCCGTCGCGCCCGACCCATCACGGCGGGCGCCAAAGGCGGCGTGGGCCCGTCGCGACCCTCTCACTCGGGTCCTACAGAGCCGACCGGTCCCGGCAGTCCCGGCGGAACCGTGACGCCCGAAGAGTTGGAGAAGCTGCGGCGGGACTTCGAGAAGAAGTACGGGCGAAAGTGGGGACAGTATTGAGCGGGAGGCTTTGCGCCGAGCCGTCGCCCGACGTCGCATCGAAGGCCCGTCTCCGCCACGTTCGGCCGCGTGAGCGCCTGCGCCGGGAGTTTCCCTCCGACTCGCGGGGCCGCATAATGAACACTACGATCTCGCGGCGCCGGCCTCAGCCCCGCGAACGCCCGAATCGATCGAGATGCCGGCGCCCCCCGGGGCTTGGGCGAGTGGCGGAATGGCAGACGCTGGGGATTTAAAATCCCCTGCCCGAAAGGGCATGCGGGTTCGAATCCCGCCTCGCCCAGTTCGAGCCGGTGTCGACCGGAGAAGAAGTCTGCACGTGCAGCCCGCCCATGATGGCGACCCAGGGCGTGCTGGGTACTGTCGGCTCGCCCCCGCAGCCGCGTCGGGTGGAATGCCGTTCGGAAGGGGCCGATCAGGAAGGAGTGGGGGCCGCTATGGCCCCAGCAGGTTGCCGACGAAGCCGGGAAGGTCGCCGGTGTCGACGACGCCGTTGGCGTTGTAGTCCACGTGGGGGATTCGAGCCGGGTCGGCGGCGGCGCCCGCCTCGGCAAGGCTGACAAACCACGCCACGTCGGCGCCGTCCGTCAGGCCGTCGAGACTGGCGTCGCCGTCCGGGGCGACGGGGGTCTGGGCGAAGCGGAGGTCGACGACGAGCGGCAGGTGGTCGAAATCGCCGGGCGGGGCGACCACAACGTCAAACGTCTGAAGCCCCGTCGCGCTCAACTCGGCGGCGCTCATCGTGGTCGTGTTGAGGATGAACCGGTTGGCCGGCGTCAACACGGTGTCGGTGAAGATGATGTAGTCCAGGCGGCCGGGATTAAAATTACTGCTGTCTTCGCGCCAGGTGTAGTCGGCCGGCCCGGCGACGTTGTGCAGCGGGTGCAGGTCCGTGTCGCAGCTCGTGTCCCAGTCGGGCGGTGAATCGGGACCGTAGGTGCCGTTGTCGAGGATATTGCCGCAGAGCAGCGTATCCAGCGGCCCGAGCGAGCCGACCATGTTGAGGTCACCCAGCACGATGATCGGCGTGTCGGGGGGCAGATCGATCGATTCGCCCGGCGTCCGCGCGTCGCGCATCCAGTTCACCACGGCGTCCGACTGCTTCTGGCGCTTGTTGTCGTTGTTCGATCCGCCGCAGCACTTGTAGTGCTCGTTGATGAGGTAGAGGTCGACGCTGAAGGCGGCGTTGGGGAGGTCGACCAAGGCCATCGCCTGGGCCCGCTGGCCCTGCGGAACCGTGTCCGACGCGAGCATCGTAAGCGGATATCGGCTGACGATGACGTTGCTGTAGCCAATGGTGGCTTGCCAGCCCGCGCCGCCGCCCAGCGGCAACACCGCGTCGAAGATGTCGGCCACGTCCTGGGGGTTTCGGGAGCTGTTGATCTCCTGAAGGCACATCACGTCCGGATCGAGCGCGGCAATCACCCGGCGGAACTCCTGCACCATGTTGAACGACCGGAACGAATGATTGTTCGGATCGTTGTCCGGAAAGATCGAATCCCAGTTGACGTTGTAGGTGACCACGCGGACGTCACTGGGAAGCTGCCGATCGATGAACGTTCCGGTCTGAGCACAGGCCGACACGGCGAAAAAGCCGGACAGAACCCCGGCGACCACATTTTCGATTCTCTTCATCATAACTCCCACTACCTCCAACGGAATGAATGGTATAGGCCCGCAAATAGGCAGTATATCACACCGGCGGCGGCTGTGTCGACCTCGAGACGCCCCGCCGGCGCCGGATTCTTACCGGACGCAATCGCGCGTCTGTCTTCGTGTCGCGGCGAGATTACAATCACCGGCTCAGATGTGGGTCGGTTTCGAAGCGTATCTCGGTCATGCCGCCGGCATTGCAACGTCGTTGCTGTGGACGGCCACCTCCCTCTTCTTTACCGCCGCCGCCCGTCGGCTGGGCACGACCGTCCTCAATGCGACGCGGATCGCGCTGGCGGTCGTGCTGCTCGGCGTCACGCACCGGTTGTTCGCCGGCCACTGGTGGCCCGACGCGAACGCTGACCAGGTGTTGCTATTGGCCCTGTCCGGTCTCATCGGGTTGACGATCGGCGACCAGGCCCTGTTCAGGTCGTTTGTCGAGATCGGGCCGCGCACGGCGATGCTCATCATGACGACGTCGCCGTTGTGGGCCGCGCTGTTGGGTTGGCTGGTGCTGGGTGAGACGCTGCAGGCCATCGCCTGGTTCGGCGTTTTGCTCACGGTCGGTGGCGTCGCCTGGGTCGTGCTGGAACGACCGCCGCCCGAGGCCGGATCCCCCGGTCGTCGCCGCTGGCAGGGCTGCGCCCTGGCGTTCATCGCCGCCGTCTGTCAGGCGGCGGGACTCCTGCTCAGCAAGCGCGGCATGGGCCACGGCTGGCTCCCGACGGATCAACATCTTCCGCCGCAGACGGCCACCTTCATTCGTATGGTGTTCGCCGGAGTGGGCATGTTGCCCGTCATCGTCTGGCACGTTCGCCGGCGAAAGCGTCGCCGTCGCGATGCCCGACTGCCGGAAGGATCGCGCGCATCCGGCCTGTTGTTCACCTGCGGCGGAGCGATCGTCGGTCCCTATCTCGGCGTGTGGATGTCGCTGGTGGCGACGGACCGTGCCCCGCTGGGCATCGCCCAGACCCTCTGCTCGATGAGCCCGATCTTCCTGCTGCCGTTTGCCGCCGTCATTCACAAGGAGCGGATCAGCGCCCGTGCCGCCCTCGGAGCCGTGATCGCCGTAGCCGGCTCGGCGATGCTGTTTTTCCAGACGGGTTGAGCCATGCGCACTCGCCGGCGTCCGTGACACAGTTGGCGGGGGCTGTCGTGGCGTCCCGTAGGGACGAAGTGAGCCAAGCCCGGCACGCAGTGCCGGGGTTCGTGCGAAACCGAGAAGACCGAGTCCCGTAGCGCGGCTCCGCCGCAGCCAAAAATGCGCGCAGCAAGACAAGATTCTGC
>CAYQDV010000288.1:0-4305 GCA_964416295.1 uncultured Planctomycetaceae bacterium
CATCGCCTTCGCCGCGCACCCCCCCCCCGCGTCCGCCCCCGCCACCGGCTGAAGGCCCCCCCCCCGCACGGGCGTGCCCGGCCCCGGGGCGGCCGCCGTTGATATTTGCCCGACAAATGCTGATGTGGCCCGTGGCCCGAGCCTCTTCCGCCAATAGTAGAACGAGGCCACCGACACCCGCTCCCTTGCACAGAACCGCGTCACCGCCAGCCCCGAAGTCGAAAACCGCCAAAACCGTCGCCGCCACGCGGCTGGCCTCTCGGGATCGGACGAGCGAGACAGGCACAACCTCCTGAACCGTGACAACCGCCACCCTTCCGGCAGGTTGGCTCGCCAACATGATCCCAGCAGTTGTCTACGTCGAAGGCACAACCCACAGCCTGGCCGCTCGTGACTTACCACGGCGACGCCTACCGATGCTTTGCATGGTCACACACGTTCGTCGAGCCCGGCCTTCAGATGGGCCTGTGCGGCGGCCAGGACGTCGTTGATGATGTCATTCATCGGCCTGTTGCGCACGCGGATGCCGGCCGACTGGGTGTGACCGCCTCCGCCGAAGCGCTGGGCGATCTCAATGACGGAAACCTGTCCTTCGCCGCGGAGATTGACGCGCGTCACGCCCGGCTCGCCTTCGGAAAAGAGCATGGCGATGCGGACGCCCTTGAGCGCCCGAGGGATCGAGACCTGATCGTCGATGTCTTCGGCCGTACAGTGCGATTCGGTGATGTCGCGGTGGCTCAGGAAGCTGTAGGCGATCTGACCGTCCGGTGTCGTGGTGGTGTGTTCATACACGCGTCGGAGTAGCTCGAAGTCCGTGCGGGCCTGTGATCGGCAGAGTTGCTCGCCGATGTGGGTGACATCAGCCCCCGCTCGGACGAGATCGGCGGCCGTGTGCAGGGCGTCGGCACTGGTCGACGGAAGGCTGAAGCCGGCGGTGTCGCCGTGGATGCCGGCATACAGCAGCGATGCGACGCCGGCCGACGGGACCCGGTCCAATTCACCGATCAACCGGGCGATCAGTTGCGATGCGCTGGAGGCGTGGGGGTCCACCCAGTTGATCGAGGCGAAGTCCGTGTTGGTAATGTGATGATCGATGTTCAGGCTGGGCAGATCCCCGGAAAAATCGGGACGCGGGTTGAAGTTCACGCGCTTCTCGGTGGCCGTGTCTACGACGATCAGCCCATCGCGATCGTCGGGCATGGTCGCGGTGAGCGGACACTCCGGAGCCAGATCGAACATGAACCGCAGCCGCTTGGCGCCGGCGCCGTCGGGAAGACCGACTACGGCCTCCAGGCCCATGTCGCGGAGCGTGGCCGCCAGCCCGATGGCCGAGCCGAGGCAGTCGGCGTCGGGCACAATGTGGCCGAAGATGATCGGCCGCCGGAGAGCGCGCAACCGACCGATCAGGCACTTCGGCGGCGCGGCCGGTGCCGCTTCGGTAGGGGGGGGGTCGAGGGAGGTCATAACTCTGCGGGGAAGATGGTACTCGCCGTTAGCCGGGCCGACCAGCAGCCCCTTCGGACAACGCGAAGTCGCCGACCGTCGCGAGCCAGGAGCGCGACGCGAATCAACGCCGCAGCGCCCGGCATGAAGCCGCGGCAGGAGCGGGTGTTCACGAGATCAGACTCAAGGGATTGATCACGAGAGTCAACACATCTCCGAGAATCGAAAAGACGTCGCGGAGGGGCCCAAAGACCGAATCCACGAACAGTTGCCGCAGGAACTCATCCAAGGGTTGACCATTGAGAATATCAATCAGGAAATCCATTCTTGCCTCCTCACAGCCCTGTGCGAACGCCACGCGAGCATCTGCCAACATTCTAGTTCGACGGCGGCGCCGAGTCCAGAGACGCCGTGCCCCCCGCGCCGGACGCCGGTGGACGCGAGACCGCAGCCGGGTCACGTCGGCCACGGGGGGCCGACGCTACTGCGATGCATCGAGTCCTGCTGAACTGTCGCAGACCCGCGGTCACGCGCCACCGACCGCTTTACTCGGGTCACGATTGCCGCTAAACTAAGGACAGGCGGCCGGTTTGTCTCACAGTGCGCCGACGTGCGATTGCATCGCCGTCATCCGGCTCGGGCCGCACCGGTCAGCCGTGAGGGGAACGAACAGGCTGCCGGCTGAAACGGAGGCCTGTGGAGTGGGTCAGATGAGGCATATCCTTACGAGCGGCATCGCCGCTGCGTTGCTGGTTACGGCGCCGGCCAGCCTGTGTGCCCAGTTGAGTCTTGCCGACAGGGCGGCTCAGACCGGAACACTGGAGCCGAGCTTCGGGCGCGGTTCGGCGATGATCGATGTGGACGGCGACGGGCTTCTCGACATCATCACCGGCAATGCCTCCATGCCGAACGGCTTCTTCCGCCAGCGGCCCGACCACACCTTCGAGGACGCGAGCGTCCCGTGGGGCATCGCGTTCGACGACCGAGCCACATGGGGTGTGCTCGTCACCGATTTCGACAACGACGGTGACCCCGATGTCTACTTCATCAACGGCGGTTTCGTCGGGGCACCACAGGCCAATCAGTTTCTCCGCAACGACCTGAACACGCTGGGGGGCCTGACCGACGTCAGCGCCGCATCCGGCAGCGCGGCGCTCCTCTCGAAAAACTTCGGCGGAACGGCCTTCGACTACGATCTCGACGGCGACCTCGACATCTTCCTGACCACGACCAATGACACCGAGCCCTGCATCCTCCTCCGCAATGACGGCAACCTCGTGTTCACCGACGTCTCGGCTGCGGCACGCCTGGTCGATCTCGGCGGCTTCCGGCATTGCAGTATGGGCGATTTCGATAATGACGGCTGGATGGATGTGGCGGTGGGCAATCAGAGGGGGGCCAATGTACTCTACCGCAATAAGGGGGACGGCACCTTCACCAACGTCGCGGCCACGGCCGGCGTACAAAGCCCGTTGGACAACTTCGGGCTTGTCCTGGAGGACTTCGACAACGACGGTTGGATGGACCTCTTCGCGCCGAAGATGCAGAAAAACGCCCCCACCGGGCCGAGCCCGCTCTTTCGTAACAACGGCGACGGCACGTTTACGGATGTCACCGCCGGCAGCGGCATGACCGGCCAGGCCGACATGGGACACAACACCGCCGACATCGACGCCGACGGCTACCCGGACATCTACATCGGTACGGGCACGCCCGACATACCGTTCTTCGATGTCCTGTTTCTCATCACGCCGAATGGCGCGGGTGGATTCACCGCCACCGACGCGTCCGTCAGCAGCGGCATCACGTCGATCGGGCTGACCCGTTGCCACGGGATCACGTTCGGCGACTACGATCAGGACGGCGATCTCGATGTCTACACCAACAACGGCGGTGTCCCCACGTTGCCCCAGACCCTCCAGGAAAACGCCCTCTGGCAGAATCAGGGCAACACGAACCGCTGGACGGCGCTGCATTTGACCGGCGTCTTTTCCAATCGCAGTGCGGTCGGCGCCCGGTGTGTGGCCACGACCAGCGCTGGACGACAAATCTATCGCCTCCTGCGCGCAGGCAACGGATTTGCCAACACCGACAGCCCGATACAACGATTCGGCATCGGCCAGGATGATCATGTGGTTCGGATCGAGATCCACTGGCCGAACGGCATTACGCGAACGATCCTGAACCCGCCCATGGGGCAGGTCAACGATGTCGTCGAGATTCTGCCCGGCGACATGAATCACGACAATGTGGTCGACGTGCAGGATACCGGCTTGTTCATTGCCGTGCTGCTCGGAGCCGACAACGATCCGTATCGCCTCGTGGCTGCCGACGCAAACGCCTCGGGGCTGGTGGAGGGCGGCGACATTCAGGCGTTTATAAACACGCTGGTCTTGCCCTGAACTGGTTGTCTCGCGTGTGGTCGAACCGGCAGACCCGGAGACGGGCGATCGCTCCCGGCCGGACGGGTCATTCAAACACCAACTCGGTCAGCGGCACTTCCACTTCCAGGTTGCCGATATCGACGAGAGCCTTCTGCTTCTCCAGTCCGACCCGCACGATCCGCCCCGGCTTATCGAAACGTCGCACCCGCACCGCGTCGCCCGGCACGAGCCGCTTCACACGCTCGACCCATGCCTCGTACGCCTGGCGTGCTTGCTCCATCTCCGCCGACCGGTCCATCGCCGCGAGCGTGGCCCGGGCCGCCTCGACCCGCGCGTTTTCGGCGTCGCGGCGGGCCCGTTCGGCGGCGCGGCGGGGGCGCCGCGGTTCCGGGGATGGCCTGCTTCACGCCCCGCCCGCCTTCCGCTAATAGATGTTCTCCGTCTCCGTCACTCTCTTCTGCCATCCTCGTCAACAGCC
>CAYQDV010000289.1:0-2750 GCA_964416295.1 uncultured Planctomycetaceae bacterium
CCGCCAAGGCCACGTGTACGGTCACCGCCAGGTACCCGTGCTGTCGGATCGATTCGACAGCCAGTGCCCCGAAATCCGAAGCCGAACCCGCAGCGCCGTCGCTCGACGCCACCGAGGGGGCCGCGGCCGTCGGTATGGCCGGCAATCCATCCCCTTCGGACCGCGCTGCCTCGAGCCATATCACAACGCCGGCGCCGAGGACCAGCGCCACCCCCGACGCGCACCAATACCAGCGTCGAAAAACGCGAGAGTCCGTGCGGCCCATGTCCCATGATGTCCATGGCCAAGTATGCATGTCGGTCTGAGACCGTCTGTCGAGAAGGCGCTCGGCCGGTCAGAGCCGCGTCGGGTTACGACCACGACGGGCGTCACGACGAAGGCTGGTGCGCCAGTTTAATCTCAAAGGTGTGCAACCGGCTCAGCCGGTCCTCCAGGAAGTACACCTGCATCAGGTGAGGTCCCGGACTCACACGCCGCAGCTTCAACACCAGCGGCACCTCGATCGTCTCGCCCGCCGCCAGCGTCAGCGGCAGACGCGGGTAAACAGACCGATCCGGATGGAGCTGAGACGCGTTGATCCGGACCACCGGCCAACACGCGATCGACCGTTCCGACCCGTTGGTGAGCTTCAAGCTCACCTTCTCGTCACAATGGAAGTAGCTCAGCCCAAACGGCGTCGTCAGCGGCGCAAACGTCCACGCCCTCGGTCCCACGAGATCGACCGCGATCGCCGGGGGAGGTGGCACACCGTCGGCCTCTGTGGTGCCCGCGATTCGCACCGCGCCCTTGTCTGGAAGGTCAAACGCCACGTCGCAGCCCCAGTAGCTTCCGACATCCAGCGCACGCACCAGCCGGCCCGGCTCGACTTTCGGCGGTCGCCCCTCCCGCTTCGCCACGCGCATCCACACGTGGGCGTCCGGGAAAGTTTGGTTCAGCGCATTCTGCACCGTTACCCCAACCCGCGACGCCGTCCCGTCGTTTGGCGCGTCGAAGAACTTCCGCAGCCGTCCCGTGGGAATCGAGTGCGACGCCTTTGAGACCGCCGTATCGTCCGGATAGTCATACCGGACCGTATCGCCATCGACCTCGATCACGCGGAAATGGCTCACACCGGTGGCCCGATCGCGCATGCACGTGCTCGATTCGTGCGTGCGAATCAGGTGAAAATCCGCCA
Organism: uncultured Planctomycetaceae bacterium; assembly: GCA_964416295.1. Taxonomy (GTDB): domain Bacteria; phylum Planctomycetota; class Phycisphaerae; order UBA1845; family UTPLA1; genus JAPULF01. The sequence continues at coordinate 1,175 of CAYQDV010000289.1, forward strand.
GCCCCGCCAGCTTGTCCGCGAATTCCTTGAAATCCCAGTCGGTCGAGCCACCGACGATGAACATCTTGATCTTGTGGTCCTTGATGAACTTCGGCAGGTCGCCCCGCTCCCGCCAGATGTCCAGCAGCGACAGCTCGTCGCTGTGCATCGCGAGGAAATTGAACCGTTTGTTACGGTTGCGCTTCAGGTCGCTGTCAACCCACTGCAACTGGGAAAAATCCTGGTCGATCGGATGGGCCGCATGATCCAGCAGCAGCAGGCCGTGGTAGGCTCCGTAGTCGATCGTCCCGATCGGCTTGCTCGCGACGAGGTGCGAAAAACTCTCTCCGTGGTCGTGAACACCGCACAGCATGAACACCGGAGCGTCGAACCGCTCGAAATACTTCAGCACGCGCTCCCAACTCGATGCGTCATCACGGGCCCGGGCCCACTCCGTGTAGTCGCCCGTCGCAATGATGAACTCCGGCGCCACCACATTGACTTCCCCCGGCAGCGTCGCGTCAAATTCTGGCGCCGTCAGATCCCCGATGTTCATGTTCGACAGATGGACGAAGCGGAAACGCGTCTTGAAAGTGTCCACAACCTTGACCGACCGCCGGGCGTAGTGCCGCATGTCCTTCGCGCGAACTTCCAAGTCGTACAGCCCTGGGGCGGTCCCGTCCGGCACGCGGAGCACCAGCATGCAGTACGCGTCGACGTAGGAGGGCGGCGTCGTCGGAACGAGCGGCACGCGAACCGTCGGCTCCCGCGCGTGCGCCAGCGTGAAGCTCGTGTCCCCTTGCATCCCCGGAGGCAGCCGCATCACGAAATAGAACGTCTCGTTCGGCATGATGAAGATCGGGCGCCCCTGCGACGGCTCCCGAATGACCGCCAACGTCGCGCCGACAACGTCTCCTCCCGCCCCCGGTCGGCTATCCAACGCCGCCGTAGCCGCGGCGGGAGACCGGTCGACCGCGGAGGCGCCACCCGCAGGGTTCTCCGCCCGAGCGCCAGCCCCGGCCCAAACCAACAGCAATACGATTCCGACAACAGGGCGGCACGAAAACATGGCCATTCCTCGCTCGTTTGTCCCAATGAGCAAATCTCGATATGCCGCAAACCACGACTTGCGACCGCGACCGGGCAGGATATCATAATCTCCGGGCGAATGGGAGTAGAATCATTCGCCCGCCGAGCGGGAGGGAATGCCGCTATGCGGGTGTCCTGGCCTATAACGGGCCGACGGATTGAAGCTAGGAGCGGTCATCATGGCTGGAAACCGGCAATTCCGAATCGTCGTAGCAGAATCTTTTAGCCCCGATACGATCGCCCGACTCAAGGAGTGTGCCGAAGTCACTCTCCTCGATACCGCCGCTCCCGACACCATCATCGCCGCCCTGCCGGACGCCGATGCCCTCCTCGTCAGACCAAGAGCACACGTGACCGCCCGCGTCATCAACGCCGCCTCGAGGCTCAAGGTTATCGGTCGCGCCGGTCCCAGTGTCGATCACATCGACCTTCGAGCCGCCCGGCGGCGGGACATCAGCGTCGTCTACACGCCCGAGGTCGCCGTCTCATCCACCGCCGAGTTCGCTCT
>CAYQDV010000289.1:2850-4214 GCA_964416295.1 uncultured Planctomycetaceae bacterium
CTCTCGATCCATCTCCGCCTCACGCCCCAGACACGCGGCCTCCTCTCCGCCGCGCGACTCGCCCTCCTCAAGCCGACCGCCATGCTCGTCAACACGTCGCGCGGGGCCGTCATCGACACGGCTTCCCTCACCAAGGCCCTCCGAGCGAACCAACTCGCCGCCGCCGCGCTCGACGTCTTCGAGGTCGAGCCTCTTCCGTCAGACCATCCCCTCCGCAAGGCACCAAACTGCATCCTCACCCCCCATGTGGCCGGCGCCACTCTCGACGCCGCAACCGCCCGGGACGCCGTCGCCGAAGACATCATCCGTGTCCTCCATGGCACCCCCCCACGCTTCCCCGCCGAAATGCCCTCAGTGTAGCGCCGGTCCCCGTGGCCGACGCGACCCCCGGAACGCCCTCCGGACCAACCCGCCGCCGTCTCTCAATCCCGCGACCGCGCGGCCAGCGCCAACGCCACAGCCGCCACAGCCGCCTGAACTGCGAGGCCCGGCAAAAGCGGGCCGACCACGCCGTGAGTCAGCGTGATGATCCACGTTCCGACGGGCGAACACCCAAAGAGCCACGTCGCTGCCTCGCCCGGCGAGCGGCCCTCCGCGAGGGCCAGGGACATGTCCAACAGCGGCGGCACCGCCCAGCCCAGCACGACGTAAGCCACCAGAACGATGATCCCCCTCACCTTGACGCTGTAGGTGAACCGCAACAGGCCCGAAATCGACACCATCGACAACAGAAACGCCGACATCATGCCGATCAGCGACAGCGACGCACCCAAGACCGGCACGCTGGGCGATGCGGCGGTGACAGACGTGTAAAAAATCGGCGCCTTCACTGCAAACAGGATGACACACGCGATGATCGTGACCCACATCGGAGCCACATAGAACGGATAGGGTCGCCGCTCGTGGTAATCGGCATCGCGGGACGAACGCCGTGCCCACTGCGCCTCGCGCAGCGCGACTGCGGCGACCGGAAGGAATGCGACCAGCGCCAGCCCGACCATCGTGGCGACGCATTTCGCCTCGAGCCCGATCACACGCGACAGACGCGAACCCGCCGCGTCCGGCCAGTGGGTCAACGCCACCGCCGACAGCAGGGTCCAGGCTGCAAACAGGGCGTAGGCCAGCACCGGCGTGAAAGCCGGCACTTCGTCGCCGCCAAACTTCCGCGCGGCTGCGATGAAGAACGCAAGCGCGAACGTCATCTGCGCGAACATGGAAACCACAAATGACGCATCGGTAATCCCGCCGGCCGTGGCCGTCGGCAGGTCCTGGATCGCCGTGAATCCGACCAGCAACGCCAACCCCGGCACGGCAATGACGACCTTTGCGTTCCACACAATCACCAGTAGGACGAGCACTCCCGC
>CAYQDV010000290.1:0-4210 GCA_964416295.1 uncultured Planctomycetaceae bacterium
CCCGGCGTCAGACCCGCCGCCGTGCCCTGATCCACGCGCGCGGCGAGAAGCGTCTTCCCTGACCAGACGGCTGAACCGGAGGGAAGCTCGATCCGATCGCGGACCAGCAGCCGACCGTTGACCCAGAGCTGATCCTCTCCGTCCGGAGCACGATTGACCGCGCGCGGCCCGGCCGCCTCCGTCCGCTGCCGCTCGTCCACGACGTCCGCCAGCGACGCTCGAACGAAGAGCGCGTCGGCGCGCCGCCCGACGGCCGTCTCAATCTTGTCCAGAAGCGTATCGCAGCCGCATCGGAGATCGAACGTTGCGCGGGAATAGACCAAAGGCAATAGATCCCGAAAGCCGGCGTCTTCAAACACGACAAGCTGCATTCTACTCATACACTCCGCTCGACCGCCCCGCACGCCCGGTGCCGAAGCCCTTTTCGTCACGCCTCATCATGGCGCGCCTCCGGCAGCGCGGTCAAGCCGATCGCCCTACCCCGAGGCCCCGCTGTAGCGCCGCAGGCCGAACCGCCAGAAGCTCCCCGCCAGCATGAACATGACCGCCGCGACCCCGACCGCCCACAACGGGGCATGCGCCAGGACGTTCCCATCCTCGCCCACCAGCGCCGCGGCCGGGATCGTGGTGATGAACGCCAGCGGGACGACAAACGTCAACATCGACTGCACCCACGGACGATAGATGACGATCGGATACCGCCCCGCCTCAAACACGTTCCAGAAGACCATCTCGATATTCTGAATCCGCACGAACCAGAAGCACAGCGTCGCCAGCATCAACCAGATCGAGTACACGATCACCCCCGCGGCCGCCAGCGTGACCACGAAGCTCAGGGCCGCCCCGATCGGAACGGTCCCCGTCAGTTTGACGCAACCGTAGATCGCCACCACGACGCCGAGCGCCACGTCTGCCATCCGCCACACGACAAACTCGCGGATGCTGACCAGAAACTGGGCGTTCACCGGCTTCAGCAACGCAAAGTCGAGCTTGCCCGTGCGAATGTCCTGCAACAGCGCCCGCATGTTCGGAACGATGTAGATGCGGATGCCGCCCGCGACGATCCGAAACACCCCCACCAACACCAGCATGTGCCGCCAGTTCCATCCCCGGATCGACTCCGTCCGGCGGAAGATGATCCACACCGCCATAAGCTCGACGGCCATGTGAACAAACGCCATGACCACGCGCACGGCGACGTCGAAACGGTAGGCCGTCAGGTTCTGGACGCTGACTCGAATGTACAATCCCATCAGCCGGAAGGCCCGAATCATGGCATCACCCGCTCACCGCCGTGTATCGCTTCACGGCCGCCTTCCACGACACGCAGAAGACAACCACGCTCAACCCCAGCCACAGGGTCTGCATCCCCAGTCCCCGCATCGCGGCCGCCGGCTCGTCGATGCGTCCCATCAGCAACTCCGTGGGAAACGCGAACATCCATCGAAACGGCAAAACGTCGGCAATCCGTTGCAGAATGTCCGGGTACACCGCCAGCGGCGCAAACCGGCCGCCCCAGATCATCCCCGCGCCGAAGTACAGCTCTCCCGTGGCGTCCAGCTTGGGCGTCCAGAACGCGATCAGCGCCACGGCATAGTTGAGGACAAAATTCAACGCCCCGCCGAGCAGGATCGCAACGGTTCCCATCGCCAACTGCCAGCCTGACGTATTCAGCTTCGGTGTCACGAGCCACGCAAACAGACCCCACATCGGTATCACGAACGCCAGCGTCGTGATCTTGTATGAGAGGTTGCCCGCCAATGACTCCCAGATCGGAAGGATCGGCCGCAGCAGCTTCGGCGACATCTCCCCGGACCGCACGAGGTGCCCCATCTCGTAGGTGTCCCACGCCTGCGTCAGGTGGCCGACGATCATGATCACGAAGAAATACGCGGCAAACTCGCCTCGCCCGTAGTCCGCGATGTGCCCCGCCGCGCTTCCCTCCGCCGCCGCGCTCCACAGCGCATAGGACACCGCCGGATACACCAACCCCCACACCGCCCAAAGAAGGATTTCGCCGCGGTATTGCAGCATCAACGCGATATGGATGCGAAGAAACGCGGGAAACGAACGCGCCACGCCCCTCATGGGCCACCGCTCCCCACCCGCGCCGTCGCTTCCTGCCCGCCGTCCATCATCCGCGCGGTCCGCGCCCCAAAGGCCTGCGAAATCACGTCCTCGATCGGCGGATCCTCGATCGTCAGGTCCAACACCGGCAGTTCGCGCAGCAATCGCTCCGTCACCGTGGCCGCTGTCTTCTTGGCCACGCGCAGCTCGACCTTGCGGCCCTCCGTGGAAAGCACCTCTCCCATCGCACCGAAGTCGTAGCCGTCGGCTTTCGCATCCAGATCGATCGTGATCACCTTGAACGGAGCCAACTTCGCGGAGAGCGCCTCCAAAGTCCCTTCAAACAGAATCCGCCCGTGGTGAATCACGATGATCCGCCGGCAGAGCGCCGTCACGTCCGCCATGTAGTGGCTCGTCAGGATGATCGTCGCGCCGCGACGCCGGTTGTAGTCCCGAATGAAGTCTCGAATCCGCGTCTGCATCGTGATGTCCACGCCGATCGTCGGCTCGTCCAGAAACAGCACGTCCGGCCGGTGTAGCAGCGACACGCAGATCTCGCATTTCATCCGCTCGCCGAGCGAGAGCGTGCGAATCTGCTTGCGCAGCACATCCCCCAAATCGAGCATCTCCACCAGCTCGTCCAGCGTGCGGCGGTAGTCATCTTTCGCAATGTCGTACACCGCCGCATGAAGCAGAAACGAATCCATCGCGGGCAGGTCCCATTGCAACTGCGACCGCTGCCCCATCAACATGCTGATCCGCCGCAGATAGTCGGACTCTCGCCGCCACGGCACCCGCCCCAGGACCTTGGCCCGCCCCGACGTAGGATGCAGCAACCCGGCGAGCATCTTCAGTGTCGTCGTTTTGCCGGCCCCGTTCGGCCCGAGGAAGCCGACGATCTCGCCCGGCTCGACGGTGAAACTGACCCGGTCGACCGCCTGCACCTCCCGAAACGTTCGATGAAACACGCTGCGAACCGCCGACAGGAATCCCCCCTCACGCACCGGCACGCGAAACGTCTTCGACAGATTGTCGACTTCGATCTGTGCCACACGCACACCCTCCCAACACGCCGCATCCTACCGTAACGCTCGAACCCGGTCATCGACGCGCTCGGTCACGCCGCCGGCCCGGACGAACGCCGGCATCTCTGGCGCGCCCCCGCCCCGCCGGACCTGTGTTCCCAAACTCGATTCCCCGGCTCTACGGGCGTACAATTCAACAACATGCCCCGCCTCCATCGTTGCCTGTCCGTCGCGGTCCTCATCGGCCTGTCAGGCCTTCACGCAATCACCGCCCGCGCCGCCGAACTGACCCCCGCCGAGGTTCGCCAGGCGATTGATGCCGGCGTCCACTACCTCAAGAGTCGTCAGGGTGCCGACGGCACATGGCCCGACCTCGCGCAGATGGGCGGCGTCACTCCGCTGGCCGCGCTCGCGCTCCTGCACGCCCGCGTTCCCCCGCAGGACCCCGCCATTCAAAAGGCCGTCGCCCATATCGCCCGCATGGAGAATCGCTTCACCTACACGGTCTCCCTGAAGATCGCCGTGCTGGCGCGAAGCGACCCCAAGCGATATCATGCCGAAATCCAGTCTGCCGCCGACTGGCTGGTGCGCGGACAGATGAACAGCGGAGCCTGGAGCTACGGGGTCCTCGACCCTCGCCAGGCCCTCGGCATCGGAGACCATTCCAACACGCAGTACGCCCTCCTCGGTCTCCATGAAGCCGCACAAGCCGAGGCCCTGATCCCGAGGCGGATTTGGAACCGCGCCCAGAAACAGTGGCGCGACACGCAGGCCCCTGACGGCGGCTGGTCGTACGTCGGTCGCGCCGGCGGCACGACCGGCAGCATGACCGCCGCGGGCGTCGCCAGTCTCATCATCTGCGGGAGCGAGGTCAACCTCGGACTGGAGAACGGCTATCGAAACGGCGCCGCCCCGAAATGCGGAAAATATCGGCAGGACCGCGCCGTCGCCGCGGGCCTCCACTGGCTCGCCGACCACTTCTCCGCCCGCCGCCATCCGCAGGGATCCACGTGGCACCACCACCGGCTCTACGGCCCCGGGCGCACCCGCATCCGCCCCCGCCTCCGCCACCTCGCCCACCCCGACCGGGACCCCCACGGCGCCCGGGCCCCCCTCAC
>CAYQDV010000291.1:0-4180 GCA_964416295.1 uncultured Planctomycetaceae bacterium
GTATGACCTGCACCGCAGTCTGGCGCCCGCGCGGCGGAGTTGGTGTGGCGCGACAGCAAACAGAGCATGGACACCCCCGCCGCGCGCCGCGCGCCCGCGCCGCCCCCCCCCCCGCCGCTCCTCCATGTTCAACACGGCGTCCTCCATGTGGCCCATCGACACCTGCTGGTAAAGCCGGACCAGATCGCACAGGGCCCGCAACGGCCGCGGCATCGGAACGCGCTCCAGCCGTCCGATCAGGTCGACCGCGTCGGCCAACTCGCCCGTGCGAAGTTTGGCCCCGGCAAGAGCGATGTTCGCGTGTTGCAACTGCGTCGCGTCGCCGATCCGGCGCAGGAGGAGCGCTTCATACAGCCGGGCGGCGTCCTCGAAACGCCGGTCTCGCTCGGCCAGCGTCGCCCAGAGCAGGAACGCCTGTCCCCGCAGCGACCGCGGCCGGATCGGGCGTTGCAGCACGCGATTCAGGATATCCACCGCCGCGCCCCACTGTTCCAACTGACCATAGTCCGCCGCCGCCGAGATATCGCGCCGCATGTCTCGCTGCCGCCGCCCGACCAGCCAGCCGGTCCCCAGCAGCCCGAGCACCAGCAGCCACGGCACGGCCACGCTCACCGCCGTCGGCAACCCCCACCGTTGAGCAAACAACGCCAGGACGGCCAGCCCCGCGACACCGCCGGTCATCAGGGTCTGTGTCCCCAGACCCCACGACCGCGGCTCCGTCGCCGCCAGCCGGGTCTCGATCAGTTCCGCAATGCCTTCGCTCATGTCTGCATGATACCGCCGATCTCCCACCGTATACTAATCGCCACGAGCCGGCCCGACCGACGGCTCCGTTGTAGCGCAGGCTTCCAGCCTGCTTGTAGCACAGGCTTCCAGCCTGCCTTACGCACGGGCCACTGCCGATGTCCATGCAGGTGTACTACGAACGCGACGCCGATCCGGCCGTGCTCCGCTCGAAAACGGTCGCCGTCATCGGCTATGGCAACCAGGGCCAGGCCCATGCGCAGAATCTCCGAGACGCCGGCCACCGTGTGATCGTGGCCCAGCGTCCCGGCGGCCCCAACCACGCCCTCGCCCTCGAACACGGATTCCAACCCGTGTCGGCGGTCGAGGCGACCCAGACCGGCGACCTGCTCATCCTCGCCCTGCCCGACGAGACGATGGCCGCCATCTACCACGATGAGATCGCCCCCCATCTCCGTCCCGCCGGGACGCCCGAGACCGCGTCGCCTCAGGCGCTGGGCTTCATCCACGGCTTCAACATCCGATTCGGCCGGATCCAGCCGCCGGCCCACGTCCACGTCGTCATGGTCGCGCCCAAGGGTCCCGGAACGCTCGTCCGAGAATCGTTCGCTCGGGGTGGTGGCTTGACCTGTCTCGTGGCCGTTCACCAGCAGGCCGAACCGGCCGCGGCCTCGGAGCCTTCGGCCCGGCAGATCGCCCTTGCCTGGGGCGCAGGCATCGGCGGCGGCCGGGGCGGCATGATCGAGGCCACCTTCGCTCAGGAGTGTGAGGCCGACCTCTTCGGCGAGCAGACCGTCCTCTGCGGCGGCATGATCGAACTCATGAAGGCGGCCTTCGACGTCCTCGTCGAGGCCGGCTATCCCGAGCAACTGGCCTATTTTGAATGTATACACGAAGTGAAACAAATCGCGGACATGCAATACGCCGCCGGCCTGGCCGAGATGCGGAGCCGCATTTCCAATACCGCGGCCTACGGCGGACTGGTCGCGGGACCGCGGCTGATCAACGATGCCACGCGGCGTGAGATGCGCCGCATCCTCAGCGAGATCCGCTCCGGCGAGTTCGCCCGCCGCTGGATCGCCGAGTGCGCCGCCGGTCGCCCAAACCTGACCCGACTCGCCAACGCCGAGGCCGCCCACCCCAGCGAATCCGCCGGCCGCGCCGTCCGCGACCTTGCCCGTCCGGTCCCCCCCGGTCACTGATCCGAACCGCGCCCGTCAGAAAGCGGCGCCCACGCGACCTGGTAGCGTCGCCCCCCCGTGGCCGACGTGGCTGTCGCCGGGTGCCACTGGCGGCTTGCCCGCCAGTGCCCCGCGATTCGACTGCCGGCCGATTCTGTCGCGATGCCGCCGCGGCCCGCGCTTCCCGGGCCCTTGCGGTCTCGCCCCGGCCGGCTAGAATAGCCTCTCCAATCGGGGACGTAGCTCAGTTGGGAGAGCGTCGCGTTCGCAATGCGAAGGTCGTGGGTTCGAGCCCCATCGTCTCCAATCACTGTAATTCACATCGCTCCACCTCCCCGTCTTGTCGCCGCAAGAGCAGCTACTCGTGGGGTAGGCACTGCCCACCACTCTCTCGGTTACGGCCGCAAACCTCTTGGTTGGCAAGGCTCATGCGACCGTGCTGCCGGGGCCGGTCGGGTAGGACGTGCGGTCGGCAGCGCAGGTGTCGACGTCGAGGGCGGAAATGGAACAACTGAATGGAGGCGGCGGGAATCGAACCCGCGTCCCGGCGCATTTCAGACAAGGCTTCTACGTGCGTAGTCAATCATTTGAATCTCGTCGCCCCGGACGCCGACCGACAGGCTTCCGGCTTGACAAACTCGACAATTGTCTCGCTCACCCGCGGCCGAGCAGCACGGGCAAACCAGCCCTCTAAAGTGGCGCTTCCCCGCTCAGAAGGCGTCAGCGGTTCAGCGGACGACCCTGGTTAGGCCGCCATGGCAAAGTTGGAGTTGCCAACTAAAAGTTGCGCCGGTTTTTTAACGAGGCCAACCGACATCCTCGGCACGCGACACTTGCCCTCAACCTGCCCGGTCGAAACCATTTCGCCCCCGGCGGTCCGATCTCACGCGATCGGACGGCGACGATCGGCTCGATTTCGGCCGCGCCGCTCGGCGGCACGGCCGATCCGAATCCATGCCATCCTAGTCAATCGCAGCGCGCCGGTCAATAATCCCGGCAGACACGGTCGCGAAGGCCGTGCGGAGCGACGCCCATGGCACTGCCGCTGAGATACAACTGGCGAAACCTGTTCGTCCGAAAGTCGAGTACCCTGCTGACGTTCGGCGTCGTCGCGGTCATCGTGTTCGTGCTGACCTGGGCGCTGGCCTTCGGAAACGGACTGCGGACCTCGCTCAACACCGGCGGCCTTGCCGACAAGCTCATCGTCATCAAGCCGGGCGCGACGGGGGAAAGCACCAGCATCATCTCGGAGGAGGAATACAAGCTCCTGACGCAGTTGCCCGGGCTGAGACGCATGCCGGACGGCCAGGTACTGACCAGCGGCGAGGTCTGCACGCAGGTGTCGCTGCCGCGGCGCGGGGACCACGGAACCCAGGAAACACCGGTGGCCATCCGCGGCATCGAAGAGATCGGTTTCGCCGTGCACGAAAATGTCCGGCTCGTGCGGGGCCGGCGGTTTCATCAGGGGCTGAATGAACTGATCGTCGGGACGGCCATCCTCAATCGGGTCCGGGGCCTGGAGATCGGCGGGCGGGTTCTGCTCGGCCGCGAGGGCACGCGTCCCTTCACGGTGGTGGGGGTGTTCGAGGCGGGCAGAGGGCCGCTCGAGTCGGAGTTGTGGGGTTCGGTGACGTCGCTCAGGCACGCCTTCGGCCGTGACCTGCTGTCGAGCGTGGCCCTGCGGATCGAGGACCCGGCAGAGGCCAAGGCGCTCATCGAGCGGATCCAAACGCCCCCCTTTCAACTCAACGCCAAGACGGAACGGCAATATTACCGCGACATCGCCGACAAGTCGACGATCATCGTCGACCTCACGCTCGTCCTGGTGGCGTTCATGGCGGTCGGGGCGTGCTTCGCCGTGGCCAACACGACATATACATCCGTCGATAATAGGTCCCGTGAGATCGCCATGCTGCGTACCATCGGCTATTCTCGGCGGACGATCGTCTTCGCCTTCATGATCGAGTCGCTGCTGGTCTGCGGCGCGGCCAGCAGCGTCGGGATTCTGGCGGCGCTGTGTTTTCAGGGGCAGAAGCAGGATTTCATGGCCGAGGCCACGTGGTCCACCTTCGCCTATGAGATGCGGGTCTCGCCGGAGATCCTCGCCACGGCGGTGACGGCGGCCCTGCTCGTCGCGGCCCTCGGAGCCGTGGTCCCCGCCCTGCGGGCCTCCCGCCTCGATATTATCACGGCCCTTCGCCAAGCCTGAGCGGTCGTGCTACGATACATTCGATGGAAGCCTCCAAAGGTATCAA
>CAYQDV010000292.1:0-4165 GCA_964416295.1 uncultured Planctomycetaceae bacterium
TTCGACCACCGCCTCAAGCCACGGCTCGAGGCCCTCCTCACCGCCGAGCAGCGCGCCGGCTCGTAAGCCGCCGCGCCGGACACGGTGACGGTTCGCATCACCGACGCGCGCGGGCGCGTCGGTCGATTCCTGGTGTCCACGTTTTGAGAGGAGAACTGAACATGAAGAGCAAATCACGACTTCTTTTGTTGCCCCTGCTGCCGCTGGCGGCGTTTGTCACGGGAACGTTCTTCGCCCCGCCGGCGCACCACACAACAGCCGACCAGCCGCCGCCGGGAACCACCGGCGATTGTGGCTGGATTGTTCCGAACATCCTGTGCGTTCCTTACGTATCGAACTGTCACTGCGAGACACCGAGATGTGTAGCAAGGCAGCTAGGGTTCCCCGTCAATGGCTCGAATCCGAACGGGCCTAATCTCCTGCAAAAGCGCCCCGTCGTTAACTGTGGCGTCCGATGGTCGTGTACGCCGACTACGCCGAGCGGGCAGTGCGGAACGGACGTGCAATGCCTTGAACCACCAAACGTGCTTCCAATATCGTTTGGCGGCAAGGAGTTCTTCGACACCATGGTTGACTGTGTTCCAGAGACGGATCCTCAACCGTGAATCAACGCGCAGAAGGGCGCGTGCACGACGCACACCGCCTACGGTCGCCGCCTTGCAGTGCGATTGCTCAGAGCGGAGTCGCGCGCCTCGCGCACTGAGGCTCAGGCGTTGCTGCCAAAGCGCGTCGCAACTACGACGGAGAAACACGATGACGACCTACAATGCAATTCGGCTTGGGGTTCTGCTCGGTGTCGGCTTTGCGGTCGAACTCTGTGTAGGCACGGCAGTCGCCGGACCTTCGACAGGACGTCCCAAAGCCCTGCTCGCGCTGGAACAGTACCGCTCGCGCCATTTCCGTAAGGGCGAAGTCCAATGGTCGGTACGCGGGGTGTACAACGCATTGGATGTTGTGAACTTCACGTCCCGCTTCACCGTTCGATCGCTGCTGCTTGTCAACCGCGGGGATGATTCAGGAACGGTCGCCTTTGACCGGCGCAGTGCCAGGCCCATGAAAGGGCGTAAGTATTACCTGTTGAATCAAGAGGATGGCGCGTGGATAACCGACGGTGAATCTGTCACGATCAAACACTATCCGCAGGAAACCACCGCTCCGCCTCCCGACGACATCTTTCATGACGTACGGGCCGTGGATTTGTCCCCAAACGGAAAGTGGTACAAGAGCGTGCATCACGCGCTATGGAAATCCGGCATCGAGAAGCACGGGCGCGTAACCTATGAAGAAAGGATCGAGGCCGGCCTGCACGTCGTAACGGCGACGGCCCGCACCGCGGATGGGCACCATACTGAGTTCGTCTGGTGGCTTGATCCCAAACGCGGGTGGTCGCCGGTCAAGACGCAGCACCGGCGTGACGGCGAGCTCGTCAGCCACACGCGAGTCAGAGTGAAGGACTGGAACGGCCTCTGGTTTCCCGAGCACCTCGAACGATTCTGGCGATACTACGAGAAAGGCAGCAAACCAACTACTGAGATCACCATCCATTCCGTGCGTCTTGATGATTCCATGCCCGACGCATTTGGTCCTGTTGACCTGGGTGCTGAGGTCGGCACGAACATCACGGTCACCGCGACACCGTCTACGCCGGCACACTATCTCGGCTGGGACGGCACCAAAGGGATCGATCCCGACGAGTTCAGCCGCAAGCTCGCGGCCGGCGAACTCAAGCGCGGACCGAACTTCATGCGCGCGATCGGGCGGACCACAAGACCCTCCGGACACCGGACCCCGCGCGTGCCGAAGGCCGAGCGGGCAAAGGGCCTGTTCCCTGAAGTCTTAGTGGAGATCGTCTCGGACGAGTGGGAGCGTTACGTGCGGCAGTTCATCGAGCGGCACCGCCTGTCGGACACGCAGACCGAAAGTGCCAGGGCCGTGCTGGCCGACTGCCGAAAGGAGGCCGAGGGCTACGTCGCCGGTCACAAGAAGGACTTTGCCGCCCTGGGCCTTCCGTCCGACCGCCGGCGCCGCAGCCCGAAGCGCGCCGAACAACTCAAACGTCTGGAGAAGTACTACGGCATCAAGCCGCCACCGGCCGGCCGCGCGAGCGACCCGAGGCGCGAGGAGGCCCGCCGGCGGCTCTATGCCCCGATCGACGCAATCTTCGAACACCGGCTCAAGCCCCGGCTCGAGGCCCTGCTGACCGCCGAGCAGCGCGCCGGGCCGTAGGCCGCCCGGCACGACCCGAGCCATGCTCCGACAAGGGCACGCGGAACTCGCGGGCGCCGCAGGCATGTGCCTCCGATGCGTCTTGTCGCCGTCGGGACCCACAGGCAGTGCTGCGCCGACGACGGGCATGATGTTATCTGGCGATCGGCGCTTCGCAGCGACGCTGGCGGAAACATTCCCACGGCAGGCGTATTTCGGTGTGCTCGTCGCTTGAGGGCAAATGAATCAGCACGTTCCAGCGCGCCTGCCGGCCGAAGTTGAGTCTTTCTGGGAGATCGGGTCATGATCGCGTTGTTGATGTCTATCGCATTCTCGCTGGTCGGCACGGATTCAGTGAACGCAGCACCGAAGGCGCTACTCGCCTTGGAGCAGTATCGCGCACGACACCTCCGCAGGGGCGACGTACACTGGACCGTGCGATTACCCCAAGGGCAGCAATTGTCACTTGCACACTATCACTCTCGCTTCACAAACGGGGATCATATTATCATCAATCGGGGCGACGATGAGGGCTACGTCGGGCTCAACATGCAGAATGAGCGCGTCAAGGGCCGAGTTGTCATGATGCGGCAGCGGGACGGCACGATGTGGATGACGGACGGTGCATCAGTCGCCGCAGACGTGTGGCCTGCCGACTCGCTCATGCCGCCCCTGGCGATGTTCGCCGATGTACTGAGTCTGGACGTCGTTGTCGAAACCCGGCTGTTCGCTCGGTTTCAGGATCTTCATACCGCCCTGTGGAAGTCTGGCATTGAGAAACGCGGCTCGGTCTCATATCACGAGTCCTCGCAGAATGGAGTGCATATGGTCAGCGCCGAGGTTCGTAGGCCGGATGGGCGCAAGATTGAGTATCTATGGTGGCTCGACCCAAAGCGCGGCTGGGGTCCGGTCAAAACGGAGTACCGCCAGGACGGCAAGGTCGTCGAACACACGGAGATTACGCCAAAGGACTGGGGCGGCGTATGGTTTCCCAGTGTTATCCTACAGTTTCGGACCGCCTACGAGAATGGTCGCAAGCCATACCGTGAGATCACGATCGATTCCGCAAAGTTTGGTGGTTCCCTGCCGACTTCGTTGGGGCCGCGTGAGATCGGCATCGAGACAGGCACCAATATTCATGTTTACGCCACGCGGAAGAAGCCCTATCATTCTCTCAACTGGGACGGAACAAAAGGGATCGATCCCGACGAGTTCAGCCGCAAGCTCGCGGCCGGCAAGCTCAAACGCGGCCCGAACTTCATGAGGTGGGTCACCCACGGTCGAACGGCCGGGGCCGCCGGGGCCGCTTCGGCGGCAGGCGGTTCTCTCACGACCGTCGTCGACGAATGGGAGCGCTACGTGCGGCGATTCATCCGGGAGCGTGACCTGTCCGGCGAACAGCGGCACGGTGCGATGGCGGTGCTCGACGACTGCCGCAAGGAGGCCGAGGGCTACGTGGCGGCGCGGCGAAGACAGTTCGACGACCTGGCACGGCGGGCCGAAAAGGTCGCGGCGGGCGTCAAGGATCCGAAGCTGTCCGACGCCCGCCGGCGGCTCTATGCCCCGATCGACGCAATCTTCGACCACCGCCTCAAGCCACGGCTCGAGGCCCTCCTCACCGCCGAGCAGCGCGTCAGACAGTAGTTCGCCTAGCACGGCCCGAGCCATGCTCTGATCGTCGCACGCGGAACTCGATGGCGCTCCTGATGCGCCACCGGCCACGCAGGGCCACCCGCGCAGTGCTGTCCTCCAGTCGGCCACCGTGGCTCGACGGATTCGGGATGTGTTTGCCCAAACGGCACCCGTAGCGTCGCGCCCCCGTGCCCGACGTTGGCAGACGGGAGGCCGGTGGGCGGGTCACGTCGGCCGCAGGCGGACGACGCTACAGCCTCTGCGCACACTGCCCGGCGAGATCAGAAGGCAGGGGTAGACGCGTCCGGCGAGGGCGCTTGCCGTTCTG
>CAYQDV010000293.1:0-4122 GCA_964416295.1 uncultured Planctomycetaceae bacterium
AGGCTCGGCAGGAGCCTCGCCCTCCCGCTGGGCAGCCCGCAGATTCAGGGTTGACAGTTCAGGAGTGCACCGCCGCCGGCGGGCTGCACCGGCGTCTCAGGCCGTCGCGTCGGCCTGTTTCAAGGGGCATTCTACGCAGTCGGGCCGTCGCGTCTCGGCGATGCTGCGCCGGGACGGCCGTCCGGCCGCCTGCAAGATGACCTCGACGTTGTCGCGGATCCGCCGGGCCTCGTCGAATTCGCGCCCTGCGCGCTCATATCCTGCATCACCGAGCCGGGTCCGGAGCGCGGCGCTGCCGGCCAGCGTCCGCATTGCTTCGAGAAGGGCGTCCGGACGGCGGGGCGGAACCACCAGCCCGTGCAAGCCATGCTCGATGAGTTCAGTCTGTCCGCCGACGTCGGAGACGATGCACGGCAGCCCGCGGGCCATTGCCTCCAGTACGGCGTTGGGCATGCCTTCGCGGTGCGACGGCAGGACGAAGACGTCGATGTTGTCAAAGGCCCGGTCGCGGTCGTCGCAATATCCGGCAAGATGGACCCGCGAACCCAGACCGAGACTGCGTACGCGCTCGCGCAGCGCCGGCGCCAGCGGCCCGTCTCCCCAATAGATCAGTCCGACGTCGTCGCGCTCGGCCGCCAGCCGCGCGAAGGCCTCCAAGGTGGTGTCGGGGCCCTTGTGAGGGCTGAGCTTGGCGACGGTGCCGAACATCAGCCGCCCGGACCGCCCGTTGTTGATGAAGTGCCGGGCGTCGGGTTCGCACCGGCTGCGCGGCTGCGGGGCGCAGACGACACCGTTTGGGATCACGCGGCAGCGGCCGGCCGGAAACCCATATAGCTGAACGTATTCATCCAGGACGCGCCGGCTGTTGAAGAGGATCACGGCCGTGCAGCACGCGGGAATCCGCAGGCGCCAGCGCAGACGCCGCCGCCACAGCTCAGGCGAGCGGATCACCCCAAGCCACCGCTTGCCTGATGCCGCCGGGAGCGGATGGGCCATCTGCCGCATCGACGAAACGACCGGCACGCCGCACAACCGCGCCGCGACGATCGACGCCCCGAACGCTCCGGCGTAGGGATAGACGGCGAACACCGCATCGGGACGAACCCGCCGAAACCACGCCATCCGTCGCCGGATCAGCGATGGCCCGAGCCGCCGATCGGTGCCGAGGTCCGGATCCACCCAGTCGGTTCGCTCGACATGGAGCACCGGTCCGTTCGGCCCGGTCGGCAAGTCGTCGTAGATCGAATCACCGGAGAGGTTGACGTGCACGTTCGCGCCGGCCGCCAGCAGACCTCGAACGCAGTTTCGCAGGTACTTCTCCGCGCCCCCGTGATAAGAGCGTCCGCCTTGACGCAAATAGTGAACGGAGAGGACCGCGATGGTCGGGCGTCGATCGAGTTTCACACTGTTTCGTCGGGAAGGCATCGCAGGTGCGCAAGGCCGCCCCTCGGGTCGGGCCGGCGTGTGGGAAGGTCCATCGGAACGACTGTGGCGAATATCGGTCCGTCGCCCACCTCGCCTTGAACGTTCACCGGCGCGACCGCCCTCGGCCGAATCAAGGGCCGCCCCCCCGGCCGCCGATAATCCGGCAGCGGCGCCCGCGCCGCGCCGGGAGAGTGTGCGCGTCGGAATCGATCCGCCGGGACGATGCCGCCCGCGTGCGGGGAGGTCGCCGTGCGAGACACGGACAGGACGTTGATCGTCGCGCCTTATGTGGGCGAGTTCGGCTGGGAACTGATGACCTGGCAGGGCCGTGTCCGCCGGCGGATCGCGCACGAGCGTTTCCGATCGGTCGCCGTCTGTGCGGAGCCCGATCGGCGCCCGCTGTATGGCGGCGACGGACCGGAGACACGCGTCCGGTTTTGCCCCATCGGCGACGCGGACCTGCCCGGCGAACCCAACCAGGACCACCGCGTCGACGGCGCCGGCCGCCCCCTCCCGGCGGACGAACTGCGACGGATCGCCGTCGCGCTGGCCGAGGACGCCTGCGCCCGCTGCGGCATCGACACCGGCCGCGCGACGTTTATGACACCCGACTATCACGGGACGCTCCATCCGACCACGCGGGCGCACCAGTGGTTCGACGACCTCCGCGATGTCGGCCCTATAACGACAGATGTCATCCTCGTGCCGCGTCACCGTCGCCTCGCGGGCGAACGTAACCGATCCGCGGCCTGGTGGGACGAACTGGCCGGCCGCCTCCGGCAGGGAGGACTGACCGTCGAAACCTACCGGCCGCCGCTCGGCGCGGCGATCAGACAGTTGTCGCGCACCCGTCTGGCGATCGGCGCGTCCACCGGCGGGCTGCACCTCGCCGGCCTGTGTCGCTGTCCGCACTACGTCTGGGGGAGCGGATCGGACGTCCGCTGGACGCCGATGGGCATCACGAACCGCCAGCGCTACGAGACGCTGTGGAATCCGTTCGGGACGCCCTGCCTCTACGACGAATCCGGCTGGCAGCCGCCCGTGGACCACGTGGTCGAGCAGACGCGCCGCGCCCTGGACCGGATCGGCCTCCGGCCCGGAGGCCGCGGCCGCCATTGGGCGCTGAAACCCAGGTGGCGTGTCAAGCGGCAGCTCGCCCGACTGTTTGAATCCGACCCCCGCACGGGCGTGTGCCCCTGGCGCGTGCGGGCCTTTGTCCGCGAGCGCCTTGTGTAGCACGCGGCACCGGTTTGCTACCGTTGTCTCCGCCATGAAAGACCCGACCATGACACTCCAATGCACGCTGGATCCCGCCGCCCGGCCGACGGACGTCCTCCCGGCGTCCCGGGCGGATTCGGCACGTTTTCGCTGTGTCGTCTGTGGCGGCGACCGCCGTTTCCGCGCGGCGGTCCGCGCCGAACATCCTGCCCGGCCGTTCACGCTGGTCCGTTGCCGAACCTGCGGTGTCGTCCAACAGCACCCGCGCTATACCGAAGCCGAGATCGACCGGCTCTACGCCGACACCTATTACGTCTTCAACGAAGACGACCGCTCACGTTGGGCCCGCGCCGTCCAGCAATACGTCGTCCACCTCGCCCCGGACGAGCCTGTTCGAGGCCGCCGCCTGCTCGATGTCGGCTGCGCCCTCGGGCACTTCGCCGCGCTGGCACGCGCCCGGGGCTGGCGCGTCACGGGCATCGACCTCTCCGCGGCGGCCGTTCGGCGGACGGCGGAACGCTTTGGGATCGACGCCCGGATCGCGACGCTCGTCGATCTGCGCAATTCGGCCCGGGGATTCGACACGGTCTTCCTCGGCGACGTTATCGAACACGTCCTGGACCCCGCCGCGTTTCTCGAAGACGCGCGTCGCCTCCTGATGCCCGGCGGACGGGTCTGCATCGACACGCCGAACTGGGGCAGCCGATGGCGTCATTTCGCCGGCCGGCGATGGCTGGGCCTCAACCGCTACCACATCAATCTGTTCGACGCCGGGTCGATGCGCTGCCTGCTCGCCCGCACCGGCTTCACCGAAATCCGAACCGCCGGATACACCCACTATCGCTATGAATCCTGGGCCAACCGGCCCGAAATAGAGACCTGTGTCCACGCACTGCCGGCGCCGCTGGCCTGGCGGGTCAACCGCCTCCTTGCCGCGCGCCGTCGCTACGGCCGCTGGGCCGGACTCCGCACGAAGCCGCCCGAAACACTGGAGGCCGCCATCGGTTGCATCGCCCCGCTCACCCGGCGGGCGACGTGGGTCGATCACCCCCGAGCGGACAATCTCGTCGCGGTCGCCCGACGAGCGACCTGATTCGTAGGTGCTCGGCGAATCCGGCGCGTTTGTCAGAGCCGGGAGCGCAAGCGACGGGTGGCCCGATGACCCACTCGCTTGCGCTCGGGGCTCGGGCAGGGATCATCAGCGGCGGCGTACCCGCTCCCTTCCCGGTCGCGGCTCTGATCATCTCGCTCCCTTTCAAGCACGCCCGAAAGACGCCACCAGGATGCGCACAATCTCCCGCGCCGCATGGCCGTCGCCGTAGAGCGGTTCCGCCGCGGTGGGCTTGCAGTCTGCCATGGCCCATTCGACCGCCGCGATGATGCGGCCGCGGTCGGCTCCGGCGAGCCGAGTGGCGCCGATCTCCACCAGCTCGACCCACTCTGTCTCGTCGAGCGGCGTCACACGACGCGAGACGGCGC
>CAYQDV010000294.1:0-4103 GCA_964416295.1 uncultured Planctomycetaceae bacterium
CGGCCTGCTCGGTCCGCTTCCAGGACCGATCGACCGCTTTCTGGGAGGGCGGCGTAGGAGGCTCCCGGCAGCCCACGACCATCGTGACTGCCAAGAGGATGCAGAGGGGATGCGGTCTCATGGGGGCTCCTTTCGGGATTGGGGGTTCCAGAATGCGCGGAAACGACGACGTGCCACGGATAGCTATTTCCCTCCATGGTATAATAACACAATATGGGTCGTATTTTAGCTGTGGTCGCTCGGGGTCAGCATTTGCAGGACGGCCGAAGCCGGGAAGTTATTCCCGCGCGATGCCTGAGACGGAGTCCCTCTGGACAGCAATCCCGCCATACAGCGGTTCTATGCCGTGGCCCCGGCCGGATGATCTGGCACTGCCGCTCCGTCCGACAGGATGCTCAACTCGCCGGCCAGCAGGTTGAGCTGCAGGTCCTCGTTGACCGGCAGCCGGCGCGCAACGGCCGACCGCCCGCATCGCCCGCCGAGGCGGTTTTTGCTCGCCGGGTCGAGCGCACAGGCGATCGAGCCGGCTGTTGTTCAGGTCTTGCGGATCGACGACATCCTTCGTGATAATGCCTCGCGACGATCGTGGAGGACGCGGTCGCGGAGATGCGCGATGACAACCAACTCTGCGTCACCTTACCTTCGACGAGTTGCCAATCAAGTGCTCGTGGCAGTCGGCTTCGCCCTTGTCGTCGTGGTCTTGTTGCTCTGGCTGGCCGGCGTGTTTCATCCGAAAATCGGCGAACCTGACCACGCGGGCGCCGCGACCGAGGAAAGGGCTGCCGGCGGGCGACCGATCGGGCACACGCGGCTGGAACCCGTGCGATACATCGAGGTGCCCAGACTCGAGTCGGCGGTGGGTACGATCAGGGCGGTCCATGAGGCAGCGCTCGCGTCGAAGATTCTGGCTAAGGTGATCGAGGTGCGCGTCAAGGCCGGACAGGAGATTCACGAGGGCGAAGTCCTCGCCAGACTCGACGACGCGGAATTGAAAGCGCGGTTGCGGCAGGCACGAGCTTCGCTGGATGCCGCCCGCGCCGCCCGCGATCAGGCGCGGGTTGAAGCCGAGCGAATCAATCGCCTTTTTGAAGCGGGCAACGCATCAACGGTCGAGTTCGATCGCATCAATACGGCACTCAAGACCGCCGAGGCCTACCTGAGCCGCGCCGAGCAATTGAAGCGTGAGGCCGAGACAATTCTGGGCTACGCCACGATCACAGCCCCGATCGACGGCGCGGTGATCGACAAGAGAGTGAGCACGGGCGATACCGTCACGCCCGGCCAGGTATTGCTGACACTCTATGACCCGACGCACATGCAGCTCGTCGCGAAGATCCGCGAGTCCCTGACTCGGCGGCTGACGGTGGGACAGGCCATTGATGTGCGGATCGCGGCACTGGGCAGGACTTGCCGTGGCCGCGTCAGTGAAATCGTGCCGGAGGCTCAGTCCGCCAGCCACACCTTCTCCATCAAGGTCACCGGCCCCTGTCCTCCGGGCATCTATTCCGGCATGTTCGGCCGCCTTTTGATTCCGTTGGATCCGGAACGCGTACTCGTCATTCCCCGGAGTGCCGTCCGCCGCGTCGGGCAACTCGATTTGGTGGACGTGGCTGAGGGCCGATTCCTGTGGCGGCGGGCGGTTCAACTCGGCCGGATTTACGAAGATCGGATACAGGTTCTCTCCGGCCTTCGGGCGGAGGAACAAGTCGCCGTGAATGAGAAACGGTCGGGGCCGGCGTCGGAAGGGACGCGATGAGCAATGGCTCACGGGACGCCGACGGTTCAGCGTCTCAGGACGCCCGACCCGATGGTGCGGTGATGCGCCACGGCGTGACGAACGCCATTGTCCGGACGTTTCTCAACTCCAATCTTGCTCTGATCCTCATCGTGTTGGCGGCCATCCTCGGGTTTGCGGCGTTGTTCGTGACGCCTCGGGAAGAGGATCCGCAGATCGTCGTTCCACTCGCGGATGTGTTCGTCCGGTTCCCCGGCCACAGTACGAGCGAAGTCGAGCAATTCGTCACGACGCCGCTCGAGAAGCTGCTCTACGAGATCGACGGCATCGAATACGTCTACTCGATGTCGCGAGAGAACGAGGCCGTCATTACGGTTCGTTATTACGTCGGCGAAGACCGCGAGCGGAGCCTCGTGAAACTGTACAAGCGGATCGACGAACACTTGGACATCGTTCCTCCAGGCGTGACAAGCTGGGTCGTAAAACCCGTCGAGATCGACGATGTTCCGATGGTGACGCTGACGCTGACGAGCGCGGTATCGGATTCGTATGTACTGCGGCGCGTGGCCGAAGAGGTGGTCGAGCGGCTCTCGAGCATGGATGACCTGTCGCAGGCTTACGTGGTCGGTGGATTGCCGCGAATTGTCTACGTCCGACTTGATCCCGACCGATTGCGGGCGTACCACGTCTCGCCCCTTCAGGTTCAACGGGCCGTGACGGCAACGAACGTGACGCGGCCGGGCGGTGAGTTGACCCGCGACGATCAGGTGATTCGTGTCGAGAGCGGGACCGTCTTCCGTCGTCCCGAGGAACTGCGCGAACTGGTGGTCGGTGTATTTGAGCGACGCCCCGTCTTCCTCAAAGACGTCGCGGGAATCGTGGATGGGCCGGCCGAAGCCACAAGCTATGTCAGGCACGGCTGGGGGCCTGCGCGGAGTTTTCCGCAGCCGCGGGGCGCGCCGGGAACGACGATCGGGCCGCGATCGGCGGGTGACGGCTCTCACGCCGCGGTAACGATCGCGGTTGCAAAGAAAAAGGGAACCAACGCCGTCTGGGTCGTCGAGAAAGTCCTGGAAGCTGCGGCGACATTGAAACGCGACGTGATACCCGACGATGTCGATCTGGTCATCACGCGCAACGCCGGCCTGACCGCCGATGAAAAGGTCAATGATCTGGTCGAGGCGCTCGCCGTCGCCATCGTCATCGTGATCGCGCTTCTCACCATCGGGCTTGGATGGCGGCAGGCATTGATCGTCGCCGTGGCCGTTCCCGTGGTCTTCGGCCTCACGCTGGTTGTCAACGGTCTGCTCGGTTTTACGATCAACCGCGTGACACTGTTTGCCCTGATTCTCTCGCTCGGCTTGTTGGTGGATGATCCGATTGTCGACGTGGAAAACATCACCCGACATTTTGTCCTGCGCCGGCGGGCAACACGAGACATCGTGCTTGAGGCCGTCGCGGAGATCCGTCCGCCGCTCATCACTGCCACGCTGGCCGTGATTGCCTCCTTCCTTCCGATGTTCTTCATCACAGGCATGATGGGCCCCTACATGCGCCCTATGGCTTTCAATGTGCCGGTGACCATGCTGATGTCGATGGCTGTTGCCTTCAGCATCACGCCCTGGTTGGCCTATCATGCCTTGCAGCGCCGCTACAATCGCCTCGGCGCGTCCGTCTCTGACGAGAACGCCGGCGGCGACGACGACGCCGATCTCGAATTGTTGCGGCGATCGCTGCTCTATCGCTTGTTCTATCCGCTCATGGCGCCCTTATTGCGCTCTCGACGAAACGCCTGGGGCTTCCTGATCGTCATCGGCCTGCTCACAGCCGGGGCGATGGGGTTGGCCGTGACGCGGCGCGTGCCGCTCAAGATGCTGCCGTTCGACAACAAGAACGAGTTCCAACTCGTGCTGGATTTCGACGAGGGCACGACCCTGGAACGCGCAGACGCGACGGTCAGAGCCTTCGAGGATCATCTGAGAACCGTGCCGGAGGTGGTGGATTTCGTCTCCTATGTCGGCACCGCTTCGCCGATGGACTTTAACGGCATGGTGCGGCACTACTACCTCCGATCCGCGCCGCACGTCGCCGACATCCGCGTTAACCTCGTTGGAAAGAAGAGCCGGCGGCAAAAGAGCCACGCGCTCGGCCTTCGTCTGCGCGATGGCCTGACACGGCTCGCTGAACAACCGGGCGCGCCCGCGCAGCGTGGGTGTTCGCTGTACCCGTCGCCGCCGGGCTGCGGCTGGCGTGGGTCTCGGCGGATCCGGCCGCGCGCCTCTCGTGGTCGCACGGGATCTTCACGGATGCGCCGGTCATTGTGCACGCTGCGCGCCACTCGACGCTGCTCCGCGCGTGGACCGTGAGC
>CAYQDV010000295.1:0-4060 GCA_964416295.1 uncultured Planctomycetaceae bacterium
CCGCGAGCTGCTCTGTGGGGTCGTACGGGGCCGGCTGGGTGTCCGCGGGCGTCTGCTGCGTGTGCGCGTGGCTTCAGCGGCGCGCCCGCCTGATCCGGCGACGCCAGTTGATTCTCGCATGGGCCGTCCCCGTCATCGCGGGTGCGGCGATGGTGCTGTATCTCGTGCAGGCCGGACTGGCCGGGCGGTGGACCGACCTCGTCGCGATCTTCCTGACACGAACGACCGAGGTGCAGGGCGGCCAATTAGCAAAAGACCTGTCGTCGCGCGGCGGTCCGCTGGACTACACGCTCGACAACCTGACCTGGCCCGTCATCGTCCTGGCGGTCGGGGGCCTGGCCACGACGCTGCGCCGCGGTCGCAACGAAGGACCGCGTCCGAGCGATTCTCGAGCGTTTCTTCAGGACGGACTCTGGACGATCGGCGTCACGGGACTGCTGTGGGTCGCCGTCTTCTGGCGACAGTTCGAACGACACAATTACTGGTTGTTCTATTGCGGTCCGACCGCGGCGCTCTATGCCGGCATCGCGGTCGACCTTCTCCGCCGGCGGGCGACGCTCTCAACGCGTGCCGGCGAGGCCCTCGGCGCGATCATCCTTCTGGCCGTCGTGGCGTGGGGCCTGCGGACCACGGACGCGTACTTTCAAGGGCGCTCCTATCCGCAGCAGGACGTCACCGCATGGCGTGAGATCCATGATCAGCGGACGCGCTCCGGCGATCGTATCTTGCTGTATCGGAATCCCGTCCGCGTTGAACAACGAGGCGGATACCGCTTCCGAAACCTGGTCCCGCCCCAAATGGCCTACTATCTGGATCGACCGTTCGACGTGACGGCCGATCTGGAAGACTTGGAGCATGCCGCACCCGATCACGCCGTATTCGTCATCCCCATGGCAGATGCGGGGAGGGCCAGGGCCGCAGGACGCCTGGATCGGCCGCGCCACCGGTGGCCAGCATCCATTGTCGGGTCTCAGATGGTTTTTGACCTTCGGGGCCGTCGGAGCGGACAAGATCAGACCGGGCCGGGTTGACAGAAGGGCCGGATAAGTTATTGTCTCCGCTTGGCTAAGGCGTTCCCGGCCGCCCCGTGGCCGGTGGACATCTGGCGGGCCGAGAGGCGTGTTTTGCGATTGACGCCGCGGGTAAAGGCCTTATACTGCCCGGTCCGAATCCTGAGCTGGCACCGGGCCTCAAAGGAAGTCCTTTGGTCGGTCGGAAGAGTCGTGAGGACGACACGGACGCGCTTGAATGTGCTGCTGTAGCTCAGTTGGTAGAGCGCGTCCTTGGTAAGGACGAGGTCGCGGGTCCGAGTCCCGCCAGCAGCTTCCGCGTAGCACGAAGGTGTGGCGGTCGCTTCCGAGGGGAAACTGGGGCAGGCAGTGAGAGGCTGTCGGCGTCGAGCTTCGGGTCGGCGAAGAGCCGTCCACCTCGCTTGGCAGCGCGGTCCTGTAGGGCGGACCGGGCCGAAGAGAGAATCGTGGTGCGTCGGCGACCGATGATCGGTTGTGCGGCGAAGGCATCGAACGAGATCGAATTGGGTAAGTGAGTTCATCACCGGACAGACAGCACGTGAGTGCGTAAAGCTAGAGGCGGAGGTATCGCTCTAATGGCCAAGGAGAAATATCAACGAACGAAACCGCATGTGAATGTGGGCACGATCGGCCACGTCGACCACGGCAAGACCACATTGACTGCGGCAATCACAGCGGTTCAGGCCATTAAGGGCCTGGCGAAATTCAAGAGCTACGACGAGGTCGGCAAGGCATCCGAAAAGGACGGCCGCCGCGATGCCACAAAGATTCTGACGATCGCGACGTCTCACGTCGAATACGAGACGGAGAACCGACACTACGCTCACGTCGACTGCCCGGGGCACGCCGACTACGTCAAGAACATGATCACCGGCGCCGCCCAGATGGACGGGGCGATTCTGGTGGTCAGCGCCGCCGACGGTCCGATGCCACAGACACGGGAGCACGTGTTGCTGGCCCGTCAGGTCAACGTACCCGCTCTCGTCGTCTTCCTCAACAAGACCGACCTCGTTGATGACGCCGAGCTTCTCGAATTGGTCGAGCTGGAAGTTCGAGAATTGCTCAGCAAATATGATTTCCCCGGCGACGATGTGCCGATCATCAAGGGGCAGGCGAATGCGGCGTTGAACAACCCGAAGGACGAAAACGCCACCAAGTGCATCGCCGAGCTGATGGATGCCCTGGATACCAGCGTGCCCGAGCCGGCCCGCGAGTCCGACAAGCCGTTCTTGATGCCGGTCGAGGACGTTTTCAGCATCAAGGGCCGTGGGACGGTCGGCACTGGCCGAATCGAGCGTGGCATCATCAAGGTCGGCGACGAGGTCGAGATCGTCGGTCTGAACAAGGAGTCGAGCAAGACCACCGTCACCGGCGTCGAGATGTTCAACAAGACCCTCGACCAGGGCCAGGCCGGCGACAATGTCGGACTGCTTCTGCGGGGCGTCGAGAAAAAGGATCTGGAACGCGGGCAGGTACTGGCCAAGCCGGGATCGATTACACCGCACACGAAATTCGAAGCCGAGGTCTACGTCCTGACAAAGGAAGAGGGCGGGCGACACACGCCGTTCTTCAACAATTACCGTCCGCAGCTCTACGTCCGAACGACCGACGTGACGGGCAGCCTGAAACTGCTGGGTGGAGCGGAAATGTGCATGCCGGGCGACAACGTGACACTCGAGGTCGCGCTGATTTCCCCGGTCGCGTTGGAAGAGGGCGTCCGCTTTGCGGTTCGCGAGGGTGGCCGAACCGTCGGGTCCGGCGTTGTGACCAAGGTGCTGGAATAACGGACGCCAGGCTCCGTCGGCGAAAGCGCGGAGCGGCCTTCACGGGTCGCCTCCCGCCGCTCCCGGATGCGATTGAATCATGGCAAAGGCAAAGAAACGAGAAAACGTCTGGCTGCAGTGCAAAGAATGCAGCAGCCTGAACTACCGCACGCGCATCAACGTCGCACGGGGTGTTCCCGACAGCCTCAAGGAAGGCCTGAGCAAGTACTGCAAGGTCGACCGGAAGCACACCGTGCACAAGATCAAGCGGAAGTGACGCGGCATCCGGCCGCGGATCTACCCGCAGCGTCGGGTGCGCCGCTGAAGATGGACGTGCGACGCCCCGCGTGGTGAGTGCGTGTCAGGTTCTTGCCGCGAAGGAGCGTAGCTCAATTTGGCAGAGCAGCTGATTCCAAATCAGCAGGTTGGGGGTTCGAGTCCCTCCGCTCCTGGTGTTCTCGGCACGCGTAGGTGCCGCGGAGTCCAACGGCGGAGCAGGGTCAACCATGGGCAAGCGAACGAAAAAAGTTTCGAAGCAGGCGTCCGGGGCAGCCGTGGCGGTCGCCGAGAGAGAGTGTGGCGCATCTGATGGAGCAGCCGGCGTGAGTCGATCGCAACCCGGACCGAAGCCCCTCGTTTCGAGCAGGGCGACGCGCGGCGGCTTCTTTGACATTTACAAGCCGACGCAGGGCTACCACACCCGGGTGGGGACGGCTTTCGGGTTTGGGGCCATGGTGTGCTGGGGCGCCTACGCGCTCTACGAAAAGCTCGAGCTTCTGGAAAGCCGCACGCTTCAGGTCTTCATTCCGGTGGGCGTCATCCTCGCTCTCGGCCTCGTCGGGTACTGGGTGATCGCCTTGAACCGGACGGTCTGCGACTTTTTCATCGCCACGGAAGGCGAGATGAAAAAAGTGAACTGGACCAGCCGGAAGGAGATCATCGGTTCCACGAAGGTGGTCATCTTCCTGGTCGTGGCGCTGAGCGCCATGCTGTTTCTGGTTGATCTGTTCTTCATGACGGTCTTCGGGGCAGCCGGCGTTCTGAAGGGCGCCACGCTGGTCGATGTGTTGCGGGAACTCTTTTGATGCCCGGCAGCCGGAACCACGGAGTCGAGACGGTGACCCACGAACCTGACGACGCGGCAAACGCACGCGCCGACGAAGAGCGAGACGCCGGCCAGCCCGAACACGATGCGCCGGACGCCAGAGAGGCCTTGCCGGAGGATGCCGGTGAATCCGCAGCCGAGCCTGCCGGAACCGCGGAGCA
>CAYQDV010000296.1:0-4052 GCA_964416295.1 uncultured Planctomycetaceae bacterium
CGTCCAGAGGTCGAGGATTTCGGTACAAACCTGCCCGAATGAGGGGAAATCGGCGTCCTGCCGGCAGCGATCAACGAGAACCTGTGCGTCGGTCGGACGGTGCGTGATCAGGAGGGCCAGGGCCGTACCGCGGCGTTCGGCCGGCTCGTCGGCGCTGGCGGCGATCCGTTCCAGGTCGGCGCGATGTCGTCGGAACCAACCGGAGATCCGGTATCCGTTGTCGGGAAGGGTCTGCAGCCGAATCGCCCGCAGTGCGTGGTCGAGTCCGGCGGAAACCGCTCCGCGGACGAGCGAGAGCCGGGCGAGGTTGGCCGCCGCCTGTGCGGAGCCAGGATTGATCTTCAGGGCCGCTTCGTAGTGGTTCCGTGCCGCGTCCGCGTCGCCACGCTGTCGCAGGAGGATGGCGAGATCGTGATGGGCGGCGGCATGTCGCGGGTTGAGTTGGATCGCCCGCTCAAAGTGCTTGCGGGCGGCGTCGGGGCGGGCGGCGTCCCGGAGGACGGCGGCGTATCGATAGTGAGCGTCGGCGTCGTGCGGATGGCGCCGCAACGCCGCTTCGCAGTCCCGGCGGGCCGCCTCGGTTTGTCGCACATCGTTCGGCATCACTCGACCCGGCGGGCGGGGCGTGACTCTTTCGGCACCGCTTCGACTCCCGCGCCTCCCGCGGCGTCGAGGCGCCCCATCGATTGAGTAGCGGCGAGAGCACTAGCGGCGGGCGAAATGGGCGAAGGCCTTGTTGGCGTCGGCCTGGCGGTGGACGTTTTCGCGCGTCTGCATCGCCGTTCCCTGGCGGTTGTAGGCGTCGAGCAGTTCGTTGGCCAGCCGCTCGTGCATCGGCCGGCCCTTTTTCGCCCGGCTGGCATCGAGAATCCAGCGGATGGCCAACGACTGCTTGCGCTTGGAGGTGACCTGCATCGGCACCTGATAATTGCTGCCGCCAATGCGGCGACTGCGGATTTGAATCTGAGGCTTCACGTTCTCGACCGCCGTCTCGAAAACCTCGATCGGCGGAACGTCCTTGACCTTTTCGGCGATGCGGTCCAGCGCCTGATAGAAGATCCGCTGGGCGACCGATTTCTTTCCGTCCCACATCATGCAGTTGATGAATCTCGACGCGATCAGGCTGTCACACTTCGGGTCCGGCCGCAACTGCTCGGCCGATCGCGTCCATTTTTTGTAACCCATGTTCGATCCTCGCTTCTGGCGCGCGGCTGGAAGGCCGCGCCGCGCCGGCGAATGACGTCGCCGATCTCCATACTCGACCCGCGTCGTAACAGGTCGTCGAATCTACTTCTTTCGCTTCGTCCCGTACTTGCTGCGACTGTTCGCCCGGCGAACGCCGAACTTGTCCTGATCCTCCACGCTGGCGCAGTCCAGCACGCCGCGGATGACGTGATAGCGGATTCCGGGAAGGTCCCGGACGCGACCGCCGCGGATCAGGACGATCGAGTGCTCCTGGAGATTGTGACCGATGCCGGGAATGTAGGCGGTGACCTCGCGGCCGTTCGTCAGACGCACGCGGGCGACCTTGCGAAGCGCCGAGTTCGGCTTCTTCGGCGTCATCGTCTTGACGATCAGGCAGACGCCGCGGCGCTCCGGACACCGTTCCAAATCGCGCGACTTGGACTTTCGCGGCTTATCGCGGCGAGGGCGACGACACAACTGATTGATCGTAGGCATGTTTCACTCTCCAAGGGCCTGTCGCGGCACCATGCTCAGCGGCATCGGCCGAACCGAGCATGTTATCCGCAGGACACGGCGGGCGTCAACCTTCACCGGACGAATCGCCGCTTATCGCCTCAGGGGGAGGCTCCTCACTCACCAATGTCCCGACCGACCCGGCTCCCGGCTCGACGCCGGCCGCGACTTCGGCGTCGCCCGCGGCCTGAACCGCCATCACGCCCACGGTCGCGCCGCCCTGGGCCATCTCGGCCGCGACCGATTCGGCGGCCTCGATCGCCGCCGTTTCCGAGTCTCCGGGCATCCGAATCTCGACCGGCTCCTCCGCGATCGGCTCGCCGTGGTAGGCCAGGTCGAGGTTGAGGGTGGGCTTGAAGCCGGTACCGGCCGGAATCAAGTGCCCCAAGATCACGTTCTCCTTCAGCCCGACCAGCCGATCCACCTTGCTCGCCAGACAGGCTTCCGTGAGGACCTTGGTGGTTTCCTGGAAGCTCGCCGCCGAGATAAACGATTCGCTTCGCAGGGCCGCCTTGGTGATTCCCAGCAGCAGCGTCGACGCCGTAGCAGGCTTGGGCCTGCGGCCCTTGGCGGGGGCCTTGCCGACCTCCTCAAGCTCTTCGTTCGTCACGTTGAGTTCTTCTTTCAGGACGATCTGGCCTGCATGGTAGTCGGAATCGCCCGGGTCGGAGATCTTGACGCTCTTGGTCAGCCGACCGTTTTCGGTGCGGAACTTGAACTTATCGACGATTTCCTGCGGCAGCAGGTCGGCGTCGCGCGGCACATCGACCTGAACCTTGCGGAGCATCTGGGTGATGATGATCTCGATGTGCTTGTCGTTGATGTTGACGTTCTGAGAACGGTAGACGGCCTGCACTTCACGGGTGAGATATCGTTGCAATTCCTCTTCACCCTTGATCGCCAGAATGTCGTGTGGAACCCGCGGCCCGTCGCACAGGGATTCGCCGGCCTCGATGCGATCGCCGGCGTGGACCAGCAGGTGTTTGTCCTGTGGAACGTGATGCTCGCGCGGTTCGAGGTCCTTGCTGTCCGGATGAATGACGATTGTCATCTTTCCGCGGCGCTTGTCGCTTCGAATCTCGACGGTTCCGGAGATCTCCGCCATGACCGCCGGCTCCTTCGGCTTGCGGGCCTCGAAGATTTCGGTGACACGCGGCAAGCCTCCGGTGATGTCCTGGGTCCCCGCGAGTTCGCGCGGCCGCCGGGCCAGCAGGGACCCCGCCTTCACCTTGTCGCCTTCAGTCACCTCGATGCGGGCCTTCGCCGGCAGGTAGTGGTATTCCAGGATCTTGCCGTCCTTGTCCTCGATGATGACCTGCGGGTTCTTGTCGCCGCGGTGTTCGATGACGACGAACTTGGACTCCGCCTGGGCCTCGGCCTCGGCCCGAACGGTGTCGCCCTCGATGACATCCTGAAATCGGACGAACCCGGCGGCTTCACAGAGGATGGGCGTCTGGTGCGGGTCCCAACTCGCGATTTTCGCCCGAGAGGCTACCGCGTGTCCGTCCTGGACGTGAAGCCGGGCGCCGTAGGGAATCTTGTGACGCTCGAGCTCGCGTCCCTTCTTGTCGTTCACAGCCAGTTCACCGTTGCGTTTCAGGACGATCAGGAAAGACTCGCCCGTATCGGGATCCTTGATGTCGACGACGTTGAGGTCGTGGAACTGCGCCGTTCCGCCTTGACTGCACTTGATGTCGCTGTCCACGACCGCACGGCTCGCCACACCACCGGTGTGGAACGTCCGCATCGTCAACTGCGTTCCCGGCTCACCAATCGACTGAGCGGCGATGATCCCGACGGCCATCCCCTCCTCGACCAGACGGCCGGTCGACATATCCATGCCGTAACACCGGGCACAGATGCCGAGCGGACTCTCGCAGGTCAGGGGGCTGCGCACGCGGATGCGCTCCAGACCCAGTCCTTCCTCTGCCGGCGAGCTCTCGATCCGCCGTGCGATGTCCGCCGTGATGATCTGGTTTTCCTTGACGATGGTTTCGTCGGTGACCGGATGGCGAATCGTGTCGCGCGCGGTGCGACCGATGATGGACTGAGCCAGCGGGATGGCAACCTCCTCGCCCTTGTATTGAACATCCTTCGTGATGCCGTTGATCGTCCCACAATCCAGCATATTAATGATGACGTTCTGACCGACGTCGGCGAGCTTTCGCGTCAGGTAACCGCTGTCGGCGGTCTTCAAGGCGGTGTCTGCCAGACCTTTCCGTGCTCCGTGCGTCGAACTGAAGTATTCCAGAACACTCAAGCCCTCGCGAAAGTTGGCCTTGATCGGCGTCTCGATGATCTCGCCCGACGGCTTGGCCATCAAGGCTCGCATGCCGGCAAGCTGACGAATCTGG
>CAYQDV010000297.1:0-4012 GCA_964416295.1 uncultured Planctomycetaceae bacterium
CGTCGGCTCGATACGGAGCCGCGTCGAGGTAGTGCACGCCGCAGCGTGCACAGACGGCGGACAGCTCGTTCTCATAACGGTGGAGCGAGTCCTGCCCGCCGGGCGTCCAGAGTTCGTGGTTGCCCGCGACCGCGAGGCGCTCGCCCGAGAAAGAGTCGAACAGACCGAAGACCCGCTCGAGATCGGCCAGGTCGGTAGAGGCCGAATCGCCGACCAGCAGGAGCAAATCGCCGCCGCGCCGGCAAATCTCACGGGCCAGAGCCTCCGTGGGGGCTTGACTGCGAGCGACGTTGTAGTGGAGGTCCGAGGTTGCGATGATTCTCATGGTCGGGTATGCCATCCGCTCGGCGGCGAATCCACAACATGGAGTTCGGAATGATTCGTTGGCCCGCGCGGCGCTTCCATCCGAATTCCACACTCCGTCTCGTGCCGGGCAACGGTCTTGATGCCAAACGTCGTATCAATAGACAACTTACACAAACGGTATCAGCTCGGCAATGAGACCATCCACGCCCTGCGGGGTGTCCGTCTCGAAGTCGAGCGGGGCCGCTTCGTCGCCATCATGGGCGCCAGTGGCAGCGGCAAGACCACGCTCCTCAACCTGCTCGGTGGACTGGACCTGCCGGACAGCGGGCGAATCGTCATTGCCGGCCACGACATCACGGCGATGTCCGACCGTCAGCGCACGCTGTTCCGCCGGCGGCACCTGGGTGTCGTGTTTCAGGCCTATAACCTGCTGCCCACGCTGACAGCGCGGGAAAACGTCATGCTTCCGCTCTTGGTGGATGGGCAGCCGAGCAGCCGTATCACAGAGCTGGCCGACCGGATGATCGCCATGGTGAATCTGGAACACCGAATGCGCCACCGGCCGGCGGCGCTGTCCGGAGGGGAACAGCAGCGTGTCGCGATCGCCCGCTCGCTGATGAACGAACCGGAACTGGTCCTGGCCGATGAGCCGACTGGAAACCTCGATCCGACGGCCTCCGCGGCGATCTGGCGACTCTTGCGAGACATGTCCCGCGAGACTTCGACGACGATCGTCATGGTGACGCACGAGGCGATGGCCGCCGCCCACGCGGACCTCGTGCATGTCCTCCGAAACGGCCGATTCGTCGGGACGATCGATCCCAAAGGGAGCGGCGATGCGTCATTGGTTGCAGCTCGGTACTCGGAACTGGCGGACTAAGCCCGCGCGGACGGGCCTGGCGCTCTGCGCCGTCGCGCTGGGTGTCGCCGTCGTGGTCTGGGTCACCTGCTGCTACGAATCGGTCCGTCAGAGCATGACCGAAATGGTGCTCGACTGGATCGGTCGCAGCCACATCATCGTCGAGCCGATCGAGGGACGCTGGGCGCTGTTCGACGACAGCCTGGAGCCGGAGATCGCGCGGCTGCCGAGAGTCGCCCAGACCACCACGCGAACGCGGGAATTCGTCGAGCTGGCGATCGATCACGGGGGAGATTCGGCCGCCCCCGCCGACGACTTTGTGCGGATCGAAGCCACCGGGATCCGACCCGATCGCGAGCGGGACTTCCGAACCTATCGCATGGCCCGCGGGCGTTTTCTGGCGCCCGGCGACCGGGATGCCATCGTCGCCGAACGACTGCTCGCCGAAGCGGTCGGCTTCGGCGTCGGCGACGTGGTGCGGATCCGGCACGTCGAGCCGCCACAGCCGGTTCGGCGATTCACGGTCATCGGGCTGGTCGACCGCCGCCGCGCCAGTGTGAACCAGGCCGCGATGGTATGGATGCGTCTGACGGACGTTCAGGACGTCTGCAACCTGGCCGGAAAGATCAAGGCCGTGGACGTGCGGGTCAAGGACACCAGTATCGAGGGCATTCGCCGAGCGGCGAAGCGGATCGAGACGCTGATCTCGGCGCGGGCCAGACACCCCACCGGAGCGCACGCCGCCGGACAGTTGAATGTCACGACGACGGAGGCGCAATACAAGCGATTGGGCGCGGCGCAGTCGCTGCTCCAGTTCATCATGCTCCTCTTGTCGTGCGTCGTGCTGTTAACAGCGTTCTTCATCATCGTCGCAACGATGAACATGGGCGTCGCGGAGCGCATCCACGAGTTGGGACTGCTGCGCTGCATTGGCGTGACCCGCTGGCAACTCTGCGCGCAGGTCCTGTCGGAAACGGTGCCGATTGGAGTGCTCGGCGTAGTCATCGGCGTGCCGTTCGGATTCCTCCTGCAATGGCTGACAATGAAGGCCGCGCCACAATACATCGGCCTGATGGTGGTGAACCGATGGGGCCTCGCCACCGCGATTGCCGGTGGGCTGGGAACCACGCTCTTCGGCGCCCTGTTGCCGGCTCTCCGGGCGATGTCGGTCTCACCGGTCGAGGCGACACGGCCGCTCGCCGGAACGCGCCGGCGGTGGGTGGCCTGGGCGGCGGCGCTGGCCGGCGCGGCGACGCTGGCGCTCCATCTGCTCGCCCGGCAGTGGCTGGCGAGCCACTCCGCTTCGGCGTTCGGGCCGCCGGCGGTGGCGAGCATCCTGACGCTGTACGCCGGCTTCGCCCTCATGACACCCGCGGTGGTCGTCGTGCTCGGGTTCGTCGCCGTCCGTATCACCAGCGCCCTGTTGGGGCTGCGACGGCAACTGCTTGGCGATGAAGTACAGAAGGCGCCGTTCCGGTCGGCGGCGGTCTGTTGCGGTCTGATGGTCGGGTTGTCGTTGATCGTCGGACTGGTCGTCTGGGGCGAATCGGTCAAGCGGGGCTGGGAATTCCCGCGCGAGTTCCCGGATGCCATGCTCTATTCCTATGCGCCGTTGCCGCTGGAGGACGTGCGCGCGTTGCGCGACACCGACGGCATCGCCGAATTCACCGTGGCGGACGACTTTCCGTTTTCGCTGACGCCGCCCAGCCGATTCAATCCGCTCAGGTCGCTACTGGACCAGTTCTCCCGGTTCCTGGCCATTGACCCGGATGAGTCGCGGGACGTCGTGAAGTTGACTTTTGTCGAAGGCAACGAGCGCGACGCGTTCGCCCGGCTCCGGCAGGGTGGACATCTCCTCGTGACGCGCGAGTTCGCCCATGCCCGATCGCGCCACCTCGGCGACACGGTGGTGCTCTGGGTCGGCGACAAGAGGGCGAAGTTCACCATCGCCGGCGTCATCGCCTCACCGGGTCTGGACATCGCCATCAGTTTCTTCAGCGCCAGCACCTATTTTCAGACCTACGCGGTGGGCACGGTCATCGGAACGCTCGACGACGCCCGGCGCCTCTTCGGGCGTTCGAACGGAAAGCTGATCCTGTTCAACTTCAGGCTCCCGCACGACCAGACCGCGGGCGCGTTCTCCAGCTCGCTGGGGGCCGCCACGCAACCGGCCCGGACGGGCAAGCCGACGTTCGCGCTCGGTCCCGGCCCGATTCCCGGCGACGGACCGGAGGAGCGGGTCGTCAACACGATGTTGAAGCGACTGGGTTATCCGCCGAAGGCGTTCGTGACGGCCCGCGTACTCAAGCAACAAATCGACCGGAGCATCAACAACGTCACCCTCCTGCTGTCGACGATTCCGCTCGTCGGGTTGATCGTCGCGGCGCTCGGGGTGGCCAATCTGATGATGGCCAACGTCGCCAGCCGGGCGCATGAGATCGCGGTTCTCCGGGCGGTGGGCACGACACGGAGCCAGGTGGTCCGCATGGTCATCGGCGAGGCCGTGGTGCTCGGTCTGCTCGGCAGCGGCGTGGGGTTGGTGCTCGGAACGGTCCTGGGACAGACGAGCAACGACATGACCGCGTCGCTCACCGGCTATCGCCCAGCACTCGCCGTGCCGTGGGGACTGGTGTCCGCCGGAGCCGCGCTGGCCACGCTCCTATGCGTGCTGGCGGCGCTCCTTCCCGCCCGCTACGCCAGCCGCAGCAACATCATGGCGGTCCTCTCCGGCGCATGAGACCACCACGCGCACCGACCCTCTGCGCTCACACCGATGCGCGGATCGACTGCGCCTAGCGCGTGTCGCGTGATTCCGGTGGACGCTCGAAGATGGACTGTGTCCGGAGG
>CAYQDV010000298.1:0-3978 GCA_964416295.1 uncultured Planctomycetaceae bacterium
GGGCGAGGCTCCTGCCGAGCCTGCTGCTCCCATTCGTCCCGGCTCTCGTCCGCCCTGCTCCCATTCGTCCCGGCTCTCATCCGCCCCGGCTCGCCGGGAGGCTCGCCCTCCCCAGTGCGCCGTCGACCTTGAATCTGCGGGTTGATCGCGGGGCGAAGACTCCTGTTCGACGTCTCGCGAGGCAACCGAGGGGCCTTCGAACCCACAAGACAACGTGTGACCATGCACTAGTAGGAAGTGCCGCGCCATTCGATCGGTCGGCCCTGGTGCAGGCGCCTCGCGGCGTGGACGCAGATGCCGATGAGCATGGCGGCGCCAAGCGGGTGGAGCAGGGCGAACACGCGCGAACCGCCGGCGGCCGAGTAAACAAGACACGCGAGCAGGGTCGCGGCGGCAAGGTGCAGCGACGCGAGCGTCCACCAGACAGGCTCCCACAGGATCGGAATCCCGGCCGTGTGGAGGGCGCCGAGGGCGATCAGAAGGCCGACCGGTGCCAGCGAGACGAAGTTCAGGCTGCCCATCGTGATGAGGAAACGCGGGATCGTCTTGAGGCCGCCGATATAGGTCCGTGTGATGCCGTGGATGGTCTTTCGGAGGCTTCCGTAGAGGCGAAGGGTGTATAGCTCCGGCGCGAGGACATAGGCGATGCGCTGGCCCGTGCGTTTGGCGATCCGCATGATCGCGCTGTCCTCATCGTAGGCCCGAACCACCGAGCCGTGGCCGCCGACCGCCTCATAGGCCTCGCGCCGAACGATCATGAACCCGCTGCCGATCGCTTCCGGCTGGTTCGGATCCTGGATCTTGCGCGGGTCGTACCAGGCATACGCCATGGCTCCGAGCAGCGGGATCAGCAGACGCTCCCAGAAGAGCGTCAGCTCCGGCGTGCCCATGACGGCGAGCCAGTCCAGCCGCTCGATCCGGTGCCGGTTCACGAGCGTGCGGAGGCAGTGCGGAGCCAGTTGGAGGTCGCTGTCGATGAAGGCGATCAATTCGCTGGAGAATTCGCGCGACGCGCAGACCAGGGCGTGGGGTTTGCCATAGAGGCCCGACGGCAGTTCAGTGACGTCGATGCGCCGCAGCTCGGGATGCTGCTCTTGAATCTCGGCGACGATCTCCGCCGTCCGGTCGGTGGAGCGATCGTTCACCACGATCACACGAAAACGGGGATAATCCTGACTGAGAATGGACCGGACACACGGGCCGATATTGCCCTCTTCGTCCTTGACGGGGATAACGACGTCCAGCGTCGGCCAGTCGGTCGTGTCTGCGGCGTCGGGCCACTCCGGGGGTGGCTCCTGCACGAGGCGGTGGGCGCGCCACGTCGCGCGCCACAGCAGCGCCACCCCGCCGGCGTAGAGAACAAGAAAAAACGCGGTCAGAAAGATCACGGTCCGACGACCCCAGTCCCCCCCTGCGCCGGGCGGCCTCCGTGCTGTCGCCACGTTCGCAGCCCCGAACCGGCCACAGCAGCCTATCGCGTGCCCCGCGCAGCGTCAAGGGCGACCTCGCCCGTAGCGTCCGGCCCCCGTGCCGGACGAGAAGGCGCCGGCCGGGCCGCGTCTGCCACGGGGGGCCGGCGCTACAGCTTCGGCCTCGCGGGCGGGAGATGGCGGTTGACAAACGCCCGGACCGAGGCTGAAATAACCCCATCGCGACGGGGCGTAGCTCAGTCTGGTCCAGAGCGTCTGCATGGGGTGCAGAAGGTCGCTAGTTCGAATCTAGTCGCCCCGAGTTGATCGGCCGGAATCTCGTTCGGCGAGGCAGCAGCCGGCTTGTTCTTGATATACGCCGCCGGATCGAGAATCTCTCGATCCCACTCGAACGAGGATCTTCTCGTTCCCGTCTCCCACGCAAGCCCCTGCCTGCTTCCCCCGATAGCGGTCCGCATCGGATCGTGACGGGGCAAAGGACTCCCAGTCAGTCACGACGGAGAACGGATTCGCGGTCCAGGACGGCACCGACAGCGGAGACGCGGTCGAGCGCGACGGCTACGGATTCTCTGATGCTGCCGGCCCTGCGATCTGCTCCTGTGCCCATGCGACGACGGCCTCGGCGAGTCGCAGCGCGTTTCGGAACTCCGCTTCCTCGACCGGAGGGGCCAGCCCGGGATAGCGTGTGAAGATCGCGTATTTCGTGAGGACGGCGGCGTCTTCGACGGCTTTCGGAGTCCTGCCGAGGTGTTTCGCCAGTCCGGTCCCAAGTTCCTCAAGATTGTGCGTGAAGCGGAACAAGAGGCCGTGCTGCTGATAGACAGCCTTGATCGCGACTTCCGCTGCCTGCTGTGCGTGATACGCCAGGTCCTCTCAGAATCCGCCCTCGGGACAGGGCTGCCGCGCGAGCGCCAGATGTCCGGTGGCCCGCGACAGCCAATGTTCCGGCGTACCCGGTTCGATGTTGTCAGTCGGCACCGTATAGCTCCCTGCCCTCGCTCAACGCTGTGTGGTAAACGAGGTATGGGTTCGAGCCGTGTCTCGCAAGCCCGCCTTCATCGATCACGACGAAATCGGCGGCGAAGCCCAGCCCCCACATATTCCGGTATATCTTGTCGATCGCCGGGCCGACCGCCGTGCCGTCGGGGACCACGACCAGCACGTCCAGATCGCTGTGGGGACCCATGTCTCCGCGGGCGGCCGAGCCGAACAGGATGATCCGGCGGGGGGCGACGGCCTCGACGACGCGGCGGACGAGGTCTTCCAGGAGGCGCGGGTCAGGCGTCGGAGCGCGGTTGAGCGGCGTTGGACCGGGTTGACGCTGCATAAAGAAATGATAGACGGCCGAGCGGAAACGTCAAAACGTCAAGACCGAAAGCCGAAAGCCGAAACGGCGCGGTCGGTCGGCCCGTTGGCTTCGCCGGCCCGCCGAGTCTGTCACGCACGGCCACGCTCGCGTGGCCGTGGCACGCGGCTCACAACTGACAACCGACAACCGACAACCGAAAACTGAAAACTGAAAACTGAAAACTCCCTTATCATCCTCCCATGCGAATCGTGGTCGACGAGCAGATATGGGGCGTTCCGGGGATATTCGAGCCGTTCGGCTCCGTGCGGGCGCTGCCGGGGCGGGAGATCGGGCGGGCGGACACTGCGGAGGCCGACGCCCTGGTCGTCCGGTCGGTGACGCGGGTGGATGCGGCGATTCTCGACGGGACGCCCGTGCGGTTTGTCGGGAGCGCCACGAGCGGCACGGACCACATCGACCGAGCGTATTTGTCGCGACGCGGGATCGCGTTCGTCCATGCCGCGGGGTGCAACGCGCGGACCGTGGCGGAATACGTGCTCACCGCGCTGCTGGTGATCGCGGAGCGCGAGGGCTTCCTGCTGGCGGATCGGACGCTGGGCGTCGTGGGGGTCGGGCGGATCGGCTCGAGGGTGGCGGCGTGGGCGGAGGCGCTCGGGATGCGGGTGCTGCGGTGCGATCCGCCGCTGGCGCGGGCCGAGGCGACTTCGAGCACGGAGGCCGGGGTGACGTCCGGCACGGGGGCCGGACGCTACAGGGCGGAGGGGCGCGGATTTGTGCCGTTCGAGGCCCTGGCGGAGCGGGCGGACTGCGTGACGCTGCACGTTCCGCTGACGCTTGCGGGGCCGGACCGGACGGCGGGGATGGTGGATGCGGCGTGGCTGGGGCGACTGGGTCCGGGAACGGTGTTCATGAATACGTCGCGCGGCGGCGTGGTGGACGAGGCCGCGCTGGCTGGGGCGATCGATCGTCGGCGGCTTGGCCCGGTGGTCCTGGACGTGTGGCGGAACGAGCCGCGGATCGACCGGGGGCTTTTGGAGCGGGTGGCGCTGGGGACGCCGCACATCGCGGGCTATTCGGCGGACGCCGGCCGGCGCGGCGCGGAGGCGATCGGCCGCGGGCTGGAGAAGTTCACGGGTATCGCTTTCGAGAGCGCGTCGGATCAGAGCCGCGACCGTGAGAGAGCGGATTTCACTGGAATGATAGGCGATCGAGACTCACAAAGAGAGATGTGCTCGCAGG
>CAYQDV010000299.1:0-3963 GCA_964416295.1 uncultured Planctomycetaceae bacterium
CGGAGAGAGGGGGATTCGAACCCCCGGTGCAGTTGCCCGCACACACGCTTTCCAAGCGTGCTCCTTAAGCCACTCGGACATCTCTCCTCCGGGGCGACGCAACGCGGGTCGCGCCTCCCGAGCAGTGCATTCTCGCACGGGCTTCGGGCCTGTCAACCGCCCTCTGGGGGTCGCGGGGCCCGGCATTGCGTCGTATCCGCGCCGCGGAGTCGCATCGAGTCCGTCCTGGCTGAGCGGGCCGACGGCGTTTGCAGGGGAGGCGGCGCACCCTCATAATAGACTGGCGAAGTGATGATCCGGTCTTGACCCCTTGGGAGGACTGAACGATGAATCGACTTTGCACAGCGATCGTGGCGTTGGCGATTCCGGCCGCGGCTTGCGCCTCTTCCGCCCCAAAAGAGAAGCCGAAGAAAGACACGGCGCCAAAAGCGCCGCGCGTGGTTCACTTCGACACATCGGACGGCGTCCGCATTGTGGCGGACTATTACCCGCCGCCGGTGGCGAAGGACGAGAAGGCCCCGGTGGCGATTCTGATACACATGTATCCGGCGGACCGGACGAGTTGGAAGCCGCTGGCGCCGCGTCTGACGGCGGCGGGGTTCGCGGTTCTGGCCTACGACATCCGCGGGCACGGCGACAGTGTCGAGCCTGCGTCGATGCAACTCCGCAAGAAATACGACGGTCCTGATTCGCAGCACTTCAACAACGCCTGGCGTGACGCCGAAGCGGCCGCAAAATGGCTGTCCGCGCAGCCGAATTGCGACACAAGTCGCATCGCCCTGATCGGCGCCAGCATCGGCTGCAGCATCTCGCTGCATTACGGCAGCAAGGACAAGCAGGTCCGCGCGATCGTCTGTCTGTCGCCGGGCACGAACTACATGGGTGTCGACTCAATCCACCACATCCGGGCGTGCGGCCGGCGTGCAATCCTGCTGCTGTCCCCCGAAGGTGAGTATGGGGCCGTCAAACGGCTTGTGAAGGCATCCCGAGGAGTCGCGCAGGGAGCCCAGTACCCGGGCAGTCACGAGCGCCACGGCACGCGGATGTTCGCCGCGCCCTACGGCGAGAAGGTCATGCAACGGATCGTGCGGTTTGTACGGGCCGCGATGGAGAAGGCGAAGTCGGCGGCGGGATAGCCCATCATCGCCTACCATCTTGATCGGCCGAGCCGGCCATGCCCAAGCCCATCCGAAGTTTGATAGATGACAGCTTGAGGCGTCACCGGCATGCCCTCAGTCAACCGGATGACCATGCTCTTAATTGGCCCGATCCAACTCGATGTCCCGATCGTGCAGGCGGCGCTGTCCGGCTACAGCGATGCCGCCATGCGGCTGCTGGCGCGCGCCTATGGCTGCCCCTACGCACTCAACGAGGTCGTGCTCGATCGATTTGTGAGCCGCGGCGGCAAGAAGATGCGGCGGATGCTGGCCATCCCCGAGGGCGACCACCCCGTGGGCGGCCAGTTGATGGGCAGCGAGCCGGAGCATTTTGCCATCGCCGCGGATGAGATGGTCTCGATCGGATACGACGCCGTCGACATCAACTTCGGCTGTCCCGTTCGCAAGGTGCTGGGCCGCTGCCGCGGGGGCTATCTGCTGTCCGTGCCGGATCAGGCGTGCGAGATCATCCGGCGGGTCTGCGACGCCGTCGCCGGACGCGTTCCGGTGACCGTTAAGCTCCGGCGCGGCATGGACGACTCAACCGCCAGCGAGCGGGCCTTCTTCGCGGTGCTGGATGGGGCGTTTGAGATCGGTGTCGCCGCGGTGACGGTACACGGCCGGACGGTGCAACAGCGCTACGTCGGCCCGAGTGACTGGCGTTTTCTGGCTCGGGTCAAGCGGCACGCGGGCGATCGGACGCTCTTGGGAAGTGGCGACCTGTTCAGCGCCGAGGCCTGCGTGCGGATGCTGCATGAGACGGGTGTCGACGGATGTTCCGTCGCGCGCGGCGCCATCGGCAACCCCTTTGTCTTCGGCGAGGCCCGGGCGCTGCTTGCCGGCGATCCGCTGCCGCCGCCGCCCTCGATCGCTTCCCAGCGGGCGGCGATCCTGCGCCACTTCGAACTCATGTCAGACCTCTATGGCGACCGGAAGGCCAGCGTTCTGTTTCGGAAGTTTGCCGTCCGCTATCGAGAGCTGCACCCCTGCGGCCGGCAGGCCATGATGGACTTTCTCCAGGTACGCACGCCCGAACAGTGGCGCGCGACGCTCGATCGCTGGTACACAGACGAAGATCGTTTTCCACCGGTCCGGCGCCACTCTCGCGGCCGCCCCGAAACGCTGGTCGCCGCCGGCGCGACGTGACCGAGGCAGCCGCGGCGCTGGGTACCGATAATCCGCCGGTGGCCCCCTGCATGCACATCCGGATCGTGTCGCGGCGGCGGCACGCAACGTGCTCGTCCGGCCTGAAACAGTGAACCGACAGTGCAAACACGCTTGAAACCCGTTCGCCTCCCCGGTATAATGGCCCTCGGGTCGGGGGCGATTTCCAAGACCCCTAATCGAAACTCGGACGTTGACTGTGCGCAGTCGGATTCCACCCGCGGGCGATTGGCGCCCGGCGGGCGTGCCGTTCCGTACTGCGCCCTCATACCACGACGAAAGGAGCCGAAAGTGAGAACGAAACATTCTACAATTTCAATGTGGCTCAAGGGCCTTGCGCTGCCCTTGGGATTGGTGCTGGCCGCAGCGGCAGGCGTCTGCGGCGTATCGGCGCCGCCTCTGCTCTCGCCGGAACAGGCCGATGCCTCGTCCGTCGATGCCGCCTTCGCTGAGGCCGGCTCCGGTGCCATCCCCGCCGGCCGGACTCGTTCGCAGACGACTGGCGACGCGCAGGCGGGTGCCATCGATGCCGGCTCGCCGGAGTCGGCCGGCTTCGAGCCGACCCGCAACGCAGGTTCCGCCCAGGACGTGGCCGGCGACGGCAAGGCACCGTGGGACGGCGCCGCCACCGTCCGCGGCGAACTCCTCGACATCCTGAACACCTATGAGATCATCGCGGCGTCCCACGGATTGTCCGACCTCGAGACCACCGCCGTCGCCACCCAGGAGCGGATCGCGGCGGCGTCCGATTCCGACCTGGCCGTCTTTGCGGAGGCCATGCCGGCCATCGAACGGCTG
This sequence comes from uncultured Planctomycetaceae bacterium, assembly GCA_964416295.1. Taxonomy (GTDB): domain Bacteria; phylum Planctomycetota; class Phycisphaerae; order UBA1845; family UTPLA1; genus JAPULF01. Next base: position 3,120 of record CAYQDV010000299.1, read on the forward strand.
AGCCGGACCGCCGCTGAGCTGGCCGCCGTCGTCGTCCCTCCGGCGAAGGGTGTCCCGGGCGCGACGCAGTCGTCGGGATTCCCGAATGCCAACTATTCGGGACTGTGCGGCAGCGACCGAAACAACACCGAGGCCGTGTTCGCGGCCCAGGTGGCGTTGCAGGTGGCAAAGGGCGTCTGGTCCGCGGCCAGCCGCGGCTGTGACGAGGTCGTCGTCATCGCCGGCGAAGGCGGCAACGGCTCGCTTGCCTGCATCGTGGCCGACGAAATCCTCTTCGCGGCAGAGGCCGTCCTCGACGACTTCAAGTTCTGCGACGACGACATCAACGGCGCCGAGATCGAAGGTTCCTACGAGCGGCTCGCCCATGTGCATGCCGATGTCGAAGCCATTCAAGATCGCATCGACGAGATATGGGAGCGTGAGATCGAGGAGGACATCTTTCACAAGACCCATCTCGTCAGCCTGTTCCTGCCGGAAGCCCACGGCGGCCGGCTCGAGTCCGTCCGGGATATCGTCCAGAAGTGGATCACCAACACGGCGGCCGCCGGGATGGATACGACCCGGGCCGACTGCTTCTTCCAGCAGGGTCTGCTGCACATGGACAACAACGAGTATCGCTCCGCGTTCAAGGACTTCGCCCGGGCCTACCATCAACTGACCGAGGACGACGACAGCGAAGACGACCACGACCGCGATCACGCCTGTGGCGATGACGACGACGACGATCACGGCGACGATGCCGACGGCTCCTGAAAAACAGACTCAGCCCGGCCGTGTTTCAGCGACTCGCCACGCGCAACGGCGTGACCACGGCTCCGCCGCCTCGCGCGTGTCCGCCGGCTAG
>CAYQDV010000300.1:0-3884 GCA_964416295.1 uncultured Planctomycetaceae bacterium
ACCTCCGTCAGGACGCGCCGCATGATCTCGATATCCTTCGACATCGCGCTATAATCAACCTTCTTGGCGACGTCTTGCGCAAACGCGCTCCGGTCGGGCGGCCCGCACAAGACCACCGCGAAGACAACACAGACTAACGTATGTTTATTCATGACTTCTCCTTTATATCTGAGTCCGTCTCAGAATCAGGGTTGAACCGTTCTCTCGAAACCAGCGCGATGACCTCGTCGAGATCGCTGCGAAGCTGTCCGATCTCGAGGCGTTGCCGCTCGACCAGCCCGTCCAGCAGCGCCCGTTGGCGCCGCCGATCTTCATTGCCTCGCCAATCCACCGCCCGCACCAGCAGCATACGTCGATGCTCTTCGATCTCCGTCATCTCGGTCAACGCCGCGTCCAGGGCCTCGCTCAGCCGATTGATCCGAAGGTCGACCTCTTCTCGCGCCACAGCCCTCAGCGCCGGCGCCACCGCGGCAGCCACGTCACGCATCCCGGCGTGCGACGCGCCGTCCCCGCGACCGACGGCCACGACGAGCCGGCCATCGGCGTAGCGGAGATCCGTTCCCAACGACCCCAATGCCGCAAAGACGATCAGACCGGCGGCCATGCCGATCAGCGCCGGTCGGAGCCGCGAGAGTCGGCGCAGCCGGCCGCGAGAATCGGCCGCCGCCGCACGGCCGGCGCGCTGCGGAACGGCATCCTCGATCGTCCACTCGTCAAGCCGGGCCATCGTCCGTCGGTGTTCGTCAATCACCGCGCGGCATGCCGGGCACCCGTCGATGTGGCGCTCCACGCGCCGCTTCGACTCCCCTTCCAACTCGCCGTACACGAGCGCCGGAAATTCCTCCCGCGCCGACCGGCACTTCGCCGATGGACTTGAATCCTTACTCGTCATCGAACTTCCTCCAGTGCGTCTCGCAAGAGGCGCAGGCCCCGACCCATCCGTGACTTCACCGTCGACTCCGGCGCGCCCACCACCTCGGCGATCTCCGCAAACCGCAGGCCCTGGTAGTGTCGCATCACAACCACCTCGCGTATGTCGACCGGCAGGTTCGCCACTGCCACGGCTACGCGCCGGCTCGTCTCTTGATGCTCGCAGACCGCAGCCGGCGAAGGAGGATCGGGACGTCGACGCGACCGCCCCTCTACCGTAGCCCGCAGCGCCGCGTCGCGCTTCCGCCGCGAGCGCCGCCGATCACGCGACAGGTTCACCACGATGCGGTACAACCACGTCGAGAACGACGCCTGCCCGTTGAACCGCCCAAGCCCCTCATACGCCCGCACGAACGCCGCCTGCCGGATGTCCTCCGCCGCCTCGGCGTCCTGCGTGAGCCGATATGCCAAGGCGTACGCCTTCCGGTCCCAACGCACCACCAGCCCGGCAAAGGCGCCTCGATCCCCACCGCGAAAGCGATCGATCAACTCCCGATCCGTCGCGTCCATTCGGCCCTCGCCCCACACCGCCCACGGCGTGCTGATGTCTATGTGATTGGACGAACGGGAACCGACAAAAGACGAACGCGCCACCCGGCCCTCGAAAGAAAAACCGCGTCGGTCCGCATTCAAGCCGCCCCCACCGCCCCGTCCTCGCTCAGTCCCTCCTCCAGCTCGTTCTTGCAGACCTCGCGAAGGACCATCGTCGCATAACAACCCGACGGCAGCGTGAACCCCAGTTCGATGAAGGGTCCGTGGCTGTCGTCGCCCGCGTCGATTTCCAAGCCCTCGGGACGAAACCGCAGCGGTCGCCGGGCACCCTGAACCTTCATGCCGCGCACGGAATCGAACTCGGCGAGCGTCACGCCGCTGTCCGCGAGGATGGACGCCTCCAGCGCGGCGGTCTCGCCGGCGGGCTGCGCCATCCGCGGGCCGAAGATCGGACCGGTCGGCGAGATTTCAAACGCCGCGGCGCGAGGGCCTTCCGCCTCGGCGTCCTCGACGAGAAAGGTCGCTCCGTTCTCGTGTTTCCACGCGACGTCACCCGCCCGAACACGATCGATGTCGCCGATCCGCTCGGCGAGCGCGCGGTTGAAAAGCTCCGACTGAAATGCGTTGACGAACAACCGCCGCAGTCGCGCATCGAGGGCGTGATAGGCCCGCCGGTGATTCCCGTGCGATTGCGCCATCGCTCGGCACGCCCGCGCGTTGTCCCGAAACCCGCGCGGCCAGGCCGAGGCCGCCGCGGCGTAATCCTCGGCATCGTACAGCCGTCGCGCCCGCAGGACCTCGCCCGTGTCGCACGGCCCGGCCCGGCCGAGCGTGAGATCGACAACCGTCTGATGATCGCCCGTCAACACGGCCCGCCCGATCCGCCCCGTGTCTCCTCGGAGGCCGAAGCGCTGCCGGCCGAAGTAGTTCGGAACCCCGCGCGACTCGAGCACCTCACAGATCGCTCGCACATCCGGCAGCCGATCCGCATCCGCCTCGCGAAGCCGGATCCGAAACCGGTTGCCGCGAAGATGGCCGATCCGGAGCTTGTTCCGATGCAGCGACACGTCCAGCACGCGGATTCGGGGAATGTCGAGGGCACGCACCCGGTCGGGGTCGACGTGTTCGATGCTCAGGGTCTGGACGGTCACACCGCGTGCGTCCTTGAGTCCGGCGACGCCGATGTCGCGCGCCGGCCGGCCGAGCGCCCGTGCCACGTCGTGAACGGCCCGCATCGTGGCCAGACCGCGCTTCTCGATGCGAACGTAGCAATGCGTCCCCTCGCCACACGGCTCGTAGAGCGGGACTTCGACGACGTGGAAGTCCTCATAGCGCCGCTTGATCGCACCATGGATCGGCGGCACGCCCTCCGTCAGGAAGGGCAGCCGGGCGAGAGCGTTGTTTGCATCGTGCGGCACCGTATCTCCTCATCTCAAGTGAAGTTGACCCGGAGGCGGGCCGATAGTATAAGCACAAAGGACACTTGCCGGTGCCCCGGCGGGGTCGTTCGTTCGACCCGCGGCGTGGCGGTCACCTGCGAGGCCCGTGCCGAAAGCCGTTCCCTGCGTGTCCGACGAGCGACTTTCGCCACCGGCCTGAGCGGTATTGTGCGACAGGTCGAGTTTCATGTCTGACGACGCGCTGGATCGTTGCCAGGAAGCGGTCGGCTATCGGTTCAAGGACCGCGACCTCCTCAAGATCTCTCTCATGCACGCCTCGGTCGCCCCGACGCGTCTCGAGAGCAACGAGCGCCTTGAGTTCCTCGGCGACTCCATCCTCGGGCTTGTCGTCTGCTGGTACCTTTTCCACCAATACCCCGACTTTCTGGAAGGCGAGTTGACCCAGATCAAGTCTTCGGTCGTCTCGCGACGGACCTGTGCGGAGATCTCCCAGGAGCTGGGCCTTCCGCAATGGCTGTACCTCGGCAAGGGCATCGCCTCCCGCCCGGAGCTTCCGAGTTCGCTCGCCGCCGCGGCCCTCGAGTCGCTGATCGCCGCCATCGCCATCGACGGCGGGTTTGACGCCGCCCGCGATTTCATCCTCACCCATGTGGTGTCGCACATCGAGCGCGCGGTCGCCAGCGAGAACCAGCACAACTACAAGTCCCAGCTCCAACAGCACGCCCAGAAGGAATGGTCTGCGACGCCCGTCTACGAACTGCTGGACGAAAAAGGGCCTGACCACAGCAAGTGCTTCGAGGTGGCCGTCTGTCTCGCCGGCCGCCGATTCCCCAGCGCCTGGGGCCCCAGCAAGAAGGAATCCGAACAAAAAGCGGCTCAAAACGCTCTCGTCGCCCTCAAGGTCCTGCCCCCCGATGACGCCGACGCCGCTCCTCCCCCCGCGCCGCCGTAGCGCCGCCCCTCGTTTTGACGTTTTGACTTTTCCGCCGCTCTAATCCGAACCGCGACCGTCAGAGAGCGGCCCCCGGCGCCTGCCCCACACCACCGCCCCTACTGCTTGCT
>CAYQDV010000301.1:0-3876 GCA_964416295.1 uncultured Planctomycetaceae bacterium
CGGCGAGACTCGCAAGGTCGGCGTCAACTGCTATCAAGTCGAAGAGGACGAGCAGCCGGTGGAGTTTCATGCTTTCAATGAGGTGGCCTGCGGGGAGCAGGTCAAGCGCCTGGATCGGATTCGCCGGGAGCGTGATTCCGGCAGCGTGAAAGACAGCTTGGCGCAGATTCGCCGGGATGCCGAGGCCGGCCGCAACGTCATGCCGGGCATCATCCGGGCGGTCCGGGCCTACGCCACTGTCGGGGAGATCACGGGCTGTCTGGTGGAGGTCTACGGTCGCTACCGCGAGCCGGTGCGATTCTGAATGGAGACCTGTGAACATGCTATGGGGGCAGGTTCGTAATGACGGTTGAGACCTATCTGGCACCGCACACCCTTGAGGACCTCGCACGGTCCCTGTCGGCCGGCGACGCGACGGTGCTGGCGGGCGGGACCGATCTGATGCCACAGACGCAGGCCGGAACCCGACCCCTTCGGCCCACACTGGTTAACCTTCGTGGCGTGCCGGAATTGTGCGGAATCCGTGAATCAGATGGAACGATCCGGATCGGGGCGCGGACGACCATCACGGACATCCTTGACTCCGGCCTGCTGTGCGAGAAGGCCGCCGTCCTCGCGCAGGCGGCCGATCAATTCGCCAGCGCCCAGGTGCGGAACATGGCCACCCTCGGCGGAAACATCTGCAACGCCTCTCCTGCCGGAGACATGATGATCCCGTTACTCCTGCTGGACGCGGAGGTGGAACTGGCCTCGTGGCTCGACGGCGGCGTGACACGCCGAACGATGGCTCTTTGCGATTTCTTCGTGGCCCCCGGCCGGACGCGGATTCAGCCGACCGAGGTGTTGACGTGCGTCCACTTTCCGGTGCCTCGGCCGCAGACCGTCGCGGTCTTCCGAAAGCTCGGCACACGACCCGCCCTGGATATTGCCATCGTTTCGGTCGGCATCGCCGGAGTCCGCGACGGCCGATGCCTGCGGCAGGTCCGAGTGGCCTTCGGTGCTGCTGCGCCGACGCCGGTTCGCGGCCGAAGGACCGAGGCGGCCCTGGAAGGCCGCACCCTGGACACGCAAGGGATCGCAACGGTCGCCGACGCGATCGACCGCGACGTGGCCCCCATCTCCGACGTCCGGGCGTCCGCCTGGTATCGGGCACGGGTGCTGCGTCGCATGACGGAAAGAATACTGCGTGATGTCAGTCGAACAGACCATCAGCTTTGAACTGAACGGCCGTCCGGTCGACGCGACCGTGCCCGTCACGATGAGCACCCTGACGCTGCTCCGCGACGTGCTCAAGCACACGGGCACCAAGTACGGATGCGGCGAGGGCGAATGCGGCGCCTGCACGATCCTCGCAGACGGTCGGTCCGTGAACGCCTGCCTGATGTTCGCCGTGGACTGCGACGGCCGCCGGCTGACCACGATCGAAGGCATTCAGACGGATGGAAGACTTCACGCCGTGCAGGAGGCATTCGTGCGATACGGCGCGGTCCAGTGTGGATTCTGCTCACCCGGCATGATCATGCGGAGCGTGGAATTGCTGAACCGCCACCCGGAGGCAGACGGCGACGCGATTCGGCGCAGCCTCGAGGGCAATCTGTGCCGCTGCACCGGATACACGAAGGTGCTTGAGGCCGTCGCCGCGGCCATACAAGACGCCGAGCCGGTCGGGGAGGCGCGCCCATGACGTCCGACCTGCATGAAGACAGCCTGATCGGTCAGCGCGTGCCCAAACTCGATGCACCGGGCAAGGTCACCGGCGAAGCGAAGTACGTCCACGACATCGAGTTGCCCGGAATGCTCGTCGGCCGGATTCTCCGCTCCGATCGCGTCCATGCGAAGATCCTCCGCATCGACACCAGCCGGGCACAGGCATTGCGCGGTGTCCACGCGGTGATCACCGCGGCGGACACGCCGGGCGTTCCGCTCGGCCACGGCAAGGACCATCCGCCGCTCAAGGCCGACCGGGTTCGCTGCCTGCGAGATGAAATCGCCGCCGTCGCAGCCGAGACCGACGAGATCGCCGAGGAGGCCCTCCGCCGAATCGACGTGGAATACGAAGACCTCCCGGCCGTTTTCTCGCCGGCCGAAGCGCTGCGACCCGGGGCGCCGGTCCTCCACGACGCCCATCCCGACAACATCCCGTTTACCTACCACTACAGCCAGGGAGACATCGCCAAGGGCGAGGCCGAGTCGGACGTCATCATCGAGGACGCCTTTCGGCTCCATTTCGTCACCCACTGCTGCATGGGCGTCAGCGGCGTCATCGCCCGGTTCGATTCCGAAGACAACCTGACCGTCTACAGCCAGACGCAGGTGCCGTTCCTGTATAAGAAGGATATCGCCCCGGTCATCGGCGTTCCGCCCGAACGCATCCGCGTGCTCCAGCCGGTCATCGGCGGGGCGTTCGGCAGCAAGCTGGACATCTACCCCTTTGAGCCGATCTGTATCTTTCTGGCCCGCGCCGCGCGCCGCCCGGTGCGGCTGCTCTTCTCACGCGAGGAGGAGTTCCTGGCTTCTCCGACCCGGCAGCCGGTCGAGCTGACGCTGCGCAGCGGCGCCCGCAAGGACGGCACACTCACCTTTCGCGACTGCCACACGTTGCACGACAACGGGGCCTACACCTCCTGGGGCGCGACGACGCCATTTGTGATCATGCAGACGATCTCCTCCCTCTATCGCGTCCCGCACTGCCGATATGAGACGACCGTTGTCTATACCAATAACCCCTACAGCGGATCCTTCAGGGGCTTCGGCAACCTCCAGGCCACGTTCGCCGTCGAGACCCACATGGACAAGCTGGCCGAAGCCGTCGGGGCGAATCCGCTGGCGTTTCGCCTGCTCAACGCCCAGCGACCCGGCGAGACCACGCCTCAGGGCATGGAGTTCCGCAGTTGCGGGTTTTCCGACTGCCTCAAGACCGCCGCTCGCGAAAGCGGCTTTGTCGAGAAGCACAAGGCCAACCGGAGCACCCGGGCGGCGGCGAATGAGCGAACGCCGCGCACGCCGCCGAGAGCCGTCCTGCGCGGCATCGGCATGGCCTCCCTGCTGCACGTCGGCGGTGGGGCCAAGATCTATCGGTCCGACGGATGCGGGACCATCCTCAAGATCGACGACCATGCCCATGTGACCGTGATGACTGGTGCGACGGACATCGGGCAGGGGAGCGAGACGGTCATCGCGCAATTGGTCGCGGAGGAGTTGGGCGTTCCGATATCCAGCATCCGTGTTGTCAATGACGATTCCGAGGTGACGCCGTGGGACGTGGGCGTCCACGCCAGCCGCACGACCTTCATCGCGGGCAACTCCGCTCAGCGGGCGGCTCGCAAGGCGAAACGGAAGCTGCTCGACGCCGCCGCGGAAAAGACCGGCGTCGATGCGGCATCGCTGACGCTGCGGCACCGTCATGTCGTCCGCCGGGCGGACGGCGCTGCCGTGATCGAACTGGGCAAGCTCGTGCGTTCCCTGCATTTCGCGAAGAAGAACGACGTCGTCATGACGACCGAATATTATGAACCTCCCAGCGTGATGCAGGATCGCGCATTCAAGGGCGACGTGTCGGCGAGCTATGCGTTTGGCACGCAGGTCGTCGAGTTGGAAGTCGACACGGACACGGGCGTGATTCGCGTCCTGCGTGTCACCGCGGCGCACGACGTGGGCCGGGTCATCAACGCCCTCGGCATCGAGGGCCAGGTCGAAGGCGGCATCGTCATGGGCATGGGCTACGCGATCTCGGAGCACCTGATCGTCGAGAATGGCATCGTGAAGAACCCGTGCTTCCGGGACTACAAGTTGATCACCGCCCCGGACACCCCCGAAATCGCAATGCACTTCATCGAAACCATGGACCCCGAGGGGCCGGCCGGCGCCAAGGGGGTC
>CAYQDV010000302.1:0-3816 GCA_964416295.1 uncultured Planctomycetaceae bacterium
CGTCTTCATGATGGTCTTCTGTTTTCCCATGCTCTTTCTCGAGCGGCTCGCCGAGTTTCGCGGCTTTCGCAACATCAAGGTGTTCTTCTTCGTCTATGGTCCGACGGCCATGATCTTCCGAATCATCTTCCGCCGCCTCCCCGAACGCCTCGGACGGAGGCGGACCCTGTTGCTCGGTCTGCTGTCGATGGCCATCGGCCTCCTCTGCATGAGGGGCATCCACGCCGAGGCGCAGCTCGTCCTGCCGGCACTCCTGATGGGAACCGGCCATTGCTTTATCTTCCCGTCGATGGTCGATCTGGCCGCCGGCCGTCTGCCGCCGGAACATCGCGGCACGGGCACGTCGCTGATCCTCGGAGCGGGGGATCTGGGGCTTCTGATCGGCTTCGCGACTCTGGGCAAGTTGATCGAGCGCTTCGATTTCGACGCGGCCTTGCTGTGTCTTGCGGTGACCGTTCTCGCGACGGCCGTCCTGTTCGCCCTGACCGCTCACCCGCGGGTGACGGGCCGCCCCCGAGCGTGACCACGGGCCGCGACGGCGACGTAGGCGACGCCGGCGTTTCTCGGACGCGGCGGCGTTCTTCGCCGCACCATCGATGTTCCGCACGCTAGCGACAATAAACCGCTGCCGCCGTCGTTTTACCCGATAGAATGTCCGGGGGTCGCCGCGTGGGTGAGGTGCGGACGCCTCGCCACGCGGCGGGTGACCGGAGTTATCCCTCCGGAAAGGCCGGGAGCAGGGGTCATGATCCACGCTGCAGTCGTCGCCGTCATCCTCGGGTTGGGAGCCACCGCGCCGAGCGGACCTCTTGCGGCTTCGGACACCTGGTCGCGCGAACACGCCTCGCATTTGCTTCGCCGCGCGGGGTTTGGCGGCACGCCGGAGCAGATCGCGTTTCTGACCGGTCTGGGTCGCAAAAAGGCGGTCGCCTATCTGCTGGATTACGAATCGCTTCCGGGCGCGCTGCCACGGCTCGATCTCGCGCGTCCGCCACCGCCGATCCGAGTCAGCCATCCCGACGCCGATCGGAAGGAAATACAGAAAATCCGCGGACAACGCCGCCGCGCCGATCGCGTCCAGCTTCAGAAAGTCACGAACTGGTGGCTCGAAGCGATGGTCTCATCGCCCCGCCCGCTTCAGGAGAAAATGGTGCTGTTCTGGCACGGCCATCTCACGAGTGGTTATCGCGAGGTCCGAAGCAGCCGCGCGCTGTACGTTCAGAACCAGCTCTTCCGCCGACGCGCCACGGGCAAGTTCCGCGACCTGCTGATTGAGATCACCGAAGACCCCGCAATGATCCTCTACCTCAACACCCAGCAGAACGTCAAGCGTAAGCCCAACGAGAACTATGCCCGCGAACTCATGGAACTTTTCACCATGGGGGTTGGCAGCTATACGGAACACGATATCCGCGAGGCGGCCCGAGCGTTTACGGGCATCCTCACCGATCCACAGACCTGCGAGGTGTTCCACACCAGCGGCCGGCATGACTTCGGCGAGAAGACCTTCCTCGGCGAGACCGGTTCATTCGATCCAGCGGATATCATCGATATCATCCTGAAGCAACCCGCAACCGCCGAATTCATGGCCCGCAAACTGTGGACCTTCTTTGCCTATGAGGATCCGGACGATTCGATCATCGAGGCTCTCGGCGCGGTCTTCCGAGAGAGTGATCATGACGTGAAGACCGTCCTGGGGGCGATGTTCCTGAGTGATGCGTTCTATGGCGACCGCGCCCGCTTCACGCACGTGAAGAGTCCGGTGGAGTTGCTCGTCGGAACCCTGCGGGCGCTCGAGATCCCGGTGGTCGATGCAACGACCTTGTGCCGGCAACTTCGCACGATGGGGCAGGATTTATTCCAGCCGCCGAATGTGAAAGGCTGGGACGGCGGACTCACGTGGATCAACACGAGCACGTTATTCGACCGTTATAACGCCCTGCGACACGTCATCTTCGGCGACGACAACCCACAGTTCCGCCGGCAGCGGCGCAAGCAGCGAGAGCAACTCCTGCGAACCCTCGGAGCGGAGGCCCCGGTTCTGACGGACATGGACGCCGCGCGGATGCTCGAGCCGCAGTCGGCGTATGATCCGACGCCCGTTCTCAAGGACATGACCACGCCGACGGCGGAAGCCATCGTCGACCACTACATCGACCGTCTGCTCCAGCGCCGCATTGCGCCCGAGCGGCGGCAAAGCCTGATCGACGCCCTCAAGCAGCAGATCAACACCCGCAAGATCAACAGTCCGTCAAACGCCCGAGGGATCCGCACGCTGCTGCACCTGATCGTGAGCATGCCGGAGTACCAGTTGTCGTGACCGGGCTGGACGATGAGCAATCCGGCAGGGCATCCGCCGAAGGGGAGACCGCAAGATGACCGACGCTTCGATCCACACACGGAGGGAGTTTCTGAGTCGGGGACTGACGCTCGCTTCCGCCGGCGTTACGGTGCCGCTGTTTCTGGACCGCACCGCCTGGGCCATCGCCGACCCGTTTGATGTCAAGCGAGTGTCGTCGGCGCCCGGAGTTCCGGACGAGCGCGTCCTGGTCGTGCTCCAGCTTGCCGGCGGCAACGACGGCCTGAACACCGTGATTCCCTTCCGCAACGACCGTTACCACGCCGCGCGGCCGCAGCTCGCCGTCGGGAAAGACGACGTGCTGACGCTCAACGACGACGTCGGCCTGCATCCCGCCGCCGAAGGTCTCAAGCGGCTCTACGACGACGGCCTGCTGGGCATTGTGCAGGGCGTGGGCTATCCCAATCCCAATCGTTCGCACTTTGTCTCAACCGACATCTGGGCCACCGCCGATCCGAACCACCGCCGACACCACGGCTGGATCGGTCGTTATTTCGACTGCACCTGCAAGGGATCAGACCGGCCCGATCCCCGCGGCGGAATCGCCATCACCCCCGAGACGCCGCTCGCCATGACGGGCGAGCGTTTTCGGCCCGTCAGTTTCTCCTCCCCCGCGGAACTGAGCTGGCGCAGCCCCGGCGCCGATGGCGTCGTGAACGAGACGTTTGACAAACTCAATGTTCCGGCCGGCGGCATCGACGACCCGCCTCCGGGCGCCCCGCGGAACAGTGCCGCGGCGCTCTCCTACCTCCAGCGCGTGGCCATGGATGCCATGGCGGATGCCGAGGACATCCAGCGCGCCGCCGGGATCACGATCGCGCGACGGCGCGGCCGCCGCGGGCGACGACGGGTCGCCGCCGATCGTGGTTCAAGCCCGCTGGCCCGCCAGCTCGGCATGGTTCGGCGGATGATCGCCGCCGGACTCGATACGAGAGTCTATTATGTCTCGCAAGGCGGCTTTGACACGCATGCCGGGCAGGCCGGTCGCCACCGGAACTTGTTGCGACAGTTGGGCGACGCGCTCGCCTCTTTCGTCGGCGGGTTGAAGACGGACGGTCTGCTCGACAAGGTCATCCTGCTGACGTTCTCAGAGTTCGGCCGCCGCGTGGCTCAGAACGCGTCCGGCGGCACGGACCACGGCACCGCCGCGCCGATGTTTCTCGTCGGCAGCCGAATCCGACCGGGGATCCACGCCGATCATCCCAGCCTCGAGCCGGACCACCTCGACCGCGGTGATCTCAAGTGGACCACCGATTTCCGGTCCGTCTACGCGGCCATCCTGACAGACTGGCTGGCCGCCGACGCCGAGCGAATCCTCGGCGGCCGCTTCGGACGGCGCCTGAAGCTGCTCAGGTGATGTTCTCGGTGAGAGGCGGCCCGCGCCGGGGTCGCCGGCTGGTCGCGCACACCGCTCTGCGCAGGCGCATCGGGAGGGCAGACACACGCGCGCACGCCCA
>CAYQDV010000303.1:0-3811 GCA_964416295.1 uncultured Planctomycetaceae bacterium
ACGAGGCGTCTCAAACTGACCGATGAACACGGCAAGTTGCGCCATCGCCATCTGCAGCTCCGTCTCGCCACGAGCCCCGTACGTCTCGATCAGCCGTTCCCGATGACGGGCCATTGCTTCGCGACAGACATCATCGATCGACGGCGCGTCACTGTTGTCCAACCGGTCATCGGAGCCGTCCTCGTGCGAAGACTCTACGCTCAGCAGCGATCTCAACAGGACATCCATCGCCTCGGGCAGACAGGGGCTTGGCTGGATGTCCCGCGAGATAAACCAGCGACGTGCCTTGTCGATCAACGCTTCGCGCAGCACCGGCATAGCCTCTTCCCTCGTCACTTCGTCGTCACTCGGCCTGTTGAAATCGCCTTCTTCCAGCATGAAGTCGACGTCCGGGCGGCCCAGAAACTCGTCCACCGAGCAGCCGACGAGCCGCTGTTCCAAGTCGGCCCGAGTTCCGATGTACCGTAGCGCCTTCTCCTCGCCTACGCCGAAATCGCTCAGGTCCGCTGAGCCCGGGTCGCCCACGTCGCCCACCACGGCGAGCCATCGCTGATAATGGCTCGGCAGACGAAACCCGTTCCGCTCCGCGAAGCGAATACCCCCGGCGATGATGCCCGCAACCACGTCGTGATCCGTGCGGACCAACTCGATCTCAGCAGACCTTCTACCGTGAATTAGTCGGTCGAACTCCTCCATCGCCACGCCGACGTGCCCCCGGGCATCCGTCAGACCGGCGCACCAGATATCGACATAGAACGACGCAATAACCAGGCCCTGGTCCCGCGAACGGCGCAGCACAAAGATCGTCGCGCATCCTTGCTCACGCCACCTCCGATTGATGTAGCACGCCAGCAGCTCGCCCGCGCGGCCGATCCGGCGATAGGGACTGCCGCCGTTCAACCGAGCGGATTGATGGCGTTTTTGCTGTCGTTTTCGCCGATGACGCTCTTTCTTGGCAGGCTTGCCAGACATGGAATCCTCCGTGACTGTGTTGCGAATGCTCGCAGCAGATCCTCGGTTCTCCATGCAGGGCTGCATTATCACCTCATGCCCAGTGACTACAAGTTTTTTTTTGCCTGCCGGAGGGTGGATGTGCGCGCGGGTGCCGCTTCAGGTTCCCTTGATCATCTTCCGACCGATCATGCCCTGGAGTGTCTCGCGAAAGGCGTCGACGGCGACGCTTCGAGAGTCGTCGTCGAGCGAGGTCTGCGAAAGGGCGTTCATGAAGAGGTTTTCGGCGGCGTCAGCCAGTCGTTGGGGGGTGCCGTTGGCGAGACGCGACCGGTCAATCGGCGTCGGTGGCCGCAGATCGCGCTTCGCGATGAATCTCAGGATCTTGTTGACCCGGTCCGGGACTTCGTCCGGCAGGTAGGCCGGAATGTCGTCGATCGGACACCGAACAACCGAATCGTTGTCATACGGCCAGGAGATGTATAACTCGTCCGGATGCTTCACGCCGCGGGTCAGTTGAAACTTGGGCACACCGTTCGACGTCCGGAACTTGCCTTCCCGGATGAGCAGCCACAAGGCCTCGACGTTCTCCGGTGTCGGACCGACCCACTTGGCCATAGATGAACCTCTGTGTTTCTCGATTCCGTGGAGTCGCGGACCCACGCGGCCGGCGACGGCGCGGTAAGGACAGCCGCGCTGCTCCAGCCTGCCTCTACTTGTCGGCTCATTCAACGACGGACTCGCGTTGTCAATTATCGGGCGACGGCCTGTGGGGCTGGATGGCGGCCCGGCTACCTGGGGGCTATACTCCGGCTCGTTTCATATTGAGAACTGGCAGCCGGTGGACCCGAAACGGGAGGACTTTATTGTGGCTCGAACATGTACGCTGAAAGGCAACCCCCAGACGCTGGATGGTCCGGCGCTCACCGCAGGAGACAAAGCCCCGGATTTTGCATTGCAGGCCGGTGACCTGTCGGACGTGACGCTGTCGGGAACGAGCGGTCGCGTTCGAATCCTGTGCACCGTTCCGTCGTTGGATACCCCCGTGTGCGACACCGAGACGCGGCGGTTCAACGAGGAAGCGGCGAAGCTTTCGGACGTCGACATCCTGACCATCTCCGTCGACCTGCCGATGGCTCAGAAGCGGTGGTGCGGCGCCGCCGGGATCGAACGTGTCAAGTGTCTGTCGGACCACCGGACCGCCGCCTTCGGGAAGGACTACGGCGTCTTGCTCAAGGGCGGCCCGCTGGACCGGTTCCTCTGCCGGGCGGTCTTCGTCGTAGACAAGAACGGCACCTTGGTGCATGTGGAATACGTTTCCGAAATCGCCGACGAGCCGAACTACGAGGCAGCGCTGGCGGCGGCGCGCAAGGCGACAGCCTGACGTAGGATCGCCCCCCCCCGCTCACAACCCGGCGCCGCACGCGTCGACTCTGACGGCGTCCGGCCTTGCGGGATCACGCAAGGCCCCGGGGCAAGCCTGCCCGGGGTCTTGTTTCGCCGATCACACCAACGCCCGCCGCCGAAGGCGTGCGGGGCGTCTGGCGTGACGAGATTCACCGGATGGCACACGACGAAATACGAAATCTCGCGATCATCGCGCATGTCGACCACGGCAAGACAACGTTGGTCGATTGCCTCCTGCGGCAGTCGGGCACGATACGGGAAGGAGCCGTCCAGCGCGACCTGATTATGGACAGCAACGATCAGGAGCGGGAACGCGGCATCACCATCTTCGCCAAGAACTGCGCCATCACATGGAATGGCTACAAGATCAACCTGATCGACACGCCCGGCCACGCGGATTTCGGCGGAGAGGTCGAGCGCGTTCTCAAGATGGCCGACGCCGGCCTGCTGCTCATCGACGCTTTCGAGGGGCCGATGCCGCAGACCCGCTTCGTGCTCAGCAAGGCGTTTGAGTTCGGCCTCAAGCTCATCGTCGTCATCAACAAGATCGATCGGCCGGATGCGCGTGTCGAGGAAGTGCTCGACGAGGTCTACGACCTCTTCATCGACCTCGGCGCCGATGACACGGCCCTCGGATTCCCGGTCCTCTATGCCAGCGCCAAACACGGCTATGCCCGCCGCGCTTCCACCGACACCAACACCGACGTCCTGCCCTTGTTCGAGGAGATCATCCGCTACGTCCCTCCCCCGGACGGTTCCCCGGACGCGCCTCTCCAGATGCTGATTACCTCGCTCGATTTCAACGACTACGTCGGACGGATCGGCGTGGGGCGCATGTTCGGCGGCCGGCTCCGCGAGGGACAACAGGCCATGCTGGTCTCGCGGGACGGCCATCGCTACGAGGAAAAAGTCGACATCCTTTATGGCTATGAGGGGCTGGGCCGCAAGCGTGTCCAGCAGGTGGAGGCAGGTGACATCGCGGCCGTCGCCGGCATCCCCGAGATCGGGATCGGGGACACCGTCACCGATCCCAACGACCCCCATCCCCTGCCCATAATCGCCATCGACGAACCGACTTTGACCATGGTCTTCACGGTCAATACCTCGCCTTTTGCCGGACGCGAGGGGCGGTTTCTGACCACCCGCCATGTTCGCGACCGCCTGACGAAAGAGCTCCAATCCAACGTGGCACTGCGCGTCGAGGAGACCTCGCAGAATGATTCGTTCCGCGTATCCGGACGCGGGCTGCTCCATCTGGGCGTACTGATCGAGACGATGCGGCGGGGGGGGGGCGGGGTGGCCGTCTGCGAACCCAAAGCGGTTTATCGAGAGGGTGGGGGGGAGTCTCTCAGTCCCAAGAAGCCCCCTGCGAGGAAGACCTATGAGCGCACAAAAATCAGAATCGACGCGCGAAGCTTGGGTTCTGTGCCTGATACTGGGGGTCATTATGCTC
>CAYQDV010000304.1:0-3779 GCA_964416295.1 uncultured Planctomycetaceae bacterium
GAGCCTCGCCCTCCCGCTGGGCAGCCCGCAGATTCAAGGTTGACGGAACACTAGCTTCGAACACCCGCGCGGGTCTTGGTCCGACTCCGTGATTTCACCGAAGACCGCCGCCCGACGGCCGACTTGGACATCGACTTCGGTCTTGAATTGACGGCCTGCCGAGTGCGCCGCTTGGGCTTGAGCTTGGACTTGGACTTGGACTTGGACCGGGCACTCGTTCGAGCCTTCGATGGTGACCGGGGCTTCGGCTTCGACTTTGACTTCGTTCTTGTTGTGATCGATCGGGCACGGCCGTCGGTCGGTCGGGGCGCGGCGGGCCGCGGACGCGACCGCTTGGGCGCCGAGTCCGCGATCACGGCTTGAGCCGCCGCCAGACGAGCGATCGGCACCCGAAAAGGCGAGCAACTGACGTAGTCCAGACCGGCGTCGTGACAGAAACGGACCGACTCGGGATCGCCGCCGTGCTCGCCGCAAATCCCGACCTTGAGATTCTTTCTTGTCTTGCGACCACTCTGCACCGCGCCACGCACGAGGACGCCGACGCCGTCGCGATCAATCGTCTGGAACGGATCGTGCGGGAAGATGGCGGCCCGCTCGGCATTGACGTAGTCCGGTAGAAACCGGCCCGCGTCGTCGCGCGAGAGTGCCATGACCAGTTGAGTCAGGTCGTTCGTGCCGAAGCTGAAAAACTCCGCCGCCTCGGCCATGCGCCCGGCCGTGATCGCCGCCCGTGGCGTCTCGATCATGGTCCCGACCAGGTACTTCAGTTTGACACCCGCGTCCCGAAGCACGCCCTCGGCCACTGTCCGCGTGCGGTCGACCAGGATCTGCAGTTCGCGGGCATCGATGCACAGCGGAATCATGATCTCCGGCGCGACCTTGACACCGCGATGGCGGCACTCGACCGCCGCCTCGATGATCGCCCGTACCTGCATCTCCAGGATTTCCGGATAGGTGATCGCCAGCCGGCACCCGCGGTGCCCCAGCATGGGATTGGTCTCGTGAAGTTGGCCGATCCGCCGCTGAATCTCACGGAAGTCGATCTTGAGCTTGCCCGCCAGTTCGCGCTGCTGGGCCTCATCGTGAGGCACGAACTCGTGCAACGGCGGATCGACCAGCCGGATCGTCACGGGCCGGCCGGCCATCGCCTCAAAGATACCGATGAAGTCCTGCCGTTGAAACGGTAACAGACGATCGAGCGCCGTCCGCCGCGCGCCCTCGGAATCCGCGACGATCATCTCCTGTATCGCCAAACGCCGCTCTTCGGTATCAAAGAACATGTGCTCGGTACGGCACAGCCCGATGCCCTCGGCGCCCAGCTTGACAGCCAACTCGGCGTCGTAGGGTGTATCCGCGTTCGTCCGCACCCCGAGCCGACGCCGCGTGTCGCACCATTTCATCAGGATGTCAAATTCCGCCGGCATCGTTGGGGTGACCAGCGGCACCTCTCCCTGGTAGACCGAGCCATCGCCGCCATCCAGCGCTAACCAGTCGCCCGCGGAGATCGTCCGTCCTCCCACATGCATGCAACCGGCCCCGCAGTCGATATCGAGGGCATCGCATCCGACGATACAGCATTTGCCCCAGCCGCGCGCCACCACTGCCGCATGAGATGTCTTGCCCCCCGTCGCCGTCAGAACGCCCTCGGCTGCATGCATCCCTCCCACGTCTTCCGGACTGGTTTCCTTTCGGACCAGGATGACCTTCTTGCCGTCGGAGGCCATGCGCTCGGCCTCCTCCGCATTGAAGGCCACCTGCCCGCACGCCGCGCCAGGCACCGCGTTGATGCCCATCGCCAACCGTCGTTGGGCCAGCGCATCCCGCTCCTGCGACGGATCGATTATGGGATAGAACAGGCGTTCGACGTCCGCCCCTTTTATCCTCAGAATCGCCTGGTCCTTCGTCAGAACCGGCCGGGCGGCAGCGCTCGCATAACGCTTCGGGAGATAGCCCTTCCTGACCAGTCGTTGGGTTTCCGCTTTTGTCGTCAGGGGTCGGGTGACCTGATCGATGGCAATTCTGAACGTGGCCATTGGCGCCCGTTTGCCCGATCGACATTGCAGGATGTACAACTTGCCGCGCTCGACGGTAAACTCCACGTCCTGCATGTCCTTGTAATGGGTCTCCAACATCACGCGAACGGCGCAAAGCTGGTCGTAGACCTCGCGGTTTCGATCGGCGAGTTCCGCCAAGCGGATCGGCGTGCGGATGCCCGCGACGACGTCTTCCCCCTGAGCATTCATCAGAAGATCGCCATAATAAACATTTTCGCCGGTGTTCGGATCGCGTGTGAAACAGACCCCCGTGCCGCTGTCTTCACCCATGTTGCCGAAGACCATCTGGCAGATCGACACACCCGTGCCCGACAGGCCCTCGATCCGCTCGACCTCGCGGTACTTGATCGCCTTGTCGGCCATCCACGACTCGAACACGGCCGTGATCGCTCCGAGGAGCTGCTCCCACGGATCCTGCGGAAACTCCCGTCCGGTTTGTTCGCGATAAAACGTCTTGAATGCGCCGCACAGGGTTCGGAGGTTGTCGGTCGACAGCTCCGTGTCGTGGGTCACGTATAGCCGCTTCTTCATGGCGGCCAGTTTCTCTTCCAGAATCTCCTTCGACAGCCCGACGACGACCGTAGAATACATCTGTATCAAACGCCGATACGAATCCCACGCGAACCTCGGGTTGTGCGTGCGCCGAGCCAGCCCTTCGACCGAGGCGTCCGTCAACCCCAGATTCAGAACGGTCTCCATCATGCCCGGCATCGACACCGCCGCTCCCGATCGCACCGAGACCAGAAGCGGATCGTCCGCCTCACCCAGACGCTTGCCGCACACCTTCTCGAGGCGCGTCAGGTTCCGCCGAACCTGCTGCTGCAGGCCCGCCGGCCACCGGCGATCGCCGTCATAAAAGCGTTTGCACGCCTCCGTTGAAATCGTGAAGCCCCCCGGCACCGGCAGGCCGATGTTCGTCATCTCCGCCAGCCCGGCCCCCTTGCCGCCCAACAACGCCCGCTGCCGGCCGCTTCCCTCAGCCTTCCCGTCGCCGAAAAAATACACAAATTTTGTCGCCATCCTGGTCACTCCTTGCATCATCAGGTCGTCTGTGTCGCTATTCGAACCATCCGTGTCTTCACGGGCCGGAGAGCCTTCGCACCGAAGGCAACGAGAACCGCTCGTGTATCACTTTAAATGCTCGTCGTCGAGCTGTCCATCCGACCAGCAAGGGGCGTTCCCGATGCATGGCCATGGTGCTCGGCGCACCGAAACCTAGCGAATGTCGACTCGTGGCAGGCGCCGGCACGCACGGCGAGGCCCAGGCCGGTTCGGGAAGGTCCATCGAGTGCCGCGCCGTCACCGCCAGCCGCGGACGATGGACTGGAAAGTATCTCCCCGCTCTTCATAGTTTCTGAACATATCGAAGCTCGCGCAGGCGGGACTCAAGAGCACGACATCCCCCGGACGGGCCAGTCGGCGGGGGCGCGTACACCGCGGCGGGCGAGGTCGCGGCCGCAGGCTCGAACGCCAACTCCCAGGCATCGCCCAACACGGGTTCTTTGAGGCTGTAGTTCGCGCCGGCGAACATGACGGTTACGCCGCGCGCACTGTCGTAGGCCATCGCCTGCCCAGTGCGACCGCCGGGGCCGGTGGTCGCGACCTCGACCCAGCTCGAGCCGTCCCAGGCCCAGGTATCCTCGCAGCGAATGCCGCTCTCACCGCCCAACAGCACCCTGCGGCCATCCTGCCTGTCATCAAGAAAATGCGTGATAACAGGTGCAG
>CAYQDV010000305.1:0-3751 GCA_964416295.1 uncultured Planctomycetaceae bacterium
CGGACGATCTGCTCCGCTCGATCGCCCTCAGCCACGGCGTCACCGTCATCCTCCTGATCGCAGCCGCCGTAGGCCTCCCCCTCCTCCTCGCGCTCGGGCGATAACACGATCCGCCCGAATCCACACTTTTCCGGACGCAGCGCGAGAGATTGGTGGTCGCCGGTCCCCCGGCAGGGTCGGTTTCGGCATTCCGCGGCGCCGGATTGATCGTCCGGGGCCGGTCGGGCATAATGTCCGGGTTGCGCTATCATGTGTCGTTGTCGGGAATGGCTGAATGGCCCGCAAGCACGGTTCGGGTGCCGGCCCCCGGAGAAGCGGGTGACCGTTCGTGAAATCGCAGCAGACGATCGAATCGCCGACGGAACTTCGCGGCCGGGGCCTGTTCACCGGCGAGGACGTCATCGTGCGTCTCAAGCCGGCGGAGGAGGACTCCGGCGTCGTCTTTGTCTGCAACGGAGGCTCCTCCGTCATCCGCATCCCCGCCCACGTCGCCAATATCACCAAGCGTGCCCGCCGATCCTCCCTGCGTAACGGCACATTGTCGATCGAAACGGTCGAACACTGCCTCGCCGCTCTGCACGGCTTGGGCATCGACAACGTCGAGATCGAACTCGAGGGCGGCGAGTTACCGGGCGGGGACGGAAGCGCCGCGGGCTTCGTCCAGGCGATCCGGGAAGCGGGTATCCGCCAGCAATCGCGGGCGTGCCGTCCCATCGTGATTCGAGAGACCCTTCGCGTCGCGGACGGCGATGCCGAACTCATTGCCGTGCCCAGCAGCTCGGACGACCTCAACATCCTCTACGATCTCGATTACGGGCCGGAAGGCCGGCTGCCCCGGCAGATCTATGCCATTCGTCTCTCGGCGGAGCGGTTCTGCGAAGAGATCGCGCCGGCACGCACCTATCTGTTTGAGGACGAGGCTCGGCAATTCCGGGAAGCCGGACTCGGCACGCACCTGACCTACGCCGACATCGTCGTGATCGGTCCCGACGGCGTGATCGAAAACGACTTCCGCTTTCCCAACGAGTGCGTGCGGCACAAGATCCTCGACCTGATCGGCGACCTCTATCTCGCCGGATGCCCCGTCTACGGAAAGATCATTGCCTACAAGAGCGGCCACGCCCTGAACCACGAGCTGGTGCGACGCCTCGTCGAGTCGGCCGAGCGGGAGGCCCAGGCGGCCCGGCTTTCCAGCGAACCGACGTTCGATGCCCGACAGCTCCGATCGATCCTGCCCCACCGCTATCCGTTCCTGATGGTGGATCGGGTCGTGGAGATTGACGGCGACCGGCGTGCCGTGGGCATCAAGAACGTTTCGATCAACGAGCCTTACTTCCAGGGCCACTATCCGAGCCAGCCGATTATGCCGGGCGTCCTGATCATCGAGGCCATGGCCCAACTGGCCGGCATTCTCTTGTCACAGAAACTGGAGCACACCGGCAAGGTCGCGGTGCTGCTCTCGATGGATCACGTGAAGTTTCGCCGGCCGGTCGTCCCCGGCGATCAACTGGTTCTGGAAGCGGATACCCTCAGGGTGAGGGCGCGGACGGGACACGTCCGATGTCGAGCCAGGGTCGCCGGCGCGATCGTGTCCCAGGCGGAGATCAAGTTCATGATGGTCGATGCCGAGCCGCTGTAACAGGCGGGACGGGGCGCCGGTCAGTGCCCCGAAGTCGAATCGATCATCCGCACGCAGGATAAAGCTGTCTATGCCGGACATCGCATCGGGAGCCACGGTCGACCCCAGAGCGGAACTCGCCGACGACGTTGTCGTCGGACCGGGCTGCTACATCGGCCCACAGGTCCGCATCGGCGCAGGCTGCCGGCTGATCGCCAACGTGACCATCCTCGGAAAGACGGAGATCGGCACGGGAAACACCTTTTATCCGTCCTCCGTCATCGGAGCCGCGCCGCAGGACCTCAAGTACAAGGGCAGCGCCACCCGCCTGGTCATCGGAGACGACAACATCTTCCGCGAGGGCGTCACGGCCCACACCGGCACCGAACTGGGCGGCGGCGTCACCGACGTCGGCGACCACAACCAGTTCCAGGTCGGCACGCACCTGGCGCACGACGTCCACGTCGGAAGCCACTGCGTCCTGTCAAACTCCGTCCAGATCGCCGGTCATGTCCAAATCGAAGACCACGTCAACATCAGCGGTCTCGTCGGTGTTCAGCAATTCGTCACGGTCGGCCAATACTGTTTCGTAACGGGCGCGTCCCGTTGCACGACCGACACGCCCCCGTATCTGATCTTCGGCGGCTATGGCGGAACCGTCATGGGCGTCAACATCAAGGGACTCGGTCGATGGGGCTTCGATGAGCCGGTCATTCAACAGCTTCGCAACCTCTGCAAGCGGCTCTTTCCGCGGAAAGAACAGCCCATGGCCGCCTTCGGGCTGCGCGGGCTGTATCACTCCGTTTTCACGCGCAATCGCGACAAGAACGGCATGCCCAGCCTCATCCGGAGGCTCCGCGAGGCGGAGTCCAACGGACCGCTCAACGAGCACTGCCAGTACCTGATCGACTTCCTGAAGCGCTCGGTCAGCAGCGGCGTGCACGGACGCTACCTCGAATCCCGCCGGCGCGACGACAGCACCCTCCGCCCCGCGTTCTACAACGGGAGCAGCACCCGGTGACAGACAAACCCACGCGCGTAGCGGTGGTCGGCGTCGGGCACATGGGGAAACACCACGCCCGCATTTATCACGACCTGCCTCAGACGGACCTGGTCGCCATTGTCGATCGAGACGCCGGTCGCGCCGCCGAGTGGGCGCAGCGCTATGACACGAGGGCGATCACCGACATCGGTGATCTGCCCGCCGACGTGAAGGCCGTCACCGTGGCCGTGCCGACCGTCCATCACGTGGAAGTGGCCGAGCCTCTCCTCAAACGCGGCGTCGCCGTCCTCGTCGAGAAACCGCTGGCCGCCACCGTGACCGACGCCGAGCGGCTCCTGGCCTGCGCCCGCGCGAGCGGCGCTCTCCTCTCGGTCGGACACACGGAGCGATTCAATCCCGTCGTCCGCGCGATGCAGCGCCTGCAGTTCAGGCCGCGATACATCGAGTCCACGCGCGTCAGTCCGTTCAGCTTTCGGTCGGCCGACATCGGTGTCGTGTCAGACATGATGATCCACGACCTGGACATCGTGCTGCACCTCGTGCAATCGCCGGTGGCGCACGTGGACGCCGTCGGCGTCAGCGTCCTGGCCCGCTACGAGGACGTCGCCAGCGCCCGCGTGTTGTTCGAAAACGGCGCCGTGGCGAACTTCAGCGCCTCACGGCTGGCGCTGAGGACCGACCGGCGCCTGCGCGTCTTCAGCGAGACGGCCTATCTGTCCATCGACTATCAACGCAAAACCGGCACCGCGATCACCAAGGACGCCAATCTCGACATCCTGTCCCTGGCGAAGAACGGCCGCCTCGACGACATCTCCCAGTTGACGGGTGCGGACTTCGGATCGATGGTCCAGGTCGAACCCCTTCAGGTCGACGACGTCGAACCGCTCCGCGCCGAACTCGAGGGCTTCATCGAGAGCGTCCGTTCCGGAACCCGCCCGGCCGTCAGCGCCGAAGACGGTGTCGCCGCCGTCCGGCTCGCCGCCGACATCGTCGCCTCTCTGCGGGACCATCGCTGGCGCGACTGATCGGATCGCGGGCCGTCGCCAGGTGGCTGAGGTCAGCGCCCGTGTGATGGGCATAGAGCGGGTTGCTGGCCGCGTCGTAGCCGTAGGTCCAGGAGCCGAGGTTCT
>CAYQDV010000306.1:0-3739 GCA_964416295.1 uncultured Planctomycetaceae bacterium
CCGCTGGACCGAGAATCCCTTCTCGGTCCCAACCGAATGACCCTCCTTCCCATGCCACAGTCCAATGGGGGCTGCTATCGCAGGAACAGGAATGATTCCTGTGGAGAACAGGAACGAGAAGGGATTCTCGTTCCAGCGGACGACTGCCCGCGCCGCCGGTCATCCGTTTGGAATGCTCCGGTGAATCGCCGCACGGACCGCGGCTCGCGCCGGCTCGTCGAACGGCTCATCTCTTAACACCCACCGGCCGAGCAACGGCACCTCGACTTCCTGCCGCAGGATTCGACCGGTGTCGTCCGCCCACGCCACCGATCCCTCGGTCTCGACGCGAAAGCACACGACCGGCCGGCCGCGGTGGTCGATCGTTTCGCGCCGCGTCACACGGGCAAGCTGAAGGTCGAACGCGATCGACTGGTCCTTGACCAGCGCGAACGGATCGAGCAGCCGGACGCGCCACGACTGCCCGACGTGCAACCCTTCGAGGTGCGTGAACGGGCGGAGCGACTCGCCAAGCTGACGCGACAAGTCCGCATCGAGCATCATCGTCCGCGTCATGCCGCCGAACCGCGCCGAACAGGCGATGTCGCGGCCATAGCGCTCGCCGGCGACCTGGATCGGCAGGCCCGCCCCGTGCAGGGCGAAGGTGAACTGCTCGACGCCGCCGTCCGCGTCATAGACCAGGCTGCTGTCGAGCACCAACTTCTTCAGGCCGGGCAGCAGCGTGGCCAGCCGGCCCAGCTCGAAGCTCGTGGTGCTCTGCACGGTCGTCTCGTCGGGGGTGCGGTGAGTCGTGATCCACGTCGTGCCGACGCGCCGACTGCTGTCGTCAAAGAGGCCGACCTGGAGGCGGCTCTCCGGGGCGTTGCGGCTCGGCGGCTCCTGGGCCGTCCAGAAGGGGACCAGGTCGCGCTCGATCAGCGCGGCCATGGCGCCCACCCACAACAGCGTCACGATGATGCCGATCGTCCGATTCACGCGTCGAAACGCTCCGTCTCCGCCGCCCAGCCCACCGGCGATTCTATGAATGGCTGGGCCACGGGGTCAACCCGCCGGCAGGATCGACTCGAAATCGCCTAACGTATTCTCAACGCGGGACATAGAAAGCCGTCGATCAGGGCACCCACGGCGTGCGGCCAGACGCCGTGCTTCATGCCCGAAGGATGCGCCGACCTCTGATGACCTTGGCGGCCGTACTTTTCTGAAAAAAAATCGAGAAAACCACATCGTTTCCCCTGACTTCCTGGGGGGGTACAATGCCGATAACCGCATCGCCCGTGCATGGGGACTTCGGACTTTCCAGCGGGCGCTGCGGTTTGGCGGGCGAGCCGAAACATATCGCCGTAAGCGCTTTCAGGATCGCCGCAGAAAGGATGGGCACGATCAAAAGAAGCATTGTCTGTGTGGCTTGCGCCGCCGTGGCCGTGCCGGCCATCGGCATCGGGTGTGCCTTGATGTCCGCCGGTGGCCGGCAGGAACTGGCTCAGGTCCTGTCCGACTACCAGGGCACGCCGTATAGGGCGGAGTTGGCTCGGCTCAAGGGGGCCGAGCGTACGGCTTTTCAACAACGCTGGCGCGATCGGATCAGCGCGGCGCTCGACGATGGCGAGGCGGCGCAGTCCTCGGGCGCGATCGAGGCCGAGATCGCCTGCGGCGTGCTGTCTCACGAAATCTCGGTGCGCACGAAAGACCCGGCGGAGGAAAAAGAGGCCCGCCGGCACCTCATGGCGGCGGCCAACCATCCCAGGGCCAAGGCGTCGGACCGCATCCGTGTGTGGCGAACGCTGGCGTCCTTCGCAAAGCACCGTCCGAATCGGCTGGACGAGGCCCTCTCCTGGCTCGATCGCTACGAGGCGGAAATACCGGCCCTGGCGGACGAGGCGACCGATGCGGAACGCGTGCTGGACGCCGACAAGGCCGCCGGCCGCCTTCCGGCCGTGGCCCAGAGCGTGGCGTCGCGCGACGTCATCCTCGCTCGGGCGATCCCGCTCGAGCGCGGCGACCTGTTGTTTCAGCATGGTCGCTACCGCAAGGCCGCCCAGAGCTACCGCCAATTCCTCCGCATGCTCGACACCCGGGGCCATCCCCTGCTCAAGCAGTTCGGCAAGACCCGCGAGAAGGGCATGTACAAGCTGGCGCTCACCTATCGGAAGATCGGGGACCTCGACAGTGGCCGTCGGGCCGCCGTGTTGTATGAGCAACTGGCCGATCTGGCGTCCCTGCCCGACCATTCCCCAGACATTTGGTGGTCGCCGCTTCAATATCGATACCTGGCCGTCGTCTCCAGACACCTCACGGACGATCCCGCGGGTGGCGCGGATATCAGCGGATACTCCTTCATCCACGGAAGCCCCGCCTTCGTCGACGATCTCGAACATCTGCTGCTGAACGCCGACCCGAACGACCCTTTGCGCAAGGGTCTGCAAGGCACCCTCGCCCAGAACTATGCCTACCAACACGCACGCCACAAGGCCGTTGCGATCTTTGAGGCGTTGCTGGCTGATCCCGAGTTCCTGAAGTTCAAGTCCGGCAAGAATAAAGGCCGTCTGAAGCGTGACCTCGAGGCGTCTCTGATGCTCGAGGCCGCTGAGAGTCACGAGGCGGTGATGGTACGCTGCCGGTACCGCTCGGCGGAATGGAACCGCCACCTCGAACGAGCCTTGGCTCTGTATGAGCGCATCCTGGCGGAACATGCCGACGTGAAGTATGTGGATAGCGTTACTCAAGCCGACCAACGTCTGTGGAAGTTGCACTACGAGGTGAGTGCCTCACACACACAAGACACCAATGAGGAGGGCCGGAAATGAAGCAGAATCGATACTTCATCACATGCGTGTGGACCTCAGTTGTTGTGGCATGTCTTACACCGCAATCCCGTGCGCAGGTGTACATCGACGGGGCGGCGGCTCGGGCGAATGCGCTGCGCCCTACTGGGATGGGCCTGAGAGTACGGGTTGTAGTTTCAACAAGCGGTGTCAGGTGTTTTTCGTAGGAGTGAACAAAATTGTTTTCGACGATGTGCCGCCGCTGGTTATAGATGAAGAGGTTTTACTTGACTGCAACGAGTGTGCTGTCGACTGCGTTACGTCGAGTTGCCTGGGAACGCTTTCGGTCGCCAGGACAGATACCGGTACGGTAAGCTCTTCGTCGTCGGTCGGTAGGTCGTTTTCCGCCGAAGTTAACCCGGCGTTGGGTGGGTCTATAGGGATCGAGATGGAGCAGTCGTTCGTCGACGGCAACAGCAACAGCACGTCGATCTCGCACGAACTATCCGTGGAATGTGGGAGTACGTCGATTCCGCCAGGAGCACACGTGCGATACTGGTTGAAAAGCTACAAGAACCACCGCACCGCATGCGCCACGTTTCGCTACTGTGGCGAGGCCCAATATACGGCGGACATTGCTTGCGGCACCTATGCGCCAGGCCCTTGGTTCTGGGCCGGGGTGTGCTGCGATAATCAGGAAGCCGTGGACATCGACGGACAGAAGGGTTCCGGCGGTCTGGGCTGCGAGGCCGAGCAGATCAGTTGTGGCACATCGACTGGGCCACCCGATCCGCAGACTAACCCGGTTCCGTGCGACCCACCGGGAATCGCCCCTTGATTGGGCTGTGACGAACCGGTCAGCAGAGGCGCCCAGGAAGCGTGTGCGCCGTCCTGTGAACAAGAGCGGGCCAGCCTCGACGTCGCCGTCCAGAAGGGGACCAGGTCGCGCTCGATCAGCGCGGCCATGGCGCCCACCC
>CAYQDV010000307.1:0-3708 GCA_964416295.1 uncultured Planctomycetaceae bacterium
GATAAAGGGCCACCGCGGAACGCGCACGATTGGAAAATCGATGCGTCGGCTGGTAGAATGGAAACGGATTGTCGGGCGATGCCGTGCACGGTCTATGGAAGGATCACCATGTTCCGTCTTTATGTGATTCTGACGGCAGGCTGTTTGTTGCATCTCATGCCCGGCGCCGTAAGCGTTGATCACAATCGAACCCAGGGCGGGACATCATCCATTGCTCCGCCGGGACCGCAATCCGCAGGAGGCGCCAGGAAAGACCGGAGCCCCCCCGGGAAAACCGACAAACGTCCAATTCCGGCCGATGAGAAGGCCGAGGCCGGGGCCTTGAAGCAGTTGCCGGCGGGTTTCAGAATCAAACATACGCGCCATTATTCGGTGCTGTACAACACGAGCAAGGAAGCCGTGGGCGCGTTCGGCGCGGCGATCGAGAGAACGTATCGTTCGTGCACAAAGTACACCGCGCGACGCGGCCTGGAGGTCCTGCAGCCGAAACACAGGCTGCTTATCTACTACTTCAGCGGGCCGCGGGAGTATGACGAACACGCCAGGAAGATTGGGGCGGGCAAACTGTCTCAATCCACGCCGGGGATCTTTTTTTCGGGGCTGAACTTCGGCATGTTCTACGATTACCGGAATCGGGACAAGTACAAGAAGGCTCGAGACTCGGCGGAGAAGAAGATCAAGGAACTGAGAACTCGGCTCCGTGGGGCCGGTTCCGCAAAGGAGCGCAAGCGTCTTCAATCGCAGATCCGTCAGGCGAAGGCCCGTGTCAATCGGACGTTGGTTCATGCCGCGGAGTACAATGAACGAATCGTTCAGCACGAGGTGGCGCATCAGGTCTTGTGGAACACCGGGCTGCACAACACCCGAAAGCGTTCGGCCAATCCCAAGTGGCTGAGGGAAGGCGTGGCGATGTTGTTCGAGACGGCCAGCACGGGCCGGAGCGCGAACATCGGGCGGGTGAACCAACTGCGCCTTCGGCAGTACCGGAAACTCAAGAAAGAAGGCAAACTGTCTCCGCTGCGCGATTTCATTTCCACTCCCGACCTCTTTAAAAAAAAGACGCGCAATGATGCCTACGCGCAGGGCTGGGCGTTGACGCACTATTTGAACCGGGCGAAGAGAAAGGGCTTTGAGGAATACCTCAAGCTGATCAAGCTGAGGCCGAAGGCGTATCGGCCGACGCCGGAGCGGGAGATCGAAGACTTCGAGCGCATCTTCGGCAAGCTGGATCAGCGATGGGAGACTCGGTGGGAAAAATGGATGGCGAAGGTACGGTAGTGGTTCATTCGATCTGATTCTACTGGTGCCCAGCCCCTTCCAGGGGTGGGGATTAGACGTCGTTTGTGCAGGCAACGGGTGACGTTCGTGTAGGATCGGTGGCCGATTCCGTCCCCCACCCCCAGAGGGGATGGGGCACCCGCGCGGGTGGAAAACATGGATGGCGAAGGTACGGTAGTTTGACATGACCGCAAACGTCATCGATGGCAAGGCGATTGCCGCCGGGATTCGGGACCGGGTGTCGGCCGAGGTGGCGACGCTGCGGGCCGGGGGACCGCCGCCGTGTCTGGCGGCGGTCCTGATCGGCGACGATCCGGCCGCTGCGAGCTATGCCCGCTCGCAGGCCCGGCACGCGGACGGTGTCGGCATGGCGTATCGGCTGGTCGAGCTTGGCGCGGCGGTCGCAATGTCGTCGGCCGTGGCGGCGATCGAGCGGCTGAACGCCGATCCGGCCGTCAGCGGGATCATGCTGCAACTCCCGGTGCCGAGACCGCTGGATGCCTTCGTCTTGCAGCGGGCCCTTGCGCCGGCGAAAGACGTCGAAGGCGTCGGTCCGGCGAATCTGGGTCTGCTGGCGATGGGGCGTGAGGCCCTGGTTCCGTGCACGGCGGCGGCGGCGTTTGAATGTCTGCGTTCCACGGGCATTGATCTGACGGGCCGAGAGGCCGTCGTGGTCGGCCGGAGCGCGATCGTCGGCAAGCCCCTGGCGATGTTGTTGCTGAACGCCCACGCGACGGTCACGCAGTGCCACACGCGGACACGCGACCTGGCGGCGCAGACGCGACGCGCCGAGGTGCTGGTCGTGGCGGCCGGGGTCGCCGGCCTGATCGGCGCGGAACACGTTGCGCCCGAGGCGGTCGTCATCGACGTCGGGACCCATCGCATCGAGGTCGAGGGTTCGGACGGGCAGCGCATCAAAAAGACGGTCGGCGACGTTCGGTTTGACGAGGTATCGGCCGTGGCCGGGGCGATCACGCCGGTTCCGGGCGGCGTCGGCCCGGTCACGGTGGCGATGTTGTTGGCCAACACCGCGGCGGCCTGCCGGCGGAGCCATCATGATGGACGATGTTGAATCGGACGCGCCGGTCGGCTATCGCGGCGACGCGAGATAGGTGGCCAGACTGAGCCGCTGCTGGATGGTGACCTGCTGGTAGGCCGACGGCTGCTGATCGAGGGCGTTTCGGAGATAGGTCACGGCCTCGACGTACTGGTTGGACTCGGCGAGGGCATCTGACAGGGCGATCAGGCGCTCGGGATCGGGTTGTAGCTCGGCGGCGAGCTTGAGGTATCGAATCTGACGGGCGGCCTCGCCCCGCCGGGCCGCCCGGTCGGCGGTGCGGTCGTAGCACCGGGCCAGTTTCCCGGACTCGATGCCGCCATCCAGCTTCATGGCCTGCTTGGCGTGTTTCAGGCAATCGTCGAATTCGCCGAGGGCGAGCAGGCTTTCGGCCCAGCCCTCGTGACAGCGAACGAGATCGGCGTTCCCCAATCGGTCCGCCGCCCGCGCGTAACAGGCCACGGCCTCTTCATGGCGATTGGCATGCGCCCAGATCTCCGCACACAGAAGCAGCGCGTCGGCCCCGGTGGGGTCGAGTTGGAGGGCGCGGTAGGCGTGATAGATGGCCGAGTTGGGCGGGCTGACCGCGACGGTCTCCGGCCGACGGGGAATCGATCCGAGTACGATCCCACCAAATGCGAAGGTGCCCGGCTCCGGCGGCGTGTTGGTGTTTTTCGGCAATGTCCGCCGGACGATGCGTCCAAGGCGCTGTCCGGCGTCGCGGAGGGCGATGGCCCAGTATCGGTGAAGCTCGGCGTTGTCGAGGCCGCGCCAGTTGGCCTTCTTGAATCGGGCGGCTGCGAGCGTGGGTGAGCCACCGGCCAGCAAGGCCCGACCGAGCCAGTACTGATCTTCGGCGCGGTTCGGACGCATGCGCGTGGCTGACGTCAGTTCGCGGCGGGCGGCCGTGAATTCGCCCAGGGCGAGACGGGCACGCCCGGCGATCGCGTGGCGTTCGGCCGGGGTGAGCCGGGATACGCGGGAGTCGAGGATCTCCAAAGCTCGGCGCGGGTGGCCGTAGGCGAGTGCGGCGTGTGCCGGTGACGGAAACGACTCTGTTGGACGGGTCTCGGTCGGCGTGGGTGCGGTTGGCGCGGCGACGTCCGCCTTGAGCGGAACGCTCGCAAAGATTGCAAACACAGACACAACGACTGTTGTCGAGAACATCCCTAATCTCCCCCCCAGAAGATTCATCCGTCATGGAGCAACGGCATGTCGCCAGAGCCGGACGACGGCGGCATCGCCGGCGTCCTGACCGCTGTGGCTGGAGTGCGTTATCCTCCTCCGGCGTCCGGCGCTGGGCCGGTGGTGCGGGACCCCCCACTCGAACAGGCATGACCCTCCGCTTGCTCCTGCACCCAATGCTATCACGG
>CAYQDV010000308.1:0-2102 GCA_964416295.1 uncultured Planctomycetaceae bacterium
GCCCGGCGTCGGCCGCCGGCATCAGGCCCTCGTCGGCCACGTGGGCGAAGACGAGCCCTTCACATCGCACAAATCCGCAACCCGCGGCGTGGGCCACGGCGACCGCCTCGCGGTTGGCCCCGGCGAGGACCTGGACGCCCAGCGGCAGCGAGACCGCGCCGCGGACCGAGCCGCAGACGGCCGTCATCGCCGCGACGATCTCCGGGCCGACCGCGCGGTTGAGGTAGGGCACGTCGTGCATGTTTTCAAGAAGAATCGCATCCACCCCGCCGTCGGCGAGCAATCGGGCCTCGCCGGCCGCGGCGGCGGCGAGTTCGCCCACCGTCTGTTTTGCCCGGGGCGTGCCCGGCAACGCGCCGACGTGGATCATGCCGACGAACGCCGGACGGTTGAGCTTCTTCAGAAATGACAATCCGGCGTTGTGCATGTTTCGTTGCTCCGCGATTCTCGTCTATCGCCGTGCGTCCGGCCCGCCTTCCGCCGCGTCCGCCGCCTCGGGCGCCAGCAGGCTCGGGATCTTCAGCCCGCGCTCCTCCGGCGTGCCGGGGATGACGTTGTCGAGGACGATGCCGATGAGGGCGGCGACGGCCATGCCGGTCGAGCCAACGGCGACGACCACCCCGCGCAGTCCGTCGGACAGCACGACCAGGAGGTGTTCGGAGGTCGGCTTGTAGACGGCCAGTATCTGGCCCGGCGTCGTGATGTCCGACACATTGGCCACCGCGGCGAAGTAGGCCGGCACGCTCAGTCCCATGAAGAGGCTGAAGCCGGCGATGAAGAGGTTTCGGTCGCTCGACAGATCGGCCTTGGCGAGTTGCTGAATCCCGACCGCGCTGATCAGACCGAACAGGGCGCAGTAGAGGCCGCCGACCACCGGCCCGGGGATCGTCGCTGCGACGGCCCCGAACTTTCCGAACAGGCCCAGCACGACGAGGATCACGCCGCCGAGTTGGACGACGTAACGGCTGCCGACCTTGGTGAGGCCGATCAGGCCGACGTTTTCCGAGTAGGACGTCGAGCTGAAACCGCCAAAGACGCCCGTCAACGCACAGCCGATCCCCTCGCAGCCGATGCCCCGTGAGATCTGCTTCGGCGTCGGGTCGCCGGCGCCGGCCATCTGGGCACAGGCGTGGTAGTCGCCGAACGATTCGATCATCGACGCCAGATAGCCCGCCAGCACGGCCACGAAGAATCGCAGCTCGAAGCGTGGCATCCCCCACGGAAAGACGATGTCGCGCGG
The DNA here is from genome assembly GCA_964416295.1 of uncultured Planctomycetaceae bacterium. Lineage (GTDB taxonomy): Bacteria > Planctomycetota > Phycisphaerae > UBA1845 > UTPLA1 > JAPULF01. Next base: position 1,241 of record CAYQDV010000308.1, read on the forward strand.
GTCCATGCGAAACCACCGGGCGTTGCGGATCGGGCCGAGGTCGACATGCGACGGGTGGCCGGCCTTGAAGACGTCGACGCCGGAGAGCAGCCAGCAGACGCCGCAGACGATGAGGATGGAGAGCAGGATCGGAAACATGCGAAACAGGCGGCTGCGCCGCGACAGGACCAGCGAGAAGACGATGACGAGCACGATGGTCAGTCCGGAGATCGGCCAGTCGGTTCCCGCCTTGGGTGCTCCGTGTTGGAAGAGCGCCAGCCCGATCAGCATGATCACCGGTCCGACGACCACCGGCGAAAGCATCCGCCGCAGCCGGCCCATCAGGCCGCTGAATCCGACGACAGTCTCGATGACGGCCCCGGCCAGGATCGAGCCGGCGATGTAGGTCATCATGGCGGCGCCGTCCAGGCCGTCGGCGCGGCAGGCGGTGATGATGGCGAAGAAGGGCGCGATAAACGAAAACGAGACGCCCTGGATGATCGGTAATCGCGTCCCGAACGTGGATTGCACGAGCGTGGCCAGCCCGCTGCACAACATGACGGACGAGACCAGCGTGGCGATGTTTTGTCCCTGGACGGCTCGCTGGACCTCCTGCACGGCGGCGTCGGCGCCCGCGTCCACGGGCCAGAGGGCCGGCCCGAACAGCAGCGGGATCGCCACGGTCGCTCCAAACATCGTGAGAACGTGCTGGAGGGCCAGTACGATGGCCCGCCCCAGTGGCGGTCGGTCGTTCAGGCCGTAGATGATGGCGGTGTTTGCCAAGGCGGCGTCTCCGGACGGCGATGATCGAGCGCGGCGATGCGTCGCGACAGCCTACCGTGCTGGACCGAGATTCCCTTCGTGCTGGACCGAGAATCCCTTC
>CAYQDV010000308.1:2202-3707 GCA_964416295.1 uncultured Planctomycetaceae bacterium
TCCCTTCGTGCTGGACCGAGAATCCCTTCTCGGTCCCGGCTGGCATAGGAACGAGAAGGGATTCTCGTTCCAGCGATTCACGTTCCAGCGATTCACGTTCCAGTGGGCCGCGACAGCCTACCGAAAGCGGGGTGATTGATCAAAGACGCGGAACTGAACTGTAGCGTCGGCCCCGTGCTGGACCGAGATTCCGTTCTCGGTCCCGGCTGGCATAGGAACGAGAAGGGATTCTCGTTCCAGCGTCGCTACGGACCTGGAGCGCAGGCGGCGCGGGGATCATGAGAGCTGCGCCGGGTCGGGGGTATCTTCGTCGCCTTCCTCCTCCGGCAGGAACTTTCGCATGGCCGCGTCGATCCGCTCGAGCGACTTTATCTCTTCGCCGCTGTCCGCCCCGAGGTCGACGAGCCGTTTGACGCCGGGGAGCGTCCGGGATTGCCAGTTGCCCACCGTTCGGTTGAAGGCCTCGGCGGCCTTTTCGATGCCCGCACGGACGTCGTCGAGATGCGAGACGAAGGTACACAGGCGGTCGTGCAGTTCGCGGCCGGCCCGGGCGATCTTCTCAGCGTTTTCGGCCATCTGTTGTTGCTGCCAGCCGTGCTTGATCGCCATGAGCAGCGCGGCCAGCGTGGTCGGCGAGGCGAGCAGGACCTTCCACTCCAGGCATTCCTGGATCAGGCCGGGTTCTTCCGCCACGGCGGCGGCGAAGAAGGCCTCGCCGGGCATGAACATGATGACGAACTCGGGCGTCTTGTCGAACTGCTTCCAGTATTCCTTGCCGCCGAGTGCCCGTGCAGTGGTCCGCAGGTCGCCGACGTATTTTGCTATGTGCCTTTTTCGCGTGGCGTCGTCCGTGGCCTGCACGGCGTCGAGATAGGCCGAGGTGTTGACCTTGGAGTCGATCACCAGCGAGCGGCCGCCGGGCAGATGCACGACGGCGTCGGGCCGCAGGCGCCCGGCGGTCGTGGTGATGGAGACCTGCTCGTCAAAATCGCAATAGGAGGACATGCCGGAGAGCTCGAGCAGGTTGCGGAGGCTGATCTCGCCCCAGCGGCCCTTGGTCCCCGACTGGCGGAGAGCGGCGACCAGCGCCTGGGTCTCGCGGCTGAGCTGCTCGCGGCCGGTTTCCAGTTGGCGCAGGTGCTTGTTCAGTCCGCCATAGGCCTCGGCGCGGCTCTTCTCCAACTCCTTGATGTACTTCTCGTAGCGCTCCAGTTGCTCGCGGAGGGGCTTCATGTTTTGTTCGGCGGCCTTGAGGAACTGCTCGTTGTTGCTCTTGAGGGCCGTGGCCGACAGGGCGCCGAAGGTGTCCTTGACCTTTTTCTCCATCTCCTCGATCTGGCGGCGCTGCTCGGCGAAGTGCTCGCGCGCCGCCTCCAGCCGCGTTCGGGACGCCGTCGCGGTCTCTTTCTCCGATTCGAGGGCTTGACGAAGGTCGGCGATTTCTCGGTCCCGAGCCGCGAGCTGCGACCGCACCTCCTCGATCGCGGCGCGCAGAAGCTCGCGGG
>CAYQDV010000309.1:0-3674 GCA_964416295.1 uncultured Planctomycetaceae bacterium
CACCCGGGCCTCCTCTGCGTCGGTGGGGTCCTTTGAGTTGACAGCGACCGCCGGCGGCGTCCCGTGCGTCGGCGCGGTCAACTGCACGCCGCCGATTCCTTCCCAGTGTGTCGATGCCATGTTGCCCGGCCAGTTCGATGAGGCCGATCCGACGCAGCCGAACCCGGAGACGTGCGGCGGCGATGCCAACGGCGGCTGCGACAACCTGCTGGGCATGCAGACCTTCACCGAGTTGGGCACCTTCGCCTGCGCCGCGCCGATCACCCTGAGCGGCACCGTCCAGTTCGACGGCCTCACCCGCGACACGGACTGGTTTCGTTTCACCCTCGCCACGGACCAGATCATCCAGTTCTGCCTGACGCCCGAGTTCCCGGTCGAGATGTCGCTCGTCGAGTTGGACGCCACGACCGGAAACTGCCTCAGCCCGCTCGTGATCCGGCCGGTGAACGGCGGACAGACGACCGTCACCGGCGGGGCCTGCGTTCAGACGTGCCTGCAATCCGACGATTGCCTGCCACCGGGCCAGTACGCCCTGTTCATCGCGCCGCAGTTCATCGAGGGCGATCTGCTGTGCAGTTCCATCTGCCGCTATGCCAACGACTACTTCGGCACGATCAATTGCCTGTCGTGCATCGCCGCGTGCTGTTTGAATAACCAGCAGTGCCCGTTCCCGTGCGTCGAACTCACGCCCGCGGCCTGCCAGGCCCTCGGCGGGATACCCATGGCCAGCGGAACGTCTTGTGCCCAGAACCTCTGTGGAACGCCACCCCCACCCTGTTGCGAGGCCGACGCGAATCAAGACGGCGTCCGCGACGGCAGAGACATCGCCGCATTCATCGACCATCTGGTGAGCGGTGGGCCGATTTGTGGCGACCCGGTCACGGGCGGCGCCTTCTGTGCGACCGATCTCAACGCCGATGGCGTGATGGACCTCACGGACCTCCCGCTCTTTGTCGATCGCCTGCTCAACCTGAGCGCGACGTGCCCGCTCTTCTGCAATGAGGATCCCGCCCGATGTCAGCTCCCCACGCAGACCGGCCACGGTGCCGGCAGCACCCTCTGCGTCGCCGACGACACCAACCCGGCCGCGGGCGGCGCGGGACAGGTCGCCGCGGACAGTTTCTCGCCGGTCGCCAACGGCAGCGTTTCGCAGGTCTGCTGGTGGGGCGGCTACAGCGACGGAGCAGCCGTCTGTATTCCAAGCAGCGGCGACGCCCCCAACCTCTTCAACATTACATATTACGACGACAACGCCGGTCTGCCGGGCGTGCAGATCGCCCAGTTCCTCGGAGTCACGCCGACCCTGCAATTGACCGGCCAGGTCCTGGGGTCGGCCCTCGGCACGCTCGACGAAATCCGCTTCACCGCCCTGCATACGCCCGTGCCGGTCCTGGCCGGCCAGTGCTACTGGGTTGAGATTCAGGGCGCTTCCGGCGGGGCGTGCTTCTTCTGCTGGGAAACGGCGCCGGCGGGCGACGCCTTGTCGGTACAGGCGGCAGCTCCGCCCTACACGCTCGCCGATCGGAACGACTTCGATCTGTCCTTCTGTGTCGATCTGCCGGTCGTCGGCGGCACCTTCTGTCTGCCGACCGGCGCCTGTTGCGATCAGAACACCGGTGTCTGTCTCGGCGACATGACCGAAGCTGCGTGCCTCGCGATGCCCAAGCGGACGTTTCACGCGGGCCAGTCGTGCGCCGCCGTCCCGCCGTTTGCGTGCCCTCCCCCGTTCAATTGCGGCGCTGTCGCCATCACCCAGAGCACAGATCCGAACACCGTGGTTCAGGGAACCAGCGTGTCATGCACCGATGGCAATATGGTCCAGCCCACGAACCGGGACAACCATTTCGCGCGGCTCTTCGCCACGGGGGGATTGCTTGAGGTGCGATGTGTGACGTTCGGCGTCGAGTTCACGCGCGACAGCACGGTCGCTCAGGCCGGCGTTCCGGTCGAAATCCGCGTCTACGAGGACACCAACGGCGGCGCCCCCGGCGACCTGCCCGCTGAGGCCGATCTGATCCTCCTTGCCACCACGCCGATGTCTGTCCCGGGCGGCACGGCCAATCAACTGCTGCGAGCCGAATTCACAACCCCGGTCGACGTCTCCTTGACGACCTTCTTCGTTGTCGAAATCTTCACGCCCGATGGGAGCAACGTCGAGCCGCAGGGAACGAACATCGTCATCGGCGCCAACTCGGCCGGACAATCCGCGCCCGGCTATCTGAAGGCCCCCGTGTGCGGGATCAATACATTTGCCGACATTGCCGGCCTGTGTGTGCCCTGCCTGAACACGCACATCATCATGCTCGTGGAAGGAAACTGAGGCGGCTGCGCGGGCGAACCGCGTCGCGCAGCCCGACCGAAACGTCGGCTCACACCTCGAAGTGCCAGAGGTTCCGCACGGTCTTCGCCGTTTCCAGCGACCAGATTTGTCGGAGCAATCGGTTCTGCACCTTCGTGGCGATGACGCCCTCCGCCAGTAAGCGGAACTTCGCCTCCACCTCCGCATCGCTCATCGGGTTGCCCGCGTGCCCGCGCGGATACTTGACCGTCTTGCGGTACACGGCGCCGTCCTTCATGCGCAACGTGAGCCGGTTGGGAATACCGTCCGGATAGCCCGGGTTCAGGTCCGCCGCCTCACGGATCGTCGTTCGATCGAGGAGGTTCAGGTACTTCTTACTCCTGAACCGCCGCGGTTCGAACGTCTGCCGCGTCACCTCGCCGTCGATCAAGGCGGCGACCGTCATGTATCCCATACTGTGGTCGGCGGTCTCGCGGCTGGTGGGCCGCCATTTCTCCTTTTCGCTGCCGATGATCGACACCGCGGCCTCGAACGACTCCATCTCCAACCGGTCGATATCCTTCCAGGTGTAGCCATCGGCCAGGAATTGCCCGCGAATCTGCAGCGCGGCGTCGATCGAGCTTTGGGCGTGATACTCCGCCGGCCAGAACTTGATGTACGTCTTGTTGATCCTGTAGCCCAACGGCCGCGATCCGAGCCGGACGTTGAAACGGCACCGCGTAAGCTGGTTGAACACGCCTTTCGGGCCTTCGAAAATCTCGTGCGGGCCGGTGAAACCCTGGCGCGCCAGGTTGGCCGCAAAGACCGCGTTGCGGGCCGCGTTGCTGAACGCGCAGGCCTTCCACATCGAGATCTGCCCGGTCCGGGTCTGCCGGGTGGCGATGTTGCACACACCCGCGAGACCCTGCGCGTGGACCATCTGATCGGGCGTCAGGCCCCACAGCTTGGCGGCGCCCAGGCTGGCGCTGAAGGCTCCGTAGGTGACGTGGTCCCAGCCGTGCGCCCGGAGCGATGCGGCATCGCACAGCCGGCACTGGATCTCATAGGCGATAACCGTCGCGAGGATCAACTCCATGCCCGATCGCCCCGCCGCCTGAGCGACGGCCAACGCCGCCGCGATGTTATCGGACGGATGGGCCGGCTCTTTGGACAAGTAGGTGTCGTTGAAGTCCAGGTAGCGAATGTGAGCGCCATTGGCGAACGCCGCCATGTCCGGCGTTGTTCGCCGTCCGGTGCCAACGATCACGGCCCCTCCGCGGGCCACCGGCAGAGCCAGAGCGGTCTGCCGCGTGATCGTGGCCGGCTTGGACACGTACGCTCCCTGGGCCGTCCCGAGCGAGGCGATGGAACGACGCTTGGTTTCGTGGATTGCGTT
>CAYQDV010000310.1:0-3651 GCA_964416295.1 uncultured Planctomycetaceae bacterium
CAACTTCGCCCACGCCCTGATCCGCCGCATCCCCGCCGAGCAGCTCCTCGACGCCATCTGCCAGGTCACCGAGCGGCCAGAGAAGTTTCGTGGCCTGCCGCTGGGGGCGAGGGCGGTGCAGGTCGCCGACGGCCGCACGGGCAACTACTTTCTCGACACCTTCGGCCGCCCGGACCGCACCAGCGCCTGTGCCTGCGATCGCCGCAACGAGCCGACGCTGGGCCAGGCCCTGCACCTGATCAACGGCGCGACGATCAGCGGCAAGATCGCCTCCGACCGGAGCCGCGCCGCGCGGCTGGTGGCAAAAAAGACGACAATCGACCAAATTGCGGAAGAGCTGTACGTCGCGGCGCTCTCACGAAAGCCAACGGCGAAGGAGTTGGCCGTGGCGAAGAAGCGGCTCGATGAGACCAAGGACCTCCGCCGCACCACCGAAGACCTGTTCTGGGCGGTCCTGAACTCCCGCGAGTTCGTCTTCAACCACTGACGGATCGCTGAGCCCGTTGCCCCACGCTGGTTCGAGGCGTTTGCCGCCGCTTCGCACGCCTACGGCTTCGCCGATGGCAGTGGCACCCGTTCCTGGCCCGCCCTGTATTCGTCCGCCCCCTCACGCGTCACACCTCCGGCCGGTCGGCCCGATACTTGATGACTTGCACGCGTTCGAGCGTGACCAGGCCGTCGGTGACCATGTTATCGATATGTGGCAGCAGATGGTCGATCTTGTCGCGGCTGTCGACGATCTCGATGACGATGGGCAGGTCCTCCGAGAGTCGGAGGATTTTTGTGGTGTGCAGGCGACTCTTGGCACCGAACCCCATCGGGCCGCGAAGGACGGTCGCCCCGGCCAAGTGCAGCTCGCGGGCCTTCATGACGATGGCCTCGTAGAGCGGCCGGCCGTGCCACTTGTCATTTTCGCCGATGAAAATTCGCAGCAGCGAACCGTCTTCCGGGATCTTCATGCCGTCACGCTCCCATCCATTGCTCACCAAACCGGTAGCCGGCCCACGCCGCCAACAGGCCCAGACCGTTGTTGAGGGCGACGTTTAGCAGGGCGTAGCGCCATTGACCATCATTCACCAGGGCCAGCGTCTCATAGCCGAACGACGAAAACGTGGTAAACCCGCCGAGCAACCCGACCATCAGGGCCAGCCGAACTTCGTCTCGAATGAGATGCGGACCGGCAAAGGCCGCGGCGAGAAAGCCGATGAGCAGGCATCCGACCACGTTGACCGTCAGCGTACCGGCCGGAAACACACCGCCCGCCAGCCGCTGGCCCCAGCCCGACACCAGATAGCGCAGCACGGCCCCCGCGCCGCCCCCCGCCCCGATCATCACGATCTTGAACATGCCGCGGTCCCTCGCCTCGGTCGCCCCCTTGGCGATTCGACCACCGCAGACTTCAGACGTCAACTGCCAGCGGAGCAGTTCACGGAGAGGCGTGGTGATCGTGGGGCAACTGTCTTGCGGACGCGGCCGCCGGGGCGACGGCATCGAGCACTTGCGACAACTCTGTCGTCTCATTCAGCCGGCTCAACACGCAGTGGCAGGTCGTCGGGTCCGTTACATGGACGAGCTTCCATGCACCGATCTCGACCTTGTGGCCGCAGTGTTTTCCAATGACGCAGGGATAGTCGCGGTGCGTGCCGAAGTCCTCAGACGAGATGGGCGGATGAAAGATGGCCGCAAGGAACTCGCCCTTGCGTTCGTAGCGGGCTGCGATGCCGGGAGTGTTGCCAAACCGCACGGCATAGGCGCCAGCCAGCCGAAAACCGCCGGGCAGCATGTCGGGCAGCGCGAAATTCAGCGTCGGCGCGAAACGTGCTGCCTTCGCCGGGGAGATGGGCCGGGCGTGGTAGAGGATCAGGAACTTCCGGAAGGCCTTTTCCGCATCGAGCGGGAGGGCGTCGAGGATCACGCCGAAGTTGATCGGCGCGGCCGACGCCTCGTTGCGCCCGCTCCGGAACCCGCCGAGCGACAGCGTGCCCAGTGAGACCGCGAGGACGACGCCCGCGGCGATCGCCCACGAACCGGGCCGCCGCCATACGCGGCTCCGGCGGGCATCGAGGCGATGTTCGATGGCCGACCACAGCCCGGGCGGGATCTGTGCGGGTGACGGTCGTTGCAGACCGGCAGTCAAGGCGACCAGCGATTCGTATTCCTCGCGGCAGCTCACACACAACGCCAGGTGCGCGGCCACGGCGGCCTGCTCGTCGACGCTGCACGCGTCATCCAAGTAGCGCCCCAGCCTTGATTGTGTCTGGTTGCAGTCCATCGTACGGTCACCTTGCGCAACGCTCGCCAATGCCTATCGGGGCCTGCGTCGTTGGGCCGCGACGGTCGCCGCCCTGTTGGTTAGATGGTCGGCGGTGCCGCCTTCTTCCGCAGAGCCGTAGGCCGCGCCAAGAAGCCCGCGCAGGCGGTGCCGGGCACGATTCAGTCGGGAGGCGACGGTTCCTTCCGCACAACCGACCACTTCGGCAATCGCGCGATAATCCAGACCCTCCTGATAGCGCAGGAGCAGCATGGCACGGTCGGTCTCACTCAATTGGCTGAGGGCGTCACCGACATCCATTCGGGTGGCGGCATGGTCGGCTTCGGCGACGCCTGTCTCCGGCGTGGACGTCGCCGCCAACTTCTCGCGTCGTTTCCGGCGCCGCCTCAGAAACTGCAGACCCTCGTTGACGGCCACGCGGTAGAGCCACGTTGCGAACGCCGACCGCCCGTCAAAACGACCAAGGCGCGTGAAGGCCCGTACATAGGTGTCCTGGGTCAGGTCGAAGGCGTCGTCGGCGCTGCCGGTCAGCCGAAGCAGCACGCGGTATATGCGCTCGGCGGTGGCGTCGTAAAGCGCACGCTGGGCGTCGCGGTCCCCTTCCCGGCATCGCTCTACCAGTTCGTTAAGGTCCATGCTCCGGCTTCCGGGCTCCCTCGGAGGGGAGCGATCCCGACATCCGTGTCCCGCCGCGGCAGGATAGCCGGATTGTAGTATCGCTGACAGCGACCGCCGGTAGACCCGCCGATTGATCTGACTGTCTGTCGCACCGATTCGTCGCTTCACCGGGCCGGTCGACCGCGGCACCGTCTCGGTCGAGACGGTGGAGCAGGTCGAGCATCCGGTCAGAACCGCGACCGTGAGCGACCGGCCAAGCCTTCCAGCAAGTCACAAATCCGGCCCCTGACCGTCCAACACATACCGGCACGCCGCCTCAACCTGTTCCGGTTTCCACAAGTACTTCCGACTGCCACGTTCCGCCCACGGCTGGACGTCGGCATCGATCACGGAGGCCTGGCGCATGCGGCGCGTGGCCCAGGACTTGAACGAGCCCATCACGTGATCGGGGTGGCGTGGAGCCGAGACGACGACGTGTACGTGGTTGGAGCGGACGTTCAGCTCATGCAGCGACCATTGACGGTGGGCGCACACTGCCACGATTGCCTCGCGCGCGACTTGGCGCTGCGCCGCGTTGAGCATGACCGGGGCGTGTTTGCTGCGTTGGCGCGCCCCGCGCTCCCGTCGCGGGTTGGCCAGCAGCAGCGGCGTCTGGAACACGTTGTGCTCGCGGTCGACGGAGCCGCGGGTGTCGCCGTGGAGCCAGGTACCGTAGGTACGGAACGTAATCAAATACGCGAGGGGAACAGAACCGGGAGCGT
>CAYQDV010000311.1:0-3650 GCA_964416295.1 uncultured Planctomycetaceae bacterium
AACCCGTGTGGCCGCCCTCACACGGAAAACCATACCACCGCTTGGATTCCCCGCTCCTTCGAGGCGTTGGGCTATCGACGCCACCTGCATCAGCCCCCTGACCGCCTGCGTGGATCGCCCAACGGCGACTCGCTCATCGAGAGGGGCTGGAACAAGAACGTGGCTCTCACGTTCCGATTCGTTCCCGACGTCCGAAAGCGGCCGCGCAGCCACGCACCCACGCGGCGATCGGCCGTCGTTGCGTCCCGTTCCCGGTCTTAATTTGGTTTGGCCGTAAGGTCTTGTCGCCGCAAGGGGGTTACGGTGTGGTCCGCAGCCGCAGGTTCGAGTCCGGCATGCCCAGTGGCCGTGAGCGCTCGGGCGTGTGCCCATTCTATGGCGTGTATGTTTTTCGGATGTGAGATGACTGCCGCAGGGCGTCGGCAAAAAAAAGAAGCGCAGGCCGAGGCCTGCGCTTCCGTTTCTCCCCTCCGAGGATACCCGAATGCTCGATGAGCGATTCGGTGCACCGGCTGCCATTTGATTTGCCGTCCCTGCCGTGTCCTCCCCCAAGGACATGGCGTTGCCGCGTCATCATTCCCCCCCAGGATGACTTCGAGGCAGCGGGCAGGGTCGGGAGCGTGCTCCTACGACTTCCTCTTCAGGGTTGACTTGCAATTCGTCGTGTCACGCCGATCCGGGCCAGGCGGTCTCACGAACCGGAGTCTTCCTCGAGCATTTTTCGGAGGTAGTTATTCTCGCGCCGGGTCGCCTCCAGATCGAATAGAAGGTATTTGATCGACAAACGTAGATAATCGATCGAGTCCTGCAGGCCGCTGACGGTTTCCTTGAGCTTCTGGTGGCGCTGCTTAGTCTCCTCAGCAAGTGTTTCGAGCTTGGCCCGCTCACTCGCCGGCAGGGCGTCGATTTCCTGCACCAACTCGGCGAGTTTCTTCTGAAAGGTGCTCTCGTCCATTGGACTCCCCTCGTGCTGTATGTCGTCCCGTGTTCCCACCCGTCCCGCGGTGGCCGCACCAGGTGGGGCCGTCTGCCGCGACGTTGGTGGTGAGGGAGCAACCGGCGTACCACAATCGTCCGCGGTGGACGTGGGAAACCCAACGCGCACAACCCGTGGCCGGACAACCGGTTATGACGAGAGGCGAAGCGGCGGCGGCGCCCTGCCGTCAGGTTGGATTGTGCGGTCGGGTTGTGTCGCGGCAACACCGAACGCGATCATTCTGCGGTGGACCAGAATAACCCCCGCATCTACAAGACCTTATGGGCGTAACCGGCGTGGCAACATGAACGCGTCCGCTACGGGCCGGTGCTGGCGATTGTGGCGTCGTGCGCTTGGCTCCGCTTGGAAGCGTCCTGTAAAGTGGATGATTCGCGTTTGCGGCCGCCGGGCCGCCATGGATGAATGGGATGATGACGATGACGTCCGCGTATGCTCCGAATGAAATCGAGCCCAAGTGGCAGGCCTTCTGGGAGCGTGAGCGCACGTTCGCCGTCGCGAACCCCGGCGATCCGGCATTCGATGACAGACGCCCCAAGTTCTACGTGCTGGACATGTTTCCGTATCCCAGCGGAGCGGGTCTGCACGTCGGCCATCCTGAAGGGTATACGGCGACGGATATCGTCGCGCGTTATCGGCGGATGTGTGGGTTCAACGTGTTGCACCCCATGGGGTGGGACGCCTTTGGCCTGCCGGCGGAGCAATACGCCGTCGACACGGGTACGCATCCACGGATCACCACGGAGAAGAACGTCGCGATGTTCCGGCGTCAGCTCAAGATGCTGGGTTTCAGCTATGACTGGAATCGCGAGGTGGCCACAACGGATCCGGATTACTACCGCTGGACGCAGTGGATCTTCCTTCAACTGTTCAACAGTTGGTACGACGAGGCGGCGGGAAAGGCCCGCCCCATCTCGGAGTTGGCCGTTCCGGCGGACGTGTCGGCAGGCGGCCCCAAAGCGGAACGGGAGTTCGTCGATTCGCGAAGACTGGCGTATGTGGCCGAGGTGCCGGTGAACTGGTGTCCGGCGCTGGGCACGGTGTTGGCGAATGAAGAAGTGACGAACGAGGGCCGCAGCGATCGCGGCAACCATCGTGTGTATCGGCGGCCTCTGCGTCAGTGGATGCTGCGGATCACGAAATATGCGGACCGCCTCGAAGAGGATCTTTCGCTACTGGACTGGCCGGAGTCGGTCAAGCTGATGCAGCGGAACTGGATCGGGCGGAGCGAGGGCGCGCAGGTTCGGTTCCGCGTGGACGGGACCGACGACGCGATCGAGGTCTTCACGACGCGCCCCGACACCTTGTTCGGGGCCACCTACATGGTCTTGGCGCCGGAGCATCCGCTGGCGGCGAAGATCACGTGTCCCCAGCAGCGCGACGCCGTGCGGGCGTATTGCGACGCCGCGGCGCGGCGGTCAGATCTGGCGAGAACGGCGGAAACCAAGGAGAAGACGGGTGTGGCGACCGGCGCCTGCGCGGTGAATCCGGTCAACGGCGCGCGGATTCCGATCTGGGTGGCGGACTATGTCCTGATCAGCTATGGCACCGGAGCGATCATGGCGGTGCCGGCTCACGACACGCGCGACTTTGACTTCGCCAAACAGTTCGATCTTCCCATCGTGGCCGTCGTGCGACCGCCGGACGCCTGGCTGCATGAGCAGGTCCGGCGCGTCGGTTTCGACCAAACCTACGCGCGGCGGCACGATCGAGGAGACACCGTGGAGAGGCTCATGCGTTCGGCGACGGCTGACGGTGACAGCGGCTGGATCGAGCAGGTCTGCGCCCCGGCCTATCTCTCCGATCCCGGGCTGTTCGTGGAGGCCTACACGGGACACGGCACGGCAGTGCATTCGGGTGAATGCGACGGGCTGTCTACAGCGGTCTTCAAGAACAGGATCACCGAACGGTTGGAGGAGCGCGGCCTGGGCCGGGCGACCGTGAACTACAAGCTCCGCGACTGGCTGTTCAGCCGCCAGCGCTACTGGGGCGAGCCGTTCCCGATCCTGCACGGACCGGACGGAGAGATCGTCGGGCTGGACGAATCGGAATTGCCGCTGGAGCTTCCGGACCTCGATGATTTTCGCCCATCGTCGATGCCTGACGACAGCGATGCCGTGCCGGAACCGCCGCTCGGTCGGGCCAAGGACTGGCTGCGCGTCGAGCGGGACGGCAAGGTCTACACGCGCGAGTTGAACACCATGCCCCAGTGGGCCGGTTCGTGCTGGTATTACCTGCGTTTCCTCGATCCGAAGAACAGCGAGCGATACTGCGCCAAGTCGGCCGAGCAGTACTGGATGGGCGGCTGTCAAAATGTCAAAACGTCAAAAAGTCAAGAAGTCAAAACAATTACGGGCGCGGCGACCGGCGGAATCGATTTGTACCTCGGCGGCGCGGAGCACGCCGTGCTGCACCTTCTCTATGCCCGGTTCTGGCACAAGGTACTGTTCGATCTCGGCCATGTGTCGACGCCGGAGCCTTTCGCGAAGCTGTTCAACCAAGGAATGATCCGGGCGTTCGCTTATCGCGACGAGCGGGGGACGTGCGTCGGCTATGACGAGATCGACTTCCGAGAGGACGGCGCCTATCGCACGACGGACGGCTGCAAGCTGTCCGGCGCGATCGAGAAGATGTCGAAGAGCCTGAAGAACGTGGT
>CAYQDV010000312.1:0-3609 GCA_964416295.1 uncultured Planctomycetaceae bacterium
GGCTTGGCTCCATTCGTCCCTACGGGACGCCACGACAGTTCCCGCCGTTTCTGTCACGGACCCTCGCCGGCGGCCGAGGCGTCGAGGCGCTCGCGTTCATGGCGTCAAAACGCTATGATGCAGTGGGTAGCGAGCGTTGCGCAGCGCATCAAGTGTGCCCCGGCACGGTCTGCGGAGTTGGGAGTAAGGAGCCGTGCCGGGGCAGTTTATGGAGCAGGATCAATCCGAACACGCCCGATTCGTGAACCGGCGACCCGAATGTCTCTACACCTCTTACAGCGACGTTTGGGCGTGGCGCGCTCGCGAAATCCGGGCTGAATTCGTTTTTTTTTGGAGTGACTCGGCCGCTATGACACAGGCACGCGACGATGACGGCGGTGTCGAGGTTGACGAGGCGGCGCTTCAAGCCCACCTGATGAGCCATGCGGACGCGCTACGAGACTACGTCGCGCGGCGGATTCCGCTGTATCTACGATCAAAGATGTCGGTAGACGATGTCCTGCAGGACGTCTGGATCGACGTGTTCGGCAAGTACGCGTCGTTCAATCCTCAGGGTCCGAACGCCCATTTGAAGTGGCTCCAGACGATTGCGAAGCACAAGCTGCTCGACGCCGTCAAGGCCGCCAACCGTGTCCGGCGCGGCCCGGGACGGGATCGGAGGTGGGTCGATCTCGCCGGGCGAGGCCGGCCGGCGTCGTTCGTTCAACTGCTCCATGTCATCGCCGACGGTCAGCGGACGCCGAGCAGCGAGGCCGCGACGCTCGAAGCCACGCGGGTGTTCAAGGCCGCGCTCGGTGAGATGCCGCCCGACCGGCAGCGGGCGATATGGATGAAATACATCGAAGAGCGGACGACAGAAGAAATCGCGGTCGAGATGGGGCGGACCCGCTCCGCGGTGCGAAGTCTTCTGGCCCGCGGCCTGCGGCAATTGCGACGCAGAATGGGCCGGCCGGGCAGATATTTCAGCGATTCGCGGTCTGGCGACGGCGCGTGACCCCGGAGGCCGTGAACCGGAGTCAGCCAGGCAGGTGTCGGATGACCGATAGCCACACCAGACATCCGACTCCGAAGGACACCATTGGCGGCGCCATGTCGAGGCTCATCGCCGACGTCATACGCCGGAGGCGCGCCGGCGAGGCGATCGGCGATTCGGAGATCGAAGTTCAACACCCCGAACTGATGCCGCGGCTCCGTGAGGAGCTCCGGACCCTGCGACAGATCGAACACGCCGCGGAGCAGGCTCGTCGTCCCGACGATCGGAGTCCACCGTCGGAAGGGGAGGAATTGTCCGAAGGCCGCGAGGCACTCGAGTATCTCCGGAATCACATCCACGGCTACACCTTCCTTGAATCCGTGTCCTACGGCGGCCAGGGCATTGTCTACAAGGCCGTGCAACGTGCCACCAACCGGACGGTCGCCGTCAAGGTTCTCCTCGAAGGCCCGCTCGCCACCGGGCGAAAACGCCAGAGGTTCGCCCGAGAGATCGATCTGATCTCCCGCTTGAAGCACCCCAACATCGTCACCCTGTACGAGAGCGGCGCCGTCGGCGGACGTCTCTATTTCACGATGGAGTTCATCGAGGGGCTGTCGATCGATGACTACGTGCTGTTGGAACGGCCGAGCGTGCGGGAGATCGCGCGACTCTTCACCGTCGTCTGCCGCGCCGTCAACTACGCCCATCAGCGGGGGATCATCCATCGCGACCTCAAACCCTCGAACATCCTTGTCGATGACGACGGACAGCCCCATATCCTCGATTTCGGACTGGCGAAGGAGCTCACCGAATCGGAGTTTGACAGCGACGTGTCGGCCCTGTCGCTGCCCGGCCAGATCGTCGGCACCACCCCCTATCTCAGCCCGGAACAGGTCGGCGGCGACGACGGCGAGGTGGACATTCGCACCGACGTCTATGCACTCGGCGTGGTGTTGTTTCAGACCCTGACCCGCTCCTTCCCGTACCCCGTCGATGGACCGATCGCCGACGTCCGAAAAAACATCCTGACGCGCGAACCGATTGGCGTGCGGAAGGCCCTCACCGTGGCGGCACCCGAACAGCACCTGTCGGCGGCGGACCTTGACGATGATCTCGATGCGATCATCCTGACGGCTCTGCGGAAGGCAAAGTCGCGCCGCTATCAGTCGGCGGCGGGCTTCGCGGATGACCTTGATCGTTATCTGGCCGGCGAGGCGGTCGGGGCCAAGGCGAACAGTAGGCTCTACCTGTTTCGAAAGACACTCCGGCGCTACCGCGTCCAAGCCTCTGTCGCCGCCGCATTCGTGCTCCTGCTGCTGGGCTCGCTGGTGGGTATGACGGTGCTCTGGCGGAAGGCGGAGCGCGTCGCGCGAATCGCACAGGCGGGGCTGCAGATGGGGTCTCACCTCAGGCTCGGCAGCGTGGCGCGGGATGAAAAACGTCTGGATCAGGCGGCGATCATGTTCGAAAAGGCCCTCGAAATCGGGGAGACCGTCCCCAACCCGGACCGCCTCACCCAGCGTTTCCAGTACGACGCACACCACCGGCTGGCCGAATTGTACTACAATATGGACGAGCGTATCGACGCGGCGGACCGCCACTGCGACGCCGCCGTCGCAATTGCCGAACACCGTTCGAGACTCGATCCGGCGGATCTTGAGTGGCGCCGTCTGCTGGCCTTCTCCTATCTCCTTCGAGGCCGGATGGCATTTTCCCACGAACGATGGCGGGATTCACAAACGGCGTACGCCCGGGCGGCCTCCATCTTTGAAGAACTGCAAACACGCGATCCCGGCAACCCCTCTCATCAGGAGAGCCAGGCCTTCGCCCGTGGATATCAAGCCTGGTGCTTCCAGAGGCTGGAACAATGGGACGAGGCGTTGCGGCTTTTCACTCAAGCGCACGCCCTCTACGCGTCGCTGCTGGCGTCCGATCCGGACAGCCTCGATTACGCAATCGAGTTGAGCCAAACCGAGGTCAGGCTCGCGTCGTGGCACCTCCTTCAACGGACCGAGGATCATGACCGATTCGGCGGTCAGTGGCTCCGGCGCGCGGAAGATTGCCTGAATCAATCTAGCCGATCCAAGCGGGCAGATGACCGCCGACGGGACTTCGACAATCTGATGTCCGTGATTCGGAAAAACAAGGCCCTGATCGATCGCCGTGCCAAGGCGCGTTCGAATCAACCGCGGTAGCGATCCGACAGTCATTCACCGACGGCACGCCCGGCCTCGCCGCCGGCCGTCGCCGCCTGATGTTCGTCCGCCGCGGTTCGTCAGGGATCCAGATCAGCGCCGTCCAGCTCCGCCACTTCATCGTCACCCTCCTCCTCGGGCTGAGTCGCTCCGACCAGCCAGAACACAAAGTCGAGCGCGACGGTGTTCTGGTATGGCGGCTGGCCCGGAGGCGGCGGCGAGATGTAGGGCACGCCCGCAAGCTGGTAATCCAGGTCCGCATACGCCGGGTCCGCCGCGTCCGCCGTGCTGTCCAGTGTCGGCGGTAGGGCGAATTCCGAGATCTTCGGCTTCAGGGGATCGGTGTGCGTCACCCACCACAGGCCGTCGGAGGTGGGCACAGACGGAAAGCTCTCCGTCCAGACGCGATCCGCCGAGCCGGTCCCTATGGGCTGGCGGATC
>CAYQDV010000313.1:0-3608 GCA_964416295.1 uncultured Planctomycetaceae bacterium
GTCTTTGTCTGATCGACCAGACGCAGGAACGCCTCGTGAACCAGCATAGTCGCCTGGAGCGACTGGCCCGGCGGTTGACCGCGCAGATGACGGGCCGCGAGGGCATGAAGCTCGTCGTAGACGAACGGCAGCAACTTGGCCACGGCCTCGGGGTTGCCGTCGCGCGAGTCGACCAGAAGCTGCGTGATGTCCGGCGGCCTCGTGGACGTGGCAGCCCTCCTTTCCAGGAGAGAGTGGCCCCATTGGGCCGCTTGCGCTGACCGAACGAGCGCCCCGCCAACCGGCGGGAACCTCAGCCGCAGCCTGCATGATATCGTCCTGGAGTCTCGGTTGGAAGCGGTTCGAGCGAGAAGGGAGCGACACGGCGTTACGGGGACGGCACCCAACCCGCAGCGTTCGCCAGCCGCTTCCCGCCTGACAACGAGATTGAGAAGGAAGACACATAGAGGCGCTCGGTTCGGCAAGCACCGACGATCCGAACTCTCGCTCGATCCCGCGGCACGGCATGATCGACGCCGGCGGGCGCCGGTTGTTGATCATCCAGGCGCTCGGGTTTTCTCACGGACTGCGGCACGTCACGGTCGCTGAATCAGGTTCATCCTCAAGACGCGGAATCGATCGGCGGGGATTTTGTCCAGGACCACCCCGGCTGCCTGCTGATTGACCGCTTCGGCCGGCAGCAGACCTTGGTACGGATTCCCCCGAAAACTGTAGGGGTGGACCACGCTCAGGCCGACCTCGCCGCCGGTGTCGCCCAGAAACATGCCGTATTCCTGCAAGGCCTGTGCGATGGTCCGCTCATGCGGCGTCAGGTTGAGAGAATCGAGGTTCAACGCGGGATCCAACTGTAAGTGCGCCCCGAGCGGGATCGCCGCCGAGTCGTTGAACGCGCCGTCGGTACTGATGGCCGGAGCGCTGTAGGCGCCGGACCGCGTGAAGCTGTAGGCGAAGACCAGAGCGTGCTTGATCTGACCGGCCTGTAGCTCGTGCGGCCAGATGAGCCCGGCGGCCAGCGAGAATCCTGACGCCCGAATCCCGCCAACGCCCGCTCCGGAGGCCGAGATCGATGTGACCAGCGGGCCGGACCAGGTGCCGTCGTTCTTCCGCGTCACCTGCCAGAAGTCGAAGAACCGATCGGCCGACGTGTCGAACACGACCATGAAGTTGTCGTCCTCGCAGTCGGGGACGGCGTGGGACGGAATGGGCACGTTCTGAAAGACGGGCTGCGGCGCGAACGGGTCTGTCAACCGCACGTCGACGCGCGGGGTGTTGGCGTCGGCGAAGTAGATCGGGACGCCACTGCCGACGACGTTCAGAAACAGGCCGCTGAACTGGGCGGCCGTCTGGGTGAGCCGCGCTATCATGGCGTTCGACCCGGGGTCGATCTCCGGGTTGGCGCCGATCGGTGTGTTCCAGATCGAGTCGCCCGCGAACGGCGGCGTATAGGCGTAGTCAGCGAACGCCGGCACGTTCGGATCGGTCGCGTCGACGGGTTGGCAGGCCTGCGGCGCCAGGTCCGGGCAGTTGACGTTGTTTCCGGTGCTGAAGCAGACGTCCATGGCGTTGGACAACTCGTTGCCGTCGGCGGTGCGTGCGGACTGCAGACGGATTCCATACGTCGTGTCGGACTGCAACGGACTGACGAACGTCAATTCCAGACGGGTGTTGTTATTTGACCAGTTTTGCGTAACATCGAGCTGGGGTCGGATCCACCCGACCAGCGTGGCTGGATCGACCGCCCGGTTGAACTCGACCACGATCGAGGTGTCATAGGGTACGCCGGTCTCGCCGTTGGCGGGCCGGACGCAGGTGATGCCGAGCCGGTCCGGCGGGACGACGATCGAATTGCAGGTCTGTAACGGACTCGGCATGCCCGGTAAACAATCCATGCCCATGCACAAGAGCATCGCCAAGGCGGCCCACATCGGCAGGAAGCCCGTCGCTCCCGCACACGTCCACATCCGGGATCGGCCCCGCCGTGGACTCCGACGCCGACGCCACCCGAGATGGGATTCCGGTGTGTCCGGTCGATCCCCCAAACTCCGCCGTGTTTGATCGCTATTCATATCAAGTCTCCTTTGGAAGATGTCTCCATCAAGGGGACACGCAAGTCGAGCGTGAAACCCGCCAGAGAATCAGGCCGCGACTGCTGCAAAACACGGCGCGTCCGGTCAATCGTGCTCTGAGGGGCCTCAGTGGCCGGAAAGCCGCGATATGCAAGGCCGTAGGATCGCCTGTACGGGACGCGGCGCGGCCGGACGTGTTCTAGGTGGGGGTCAATCGACTACGGCGATCGCGGTCGACGGACCGGACACCGACGTGATCGACCTGCCGCTGGATCACGTCGATCGTGCGGCATTGGAGTATCTTCGCGGCGAGCGGTTCGGCGGACCACTGAAAACCGATCCGGTGTCGGTCGAGGCCGTCGAGGTGGGGGGTGTCGTTGTACCGCGGGGGTGGACGACCGGCCATTGGGTCACCGAATTGAGGCGGTTGGCCGATCGGTGCGAGCGGGTCCGGCCGGATCGTGCGGCGGTGCTGCGGGCGGACGCGGATCGGTTGGCAGAATCGTGCGAATCAGGGGTTGACAGTCTACCCCTTGCGGACTACGATACGACTGAGGTGCGAACATGAAACCGAAACTTACGCTGGATATCCGGGACGCGATTCGGCGGTCCGGCTTGTCGATCTATCGGATTGCAAAAAACGCGGGACTTCAGGTTTCGATCGTCCAACGGATCGCGTCGGGTGTGCGGGATAACATGACGATCGCAACGGCGCAGAAGATCGCCGGAGCCGTCGGGTATCGGCTGGAGTTGCGGCCGGTGAAGCGGCCGCGTCGAGCAAAAGGTTAGGTGCAATGGCAAGGGTTTATCGACAACGGTACACGGTGAAACAGCCGGATGGCTCGACGGTGGTGCGGACGGCGCGCAAGTGGTATATCGACCACACCGACCGCGACGGCAAGCGGCGGCGAGTGCCGGGATACACCGACAAGGCAGCGACGTTGCAAAAGGCGGCGGAATTGGATCGACGCGCACAACGCGGCGAATCCGGTATGACGGACCGATATGAAGAGCACCGCAAGCGGCCGCTATCCGAGCACGTCGCGGACTGGCGTCAATCACTGGCCGATAAGGGTGTGACGGCGGGTTACGTCGCCCTGTCCGTGAAGCGCGTCAAGACAATCTGTAACGCTTGCCGGTTCGAGCGGTGGCCGGATATCGACGCCAATAAGGTGTCGCGGTATCTGGCGGCGCGCCGAGCCGACGGACTCTCGATCAAAACCAGTAACCACTATCTGCAAAAGATCAAACAGTTTTGTCGGTGGGCGCAACGGACCGGCCGTGTGTCAGACAATCCGTTGGATTGCCTCACGCTTCAAAACTCACGGACCGACCGACGCCACGACCGGCGGGCGCTCGAACCGCACGAACTGCGGCGACTGATCGCGGTGACTGAGGCGGGTCCGATCCGATATGGTGTACCCGGTCACGACCGTGCAATACTCTACCGCACGGCTGTCGAAACCGGCTTGCGGGTGAATGAACTCAAGACGCTCAAGGTGGCGTCGGTCGACGTGGACGCGACACCGCCGACGATCACGG
>CAYQDV010000314.1:0-3592 GCA_964416295.1 uncultured Planctomycetaceae bacterium
ACGACCGTGACCGGTGCGATTTCCTCGAGGCCGGCCCGGATCTTGTCGGCCTCGCCGACGACCACGATCGTCAGTTCGTCGGCGTCGATCATCGCCTTGGCCGCCTCGGCCACATCCTCGGCCGTCGTGTGGGTGATACCTCGGAGGTATCGATGGAGATAGTCCTCCGGCAGGCCCTGGGTCTCGATCATCCAGAGGTCGCCGACCGTCGCCTCCGGCGTTTCACGCTGCCCGGGAAACGCGCCGGAAATGTACGTCTTCGTGTCGGTCAGTTCCTTGGGGGTCGGCGGTTCGGCCTGCATCTTGTGGATTTCGTCCAGGATCACCCGCAGCGTCTCGGCCGTGGTGGGCGTCTTGGTAAAGGTGCTGATCTGGAACTCGCCGCTGAATCGCCGCGGACGGAAGCCGCCTCCGGCACCATAGGTCAGCCCCTTGTCGACGCGAATCGCCTTGTTCAGCCGGCTGTTGAACCCGCCGCCAAAGATGTTGCTCAGCACGCGCGAAACGAAATATCGTGAGTCCTTCCGTGTCACACCCAGGTGGCCGACGCGGATCTGGCTCTGGACCGATCCGGGCCGATTGACGAGATAGATGTGCGTAGGCTGCCGCTCGGGCGCCTGCGGATCGGGCGGCGGCGAGAACTCACCGCTGACCTTCCACTTCCCGAGGTGTTTCTCGGCGAGTCTAAACGCCTCGGACGGCGTGATGTCGCCGGCGAAATACATCACGGCGTTTTCAGGCCGAACGTGCCGCCCCCACCACTGCTTCAGATCGTCGACCGCGATCGCCTCGACGTCGTCGAGCTCGCCGGTGGCGGTCCGGGCGTAGGGATGAGGGCCGTAGAGCCGCTGCCGAAACTCGCGCTCGGCCAGATACTCGGGGGTCTTCGTCGAGATCATCAGCCCCATCGTGATCTGTTTCTTCATGATGTCGAACTCGTCCTCCGGAAAGGTCGGGTTCTCGATCACGTCGGCCGCCAGCTCCATCGCCAGGTCCAGCTTCAGCCTGAGCGCCGACCCGAAGACGCCGGCCGTGTCCATACCGGCCGATCCAGACAGGCTGACGGCGTTGCTTTCGAGCAGTTCGGCCAGTTCCTTGGCGTCATGCGTCTTGGTGCCCTTCGTCAGCATGCTCATTGCAAAGCTCGCTGCGCCGGGCTTGTCTTCGGTCCATGCTCCGCTGCGAATTCCAAGCCGGAACGTGACCATCGGGACCTCGTGGTTGCCCACCACGACGACGCGGAGGCCGTTGGGCAGGGTCCGATCGGTGTGCGGAACCTCGGGAAACTCGTCCAGCAGGCTCGCGATCGGCGGTGCGTCGGGGAAACCCTTCGGCCGTTGGACCTCCGCCTTGGGCCCCGTGCGCGTCGCCACGCGGTTTTCGGTCGTCTTTGCGACAGGCGTCTCCTCGGTCTGAGTGTCCTTGTCGCCGCCCAGCAACGACTTGAAGATGCCGCCGATGCTCGGCTCGACCAGGACGCTCGTGCGGTGGGACTTCTTGAGGTAGGTTTTCGCCACCCGCTGGACGTCCTCGATGGTGACGGCATCAATCGCCGCCAGCCGCCGGTTGACCCGCTCCGCGTCGCCGTACAGAACCGCATAACGCCCCAGCAACCCGGCCTTGCTCGATACCGTCAGGGCGCCGGCGACTTCGTTTCTGCGAAGCTGGTTCTTCATCTTCTCCATTTCCGCCTTGGTGATCGGCTCGTCGGTAATCCTCTGGATGTGCCGCTTGACCGTTTGCAACAGCTTCTTCTTGTTGCCGAACGGCAGCAGAATACCCCCCGCTCCGGCGAGGCCGTCCTGCTCGAGACCGAACGCTCCGGCCAGCGCCATCTGTGCGATCTTCTGGTCCTTGACGAGGTCGACGTACAGCCGGCTGGACTCCCCGCCGCCGAGCACGCCCATCAGGATCTCCAGCGGAAGCGCATCGGGGTGATCCATCCGAACCGTGTGATAGAGCACGCCGACGATCGGCAGAGGACCCTTGTCTTCCTTCAACTTGACGGACCGATTCTTCGTCTGCTCCGGCTCCTGGACGGTAATGCGCGGCGGCTGCGGGCAACGCGGAATCCAACTGAAATACTTCCGTGCCAACCGCTGCACGTCGGCGTGCTTGACCGCGCCGACGACGACAAGCGTAGCGTTGTTCGGCACATAGTACTTGTCCCAGAACGCCTGGAGCTCGTCGATGGTCGCCTGCCGCAAGTGCGGAATCCTGCCGATGGTCGACCAGCGATACGGATGCTTGTGATACAACTCCGCCAGTAGCTTTTCGGGCACCGTCCCGTATGGGCTGTTCAACCCGAGGCGTCGCTCCTCCTCGACGACCTTGCGCTCGGTCGTGAAACTCTCCTGATCGATCTTGAGAAATGCCATCCGCTCGGCCTCGAGCCACAGGGCCAGCTCGAGCTGATTACTCGGCAGGTTCTCCAGATAGACGGTCTGGTCGAAAGTCGTGTAGGCGTTGGTGTTGCCGCCGACTCGGCGGATGTTGTCAAAGTGGTCGGTCGGGCCGAGACGGTCGGTCCCACGGAACATCATGTGCTCGAACATGTGGGCAAAGCCCTGCCGCTTGGGGTCCTCGTCCTTGGAGCCAACGTGGTACCAGACTTGTACCGTCGCGACCGGGCACGAGAAGTCCTCCAGCGAGATGACCTTCAGCCCGTTCTTCAGCTCGATCTGTTTGAATGGGTAGCGACGCTCCGACGCGGAGACCGCAGCGGCGCAGAGCAATATCGACGCGACGACGTAGATGGATCGCTTCATGGCAGAAACTCCTTGTATGGGTCGTGAACGGCAGAACGCACGCCTGCACGCGGCCGGCAGTATCGCCGATCCACCCCCGCCCCGCAAGCCCCTCCACGGCGTGAATGACAGATTCGGCGTGGGGTTGTCCAGGCGGTCTCCCGGAGCGTCCGGCCCCCGTGCCGCACGTCTGCGGAGGCGAGGCCACCGGACGGGCCTCGTCGGCCACGGGGGGCCGACGCTACCCCATGCTGTGTCGAGAATCCTTTCTCGACACTTCTTCTGAGAGGATTCCTCTCCTCTCCATCACGCGGTGAGTCCGGCCGGTCCCGCCGCTGGAACAGAACATGAGAACGGATTCCCATGTGAAGAGGACCGAGAACGGACTCTCGGTCCAGCACGGTCAACGCAGGTCGCCTCAGTTGTTCATCGCCCCCTGGTCGATCCAGTCGCGGATGAGGGTGAGTTCGTCCGACGTGAGCCGCCGGCCGATCAGCGGCATCGTCGCTCCAACAGGCGGCGAGTTCGAGCTGACCTTTTTGAAGAGCAGGCTGTTCGTCGAGTCGCCCGGCACGACCAGCGTCAGACTGGTGTCTTGCACGCTGGACTGGTTCACCAGCCGGTTGAACGACTCGGCCGCCGTCAGCTTCAACGCGATCCCTTCCAGGTCCGCCAGCCCGCCCGTCACGTGGCACGTAATGCACAGCTCGTTGAAGATCGGCTGGACCTGCTGCGAGAATGACACTGTCTGCCCGCTCGACATGCCCGGCATCGAGACGGGCTGCGTCTGGCACGCACCCAATGTCAGCATCAGGGCGACCGCCAGGGCGGCACGCCCGCCGGCG
>CAYQDV010000315.1:0-3592 GCA_964416295.1 uncultured Planctomycetaceae bacterium
ACGGTGACGAGGACCGCAGTCGCCTGCAGGCCGCGTTGAAGCAGGAGCGAACAGGAGCCACGGGAGGCGAAAGCCGCTATGTGTTCGATCTCCGGCCGTTTGGATTCCAAGCGGAGATCCTGGAGCGACTCAGCGCCGAACGCAACGTGCAACGGCGGAACCGACACCTCATTGTCGCGGCGACAGGCACGGGCAAGACGATGATCACGGCATTTGACTACCGCACGTGGTGTACGGAGACATCGCCTGCAAACCGGCGCCGGCCGCGCCTCCTGTTTGTCGCTCACCGCGAAGAGATTCTCAGGCAAAGTCTGTACGCATACCGAGCTGTGCTGCGCGACCACAATTTCGGCGACCTCCTCGTTGGGGGTCGTCAGCCGGCCCAACTTGATCACCTCTTCGTCTCGATCCAGAGTTACAACTCGCGGGCTCTGAACTCAGTGGCGCCGGATCACTACGATTATGTCGTCGTGGATGAGTTCCATCATGCCGCAGCCGCGAGCTACGAGGAACTGCTGGGGCACGTCCGCCCGAAGGTCCTTCTGGGCCTGACCGCGACGCCGGAGCGAACGGACAACCTTGATATTTTGAGGCACTTCGGCGGGCACATCTCGGCCGAGATTCGGCTACCCGATGCCATCAATCGAAAACTCTTGAGTGCGTTCCAGTACTTCGGAATAACGGATGCGGTGGATCTGAGCGATGTGCGATGGCAGCGCGGTGGATATGACGTTGGCGAACTCGATCGCAAGTTGACCGGCAACGACATCCGCGCGCGGCTAGTCATCGACAAGGTCCGTGCGCGTCTACTCGACCCGCGATTGGCGCGTGGGCTGGGGTTTTGTGTCAGCATCGCCCACGCGAACTACATGGCCGAGCTGTTCCGTCGCGCCGGCATTCCGGCTGAGGCTCTGTCGGCAGATTCGCCGCCTGAGCAGAGGCGCACGGTGCAGGACCGCCTCGTGCGGCGCGAGATCAACTTCATCTTCGCCGTCGACCTCTACAACGAAGGTATCGACATCCCCGAGGTGGATACTGTCTTGTTCCTGCGGCCGACCGAGAGCTTGACGGTGTACTTGCAGCAGCTCGGTCGAGGATTGCGCCTGTGCGATGGCAAGGATTGCCTCACGGTGCTTGATTTCGTCGGGCAGGCACACCGAAACTTCCGTTGGGACCTGAGGTTTTGCGCACTGCTTGCCGACCGCGAGAAGTCGCTGGTCGATCAAATCGAAGACGAGTTCACGCGTTTGCCCGCCGGCTGCACGATCCAACTGGAGCGCCAGGCTCGTCAATACGTGCTGGAGAACGTACGCCGAGCGGTGCGACAATCGCGGGATACGCTCATCGCCGAACTGACGAGCTACGCGGAAGGACTTGGTCGAGCCCCGTCGTTGAAACAGTTTATGGAGTTCTTCAAGCTCGATTTGGACGACGTCTACCGCCGGACAAGTTGGAGTCGGCTGTGTGCTGACGCAGGTGTGCGTGACGGCTTCGCTGATCCAGATGAGGCGGCGCTGACGAAGGGGCTTCGTCGGATTCAGCACACGGGCAGCGCTGAGCAGATTCAGCGGTTGCTCGCGGTGTTGACGCGAGACAGCCTGCAAATCGACCAAGACGACCCGCTTTTGAGCCGTATGCTCACGATGTTGCACCTTTCACTGTGGCCGGCAGATCGACGACCGGCGACGATCGAGGAAGGGCAGCGCCGCTTGCGGCAGAATCCGACGTTGAAATCCGAGCTCGCCGAACTGCTGCGGTACAAGCTGGAGCAAATCAGCTCGGCGCCGCCGCAACTTCGCTTGCACTTTCCGTGCCCGCTTACGCCGCATGCGTTGTATACACGCGACGAAATCCTTGCTGGGCTCGGACACTGGACGTTGGAGTCGCGACCCCAGATGCGAGAGGGCGTGCTTCACCTTGCTGCCATCCAGGTAGATGCCTTCTTTGTGACGCTGGACAAGACGGAGAAGGACTACTCGCCGACGACGATGTATCGCGACTATGCGATCAACAACCGGCTGTTCCACTGGCAATCACAGAACACGACGTCCGTGGAGTCGCCGACCGGTCTGCGCTACATCCATCACACCGACCACGGCCACACGATCCTGCTTTTTGTCCGCGAGCACAAGCGCACCAACAACCTGGCCGCGCCATACTACTTCCTTGGGCCGGCCGACTACGAATCGCACGATGGAAACCGGCCGATCAATATCGTCTGGCGACTACGTCACCCAATGCCAGCCTTGCTACTCCGCCGGACAGCTCGGTTGATCACCGCGTAAGCGACGGGAGCGCGTCAGTACTGCCAGGGGTGCCGCCCTCCCAATGCGCTCCTCCGACGCATCGTCAGACCACAGACCGAGTGGTATCGACGAGGACGGGCAGAATGTCTGTTCAACACCAAGTTGCACTGGAGTCGACGTTCACGACGACGCCGCGGGACAGCGCGTCGCGGAGGCTGCCCGGTGCGCCTATCGCGCGCCGGAGAACAGCTCGCTGGACAGGCGCGATGCCCAGCGCGACGGACGTGTGAGATCCCGCAGGGTGATCCGGCGATGGGTCTTGCCCGTCACCGCCAACTCGACCCAGAGCGCCCGCGGAGCGATCGCGGCGCGGACGCGGTCGGCCCATTCGATCAGGACGACGCTCGGCCCGTCGGTCATTTCGTCGACGCCGAGCGCGAGGAAGGCGTCGGCATCCGTAAGCCGATAGGCGTCCAGATGACAGACATGCAACCGGCCGTGGTATTCGTTGACGAGGGTGAAGGTCGGACTGTTGACGATCCCCGTGTCGCGCACGCCAAGGCCCGCGGTGACGCCCTTGACCAGGTGCGTCTTTCCCGAGCCGAGCGGACCGACGAACGCGACGACGTCGCCCGATTGAAGCACGGGTCCGAGTGTTCGGCCGATGGCGTCGGTCTCCTCGACACTGCGCGATTCGATCTCGATGGTCCGGCCGGTCATGCGATGAAGTGTTGCCACCCTCGGGGCTCTAATGGTTGCGGAGCAGCGCCGGCACGGACCAACCGCAAGCCCGGCGACTCGACGGCCACACCCACCACGGTGAACTCCACCGACCCGATTCCGGCGGCCGAAGCATTGAGAACGTGGCGATCGCCGACGCAGGTGCCGCCATTGCCGGCCTCGCCCCCCAGGGCCTCCGGCGCAACGCAGAACAACAATTCAAAATCCTCGCCATCGTTGAGGGTGTGGTCCAGGGCGCTTCGATCGTCGCGGCCGGCCGCCGTCTCCGCCGCGTCTGAAGCCACAGTCGCCAGGGCATCGGCGTCGAAGTCGATGCCAACGCCTGAGGCCCGCGCCATGCGACCGGCATCCGTGGAGAGGCCGTCGCTGAGATCCATCATGGCGTGGATTCGCGAGCCGTGCGTCGTCAGCAGGCTGCGTGCCTCGAAGACGCGCGGAAGGAAGTCCATGTGGTGCCCGATGCGGCTCCCGCCCAGGCGACCGGTCACGCAAACGGCGTCGCCGGCAATCATGCCGCTGCGTCGCACCCCCGACAACCCCGGCCACGGTTCGGCCAGGATCGTCACGTCGACAGCCAGTCGCCCGGACCAGCTATTGGTGTCACC
>CAYQDV010000316.1:0-3572 GCA_964416295.1 uncultured Planctomycetaceae bacterium
GAACGGACTAGCACAGCGCCCCGGCGTCTGCATAGTCTCCGCGCAGCGCGTATTGCGGGGCGAGCGACAGAGACGGCGCCGGCTGAGTCGCAGCCGCGGGCCGGGAGGTGGGGCGGGATGCGGCCGGCGGGCCGGCGCGAAGCGGCCCGGCACAGCACGCCAGCCAGCCGGCGACGCCGACGGCAAGCCAGCGTCCCGCGGGTGAATCGCGATGAAGCGGAGGATCGAGTGGCACGCGCGGATTATAGAATCGGACCTGCGCGGCGGTCAAACGCCGGGGTGGGGTTCGCCGGCCTTGTCGAAAATGCCGTCAAACAGACGCCGGTTGCGCTCGATCAACGTGAACTGTCGAATGAAGACGAGAGCATTGATGAGAATCGCCGAAAACGCGGCGACCAGGTGCGCCGTCGGCCCGACCCACGAGCCGATCGCGGCCCCGAACCCGGCGGCGGTGATGATCGCGGCGATCCCCGCGAAACTCGCCAGCAGCGCCTTGGACTTCAGCGCGATCACCCGTTGCAGGTCGTCTCGGACGGCCTGCCCCGCCCCGACGGCCTGTTCGACGATCTTGCCCGACACGACGAAGTACATAAACGCCACGACGTGGACGAGACAGGTGTAGAGGGCCGTCAGCAGGCCGAGCAGGAAATGGCGCCGCCAGCCGTCCATCCCGGTCACCATCAGGCCCGTGACGGCCGTGACCACCATGACCGCCAGGTCCCCGATCGCCAGCATGATGAGCGTCGCCCTCATGGGGGCATTGTACAGGAGCGTGTGCCGGACCGTTCGATCTCGCCAATCGGACGGTCTCGCGGTCCGATTAAGCAAAGTGATGGTGCGAATCGTCCGACAACGTTCATACTTCGAGGCTCGTGCGGTCCCGGCGTATGGCCCGTCGTTCCCTACCCTTCGGGCCCGGCGCCACAGCGATAAATTCCTCGAGGCCAAGCCCCGACTCCTGGCCTGCCAGCCAGCCAGCCACCGGGCGCCCGCTGGAGGGTGAGAAGGCGACAAGCACCGGCACACGGTCTCCCGGGTAGGTGTGACTCAGCGCCCGTAGGGTGGGCACTGCCCACCACCCGTTCGGTCGCAGCGCCAACTCTCTGGTGGGCAATGCCCACCCTACACGGCTCTTCTCGGTCCGAACCGGATGGCAATCGCGAATCCCGTGCCGAGAAGACATTCTCGGCACAGCGCCCGGCGCAGCAGCAGGTGATCCGCGTTTCACGCGACGGTGTCGGCGTGCAGCCGTGCCTGGATCGTCGCGATCAGCTTCTTGCGCTGGATGGGTTTGGTCGCGTAGTCGTCGCAACCGGCCTGGAGGCACTTGTCGCGGTCGCCGGCCATGGCGTGGGCCGTCAGCGCAATGATCGGGCCGATGTAGTCCTTGTTCCGCAGCGCCGCCGTCGCCTGATAGCCGTCGAGGACCGGCATCTGCATGTCCATGAGGATGACGTCGAACGGCTCGCCCACCTCGTGAACCGCCAGAGCGACGTCCACTGCGAGTTGTCCATTCTCGACCACCATGACCTCCGCGCCCGCCTTGCGCAAGACGTGCGAGATCAGCCGCTGGTTGTCCGGCCCGTCCTCGGCCAGGAGGATGCGG
This sequence comes from uncultured Planctomycetaceae bacterium, assembly GCA_964416295.1. Lineage (GTDB taxonomy): Bacteria > Planctomycetota > Phycisphaerae > UBA1845 > UTPLA1 > JAPULF01. Next base: position 1,607 of record CAYQDV010000316.1, read on the forward strand.
CAACCGCGCAAATGCACACCGTCACCCCCGTCGCGCCGAGCCGGCGCGTGCCTTTGGCCGATCGCCGTCGCAGTCGCCGGGTCCGTGAGCATCGTCACGCCGTCGAGCGAACCGGTGGCGACGGTGGCGCGAAAGCGGGTTCCGACCCCAAGCTGCGTATCGACCAGACTAACATCCCCACCCAGCATCTGAGCCAACCGTCGGCTGATCGCCAGGCCGAGGCCCGTCCCGCCGAACTTTCGCGTCGTCGATGAATCGGCCTGCGTGAACGGCTTGAAGAGTTCAGCAGCGTGTTGCCGGTCCATGCCGATGCCGGTGTCCACGACGTCGAACTGCAACATGGCCGGATCCGCTTCCAGAAACCGAACGACCAGGCGGACACGGCCGGTCTCAGTGAACTTGACGGCGTTGCCGATCAGGTTAATGAGAATCTGCCGCAGCCGCGTAGGGTCGGTCCGGATCGTTTCGGGGATCGCCCCGACATACTCGACGTCAAACGCCAGCTTCTTCGCCTCGACTCGGACGCGAACCAGCGAGCCGACCTCGGCCACGAGGCCACACGGCGCGCACCGCAGACGCTCCACATCCATCTTGCCCGCCTCGATCTTGGACAGGTCGAGGATGTCGTTGATAAGCTCCAGAAGATGCGTGCCGTTGCGGTGGATCGTGTGGATGGCCTGCCGGCGATCCGACTCAGCCAGCTCCGCGTCGAGCAGGTTCTCGGTAAATCCCAGGATGGCGGTCATGGGCGTGCGAATCTCGTGGCTCATGTTGGCGAGGAACTCACTCTTCGCACGATTGGCGGCCTCGGCGGCGTGATTCGCGACGCGCAGAGACTCGTTGGCCCGCTCCAGCGCCGCCGCGTGCTGTTGCAGGTCCCGCTCAACCCGCTTGCGATGCGTGATGTCCGTACCATACAGATTGATGTAATCGGCATCCTCCACCGGCACGATCGCCAGTGCGAAGACGCGATCTCCACACGGCTCTTCCACATCACGCCGGGTGCCGGCCGCATAGATCTCTGTCGCCAGCCGCCGCCAACGGTAGGGCAGCGGCTCTCTCGACCGGACGCCCCAGGACTCGAGCAGGGGCATGCTCGCATCGTTCGCGTACACGATCATCCCGAGCGAATCGACCCGTATCACGGGGTTGACCTGCTCAGCCGGGAACTTCGCCAGCGATCGGATCTCCGCTTCCGCCCGTCGGCGGTCGGTGATGTCACGGACGATCGCCGCGAAGGACGTCCGGCGCTCGAACGACACCTCGCACACATTGATCTCGAGTGGAAAGATCGAGCCGTCCTGCCGCTGCCCGACCACTTCCCGCCGCTGGCCGAGGAAGGTCGCATCGCGCGTCCGCACGCAGCGCCGCAGGTTGTCGTCGTGTTGTTCACGGTATCGCGGCGGCATCAGCGTGCTCACGTTCTTGCCAACGATCTCGTCGGACCGGAAGCCGAACATCTCTTCCGCCGCCGGGTTGACGACCTCGACGGTGCCGTGCTTGTCGATGACCACCAGCCCGTCGGCCGCCGCGTTCATGATCGCGTCGAACCGCGTTTTGTGCTGTCCGACCGCTGACTCCAGCGGGCGGACGAGAAGCCCCCAGAGGATCGGCGCCGCGAGGGCGGCCAGCAGAGACGCATCCAGAAAGGCTTCGACCCAGGCGCCAACACCGGCGGGGAGCAGGACCGGCAGCAGGAACATGACCAGGAGTTCGACGGCGAAGACCGTCGCCAGGATGGTGAGCAGCAAGCGGGCCGCCGCCCAGCGCCCCGGTGGCGGCGCGCCGGGCGACTCCCGACGCTGGGAGCCACGGCCCGGCCTGTTCCGGCGGCGCGGCTCACGCGAATTGTCGGGCAGACTCGGTGTCATCATCCTGCAGGCTCCCGTAGGGTGGGCACTGCCCACCACTCGTTCGATCACGGCGCCATCCGTCCCGGTGGGCAACGCCCACCCTACGTGGCTTG
>CAYQDV010000317.1:0-3555 GCA_964416295.1 uncultured Planctomycetaceae bacterium
TGACTCGCGTATCGTGCATGTCGATATCGACGATAATTCGCTGGACCGCGTCGGGCGCTGGCCGTGGCCCCGCCGCGACACCGCCGCCGTCGTGCGTGTGCTCCACGAACTCGGCGCGTCCATGATCGCCATCGACCTCCTGCTGGACGACCGCCAGCGGCCGACCTTCGATGACCCGCGCCTTTCGAGAGACGTGGACATCGAACCTCACCCGCTGGTGGAAGGCGAATTCTCCGAGAACAGCATCGTGGACGATGATCTCGAACTCGCCGACGCCATCCGGTCCGCCGAAAGTGTTTTCATCTCGATGCACATGCGGACGGTCGGGCCGCGCGATCCCGACCCGTCGCGCGTGCGCATTCGGCAATGGTACGAGCAGAACCCGCGTCTGACGAAGTCGGACGTCCTCGAACGCCTCCGACTGGCCGGTACTCCCCGACAACAGCGTCGGATCGAGCAGAGCCTTCTTCGCGAGCGCATCCGCGAGATGCTTCTGGAAGACTTCACGCTGACCGAGGGCGAACTGGCCCGCCGGCTCCAGGCTTCGAAAGACGCGGTCTTTGCGGTGATTGCCGGAGTGAAGACAGACGTAGCGAACGAACGTGTCGGCGCGATCCTGGCGGAAAGCCCCGGCCTCGGCTGGAAAGAGATCGCGGCCGCCGTGCTGCGCGATCAGGTCGGCCGCCGCAGTGCCGACCGAGAGGATCTCCTGGATGCCTACCGCACGCAGCGCGGCCTGGCGGCCGTGCGCCGGCGCTCGGCGGCCGCACCCGAGCGCTCGCCCGGCGTCATCCAGAGGGCTGTCCGTGCCGAGCCTCCGTACTTCAGGTTTGTCGAGGCCGCCCGGGGCATTGGAGCGGTCAACTTCGACCCGGACATCGACACCACCGTCCGACGCATTCCTCTCGCGATCGAATACCGCGGCAGAATCGTCCAGCACCTCAGTCTTGCGATGGCGTGTGCGATTCTCGGCGTGGCCGACGACCGGATCGAGATCAGCCCCGACCACACGGTGCGGTTTCCCGATCCGCGGGGAGGCGATCCGTGGGTGATTCCGCTGGATCGGGACGGACAGGCCGTGATCAACTGGGCCAGGGACGCGAAGTATTGGCGTGACGGGCGGGACTTCCCCCATATCTCCGCGGCCAGGCTCTGGGCCGTCGTCGATGCTCGCCGGAAGATCCGGGACAACGAGACGGCCATCAAATTACGATATGCAGAGGTCGTTGGCGTGACAAAGGGAGGTCGCGATGAGGTCTATCGCACGGCGGTTCATCGCATGAATGACCTGGCACGCGCGATTCACCGGGCGCGGCTGGAACAGCGCGACGAATCCGCTGCGTTCGAAAGCATGGAGGCGGAGCTTGGCACGCTTCGCGAACGGATCGCACGGTCTCATGCTGAAGCGGCCTCGATGGTCGAGTTGACATGCAGCGAGATCCGCGAGGAGATGTCGGACGAGCAGCGGAAGCCCGACGCCGAAGCGAAGGCTTTCCTCCATGCGGAGCGACTGCTGTCTGACGAGATTCCGGCGCTGCGGGCGGCGAACGAGCGCCTGCGGGCATCGGTCCGTTCCCTGAAGGAGGAGTTGTCCGGCCCACTCCACGGCAAGATCGTGTTTCTGGGCTACGCTGCCACGGCGTTGGGAGACATTGTTTCGACGCCGATCGATCCGATCACCAATGGCGTGATGTGCCATGCCCACATGCTGAACACCCTCCTTCAGAAGCGGCCGGTGGCACGGGCGCCGCGAGCCGTCGAGGTGGCGATCGTGTTTCTGATCGGCGTGATCATCGCCGGTCTGACCGCAACCGGCGGCCCGCGCCTGACGCTTCTGCTCACGCTCGGAATCATGGCGGTCTACACGCTGGTCGACATATATGTCGTGTTCGCACACTACGACCAGTGGGTCACCCTGGGCGCGGTTCTGGTCAGTTCGTCCGTCACCTGGGCGATGGTGACGCTGTTTCGACAGCTTACGGCCGAACGCGAACGGCGTTTTTTTTCCAAGCAGCTCGGGCAATACACGTCTCCGGCGATTGCTGCCCGGATCGCCGAAAGCCCGGAGGCCGCCCGGCTCTTCAAGAGCGTTCAATCGCGCGAAGTGACCTGTCTGTTCACGGACCTGGCCGCCTTCACCACGTTGAGCGAACAGGAGAATGACGAAACGATCCAGTACGTGCTGAACACGTATCTGGAGAGGATGTCCGAGGTCATCTGGCGCCGGCGGGGTCTGATCAACAAGTTCATGGGCGACGGCATCATGGCCTTCTTTAATGCCTCGGTTGATCCGCAGACTCACCACGCCGCGAACGCCTGCGCCACCGCCCTGGATGCCATGCAGGCCCTGGAGGATCTCAAGTCCGAACAGGATCATGGTCCGGGCGCCGCAGTCTTTCGGCGGCTTCGGATGCGGGCCGGACTGGCCACCGGCGTCTGTAAGAATGGAGATTTCGGATCTGAATTAAAGGCCGACTATACGGTCATCGGTGATACCGTGAATCTGGCCGCCCGCCTCGAGCCGGCCAACAAGGTCTTCGGCACCGGCATCATGATCTCCGACGCCACCCGACGCCAGGTCGAGGACGCCTACGAATTCCGATATCTCGCCGATCTCCAGGTCAAGGGAAAAACCCTCACCGTCCCCGTGTTTGAGGTCGTCTGCCGAAAGGGCGAACTGGGCGACGGGCAGCAGGCGTATATCGAACGCTTCGAGGCCGGCGTGGAACTCTACAAGGACAGAAAATGGGACGAGTGCATCGTGCACTTTACCCGGTTGCTCGCTCGGAAGCCCGACGACGCCGGCGCCGCCCGCTACATCGAGGCCTGTCGGGAACACAAGACCTTTCCGCCGGAAGATGATTGGAACGGCGCCCTGGAACTCAAGGAGAAATAACCCATGTGGAAAAAAGGTCGATCTCTGCCAATACTGGCACCCGGAGTCTGTCTGTTGCTGAGCTGCATCAGTGGAGCCCATCAGACCGGCGTCCGGTCGGGTCTGAACGACCGGTTCAAGGACCCCGATCTGAAGGTCGACGAGTGGGTCAGCCGGTTTGAAGTGGAAAGCCGGGATATCTTCAGATTTCGGAAGGAGATCGTTCAGGCCGTCGGACTGCGTCCCGGAGGATCCGTCGCCGACGTCGGCGCCGGCACCGGGCTGTTCATCCAGCTCTTCGCCGAAGCCGTCGGCCCCACCGGTCGCGTCTACGCCGTCGACATCGCGCCACGGTTCCTTCAGTACATTCAAGAACGGGCTGAGGCCGCGGGCTTGGATCAGGTCGTGACGGTTCGCTGCCGCGATGACTCGGTCGACCTGCCTCCGGAATCCATCGATGTCGCCTTCATCTGCGACACCTATCACCACTTCGAGTATCCGCGGACCTATATGCAGACGGTTCGCCGTGCCCTCCGCCCCGGTGGGCAACTCATCCTCATCGACTTCGACCGCGAAGGCGACGCGGCGAACGACTGGGTTCGAGGGCATGTTCGAGCGGGGCGGGATCAGGTCACGAAGGAGATTCAGTCCGATGGTTTTGAACTCGTCTCGTCGGATGC
>CAYQDV010000318.1:0-3549 GCA_964416295.1 uncultured Planctomycetaceae bacterium
GTCGCCACGCGAGAGAGGCGCGGTGTGATAAAGAAAAAAACGCACGGTGAAGCGCAGGACCCCCCCGCGGACGACGACGAACCCCCCCGCCGCAAGCCATCTCACCCACGGTCCGAGCCACGCCTGATCGGCCCACGCCAACACGTGGGACCACGCGTCTTCCGAAATGATCCGCGCGACTGCGTCTTCCGGAACGAGCGCCACAAGCGCACCGACCACGACCAAGATCAGGCCGATCCCGAGCCAGAGCGGACGGACCGGCGTGGCAGGGGCGACGGGCGGAGAGGACGCCCCCGGCGGAACCGGCCCCGGTACCCCGTTGACGCTCGGGCTTGTCGCAGTATCAGAGGGTGAAGACGAAGCATCCGATAATGGGATCGGGGGAGTATCCGACGGCCCCGCCAGGTTCGAGTCCACCGTTTTGCCTGGCATATCGGACAACACGCACCCCGCTGAGTCGCTCCCGGAAACGGTCTGTTTTCAGGGCGCCGCTCGCACTGACCTGTTCTACACACGAATCGGTCAACCGTGCCATCGCCCGTACGTATTGTCGGGCGACCCCGATCCAATACGCAGTCGGCTCGGTCGTCCGGTCGGTATCGGACGCAGGCCGCCGGGCGCGGCTCCGGGCCGTCACGCCGGCCAGTCTCTTGGACCCACGCTCACGAGAAACCCCGGATCGTTCATCGGCCATCGAATCAGGTGATCGCGGATCGAAGCCGCGGTCACGGCATCGATCCGGGCCAGCCGCTCCGACACCGTTCGCGGATTCCCGAGCACGTCGATGTCCTGCATCATCTGGGTCAGCCGGTGATAGGGCGATTCGGATTCCGCCGCCAGGCCGGTGCGGACCCGGTTCTTCACCATCTGAACCTCGTCATCGGTCACGCCGGAGTCGACCACGTTTTTGATCTCGCGGCGCATGGCATCGAAAACCGCCTCGGCCCGATCCGGTTCGCAGAAACCACACACGACGAGGAGGCCATGGTCGCTGTAATCGAGACGGCCGGCCCAGACGTAGGGCGCCACCCCGGCCTGAACGATGTTCCAGTAAAAGCGCGAGTTGTGCCCGCCGAGGATGGACGCCAGAACGCTCGCCGCTTCGCGGTCCTTATCGGCCGAGGACGGCCCGGCGAAGATCAGCGCCACGGCCTGCTGCTGAAAGCGATCCATCTGCTGAACGGCCGTGCCGTCGCCCGGGAGCGGCGGTGCGGTCCGCTCCGGCCGGGCAGATCCTCCGGCCCGGTCCCCGCAGACCCGCTCGGCCATGGCAAAGGCCGCCTCCGCCTCGATCGCCCCCGCGACGATCAGCACCATGTTCCCTGCGTGATACCGCTCGTCGAAGTAGGCCCGCATCCGGTCGCGGGTCAGGTCGCCGACGGTCTGCGCCGTTCCGAGAACCGGCCATGCCAGCGGATGGCCCGCGTGGATTCTTTCATGGATGAAATCATAGACGTGGCGATCGAGCTGGTCGTCCGACATGGCGATCTCCTCGAGGATGACCTTTTTTTCCATGTCGAACTCTTCCGAGGGGATGACCGACTGCATCATGTCCGCCAGCAGTTCGATCTGCTTCTCCAGATCGTCCGCCCGGACCCATCCGAAATAGACGGTCCGCTCCTTGGAGGTGTAGGCGTTGTAGGTGCTGCCGAGCTTGTCGAAATCCACGGTGATCTGTCGCCAGTCCCGATTCGGCGTGCCCTTGAAGCACATGTGCTCCAGGAAGTGTGACACCCCCGCCAGCTCCGGCACTTCATCCCGCGCACCCGTCCGCACGAGGAACCCCGCCGCCGCCGAGCGGACATTCGCCATCGGCTCCACGATGACGCGCAACCCGTTCGCCAGGACACGCTCTGAAAACCCGTTCCCTTTGCTCACTTCGGCCCTCGCGCCCCGTTTTTTTGCGATTCGCTATCCCCGCTCCTCAGCGCCCGTGTCCCCAGCGTCACGACGCTCAGCCGGTCTCGCGGATGCTGTTCCAGATAACGACGCACGTCCGCGGTCTTCACCGCCAGGATGCGTTCGATTTTTTCGCGATGCGGCACGGGCCGCCCGAAGTGAAACAGGTCCTGCAACAGTTCCGCCACGCGCGAGAGTGTCGTATCGCCGTGCGTGTCCCGGCGTGCGGCAATGCCGACCTTTGCGCGGGCCAGTTCCTCCTCGGTGATGTCTTCGGCCAAGCGGTCCACCTCGCGAAGCAGCGTGTCAAACGTCTGGTCGCACCGGGCCGGCATCGTCGACGCCCCCATGAAGAGCATTCCGGCCCCACGGGGGTGCTCGTTCCACGCCCCAACCCAATAGACCAGGCCCTGCTTCTCGCGGACCTCGGTGAACAGACGGGAACTCATGCCGCCGCTGAGCACGCCCAGCATCACCTCTTCGATGGCGTGGTCCTCGTCGGTGATCTCGACGCCCGGCCAGCCCATCAAAATGTATTCCTGCTCCAGCGTCTTCTGGTGATGATGCCGACCCGGCGAGAATTCGACCGGAAAGCGGTCCGGCCCCCGCGAAGCGCCGTTCCCGAATGCGGCAAAATGGGTCTCGAGCGCGTCTGCGAAGCGGTCGGCGTCCACGGCGCCGCCGGCGGCCACCAGCATCCGCGAGGCGGCGAAATGCGTCTTCCAGAACGCCACGATGTCGTCGCGCCCGATCCGCTCCAGCGTCTCGCGCGTGCCCAGGGCGTGCCGCCCCAGCCGCTCGCCATAGGCCCGCCGCGCCATCAGCCTGCGGGATAACTCATCCGGCTCGTCCTCAAGGGCCACAAGCTCCTGTTGGGCAAGGTCGATCGCCACGCCGCACGAATCTTCCGGAAACGTCGGCCGCCGCAGCATCTCGGCACACAGCCCCAGCGCTGCGTCGGCGTATTCCGGCAGACAACTGCACCGAACGGCAAACGCCTCACGCCCGGCCTGGGAACTCTGCTGCGCCCCGATCGCATCGAACGCGTCCGTCAGTTCGCGGCCGCTCCGATCCTCCGTGCCCTTGTCGATCGTCTCATTGACCAGATGGGTCAGCCCCAGACGGTCGGCCGGCTCGTGGGCCATGCCTGCCAGGAAACTGAGATAAAAAGTCGTCGTCCGGCGTCCCTCGATCGGCACTGCGGCGAACTCGATCCCGCACGCCAGACGCCGGTGATGAAAGGTTTCTTTCGCGGCCATGGCCGGGTTATAGCGGCGATTCGAGCCGAACGCCATGCCGGTCGGCCGCCGCGTCGCGGGCGCGGCCCCGTGCGAGTACGATATCGGAGCCCAAAGCGGCCGTCCGATCGATCCGATAGGGCGATGGGACGCCGCCGCCGGGCTGCGGATGACGCGGATTGTCAATGAAGCTGATCGTGCAAATCCCGTGTCTGAATGAGGAAGCGACGCTGCCGGCCACCCTGCGCGATATCCCCCGTCAGATCGACGGGATCGATCAGGTCGAGATCATGATCATCGACGATGGCTGCACCGATCGCACCGTCGATCTGGCGCGCGAGCTCGGCGTCGATCACATCGTCCGCTTCACCGGAAACCGCGGGCTGGGCCACGCCTTCGCCACGGGCATCGA
>CAYQDV010000319.1:0-3494 GCA_964416295.1 uncultured Planctomycetaceae bacterium
TCGCACGCCAGGCGAGCGCCGCATTCGACGAACCGTACGACCTGTCGATCCTTCAGGGCAAAGAGCTGGAGATCACCCCGGTGGAGCGAGCGGCTCTCCTGCTGCTGGCCGGGTCCTCGTCGTATCGGGATCGGCTCCGCGTCACGTTCACGCCGGACCGTCTCACGCTGGCCATTCGCCGAACCGACAGCGGCGAGTCCCGTCGGCTTCGACGCCGCGTCCTCGACAGCCTTGGTCTGACGCCGGGGCCGGAGCAATACAAGTTGACGCTCCCGCCGGGCTGGGCGGCCGACCATCGCACGATCGTCATAGTCCACGGTCTGGAATCGAGTTCGCGCAACTTTGATGCGTACAAGAAGGCGTTCACGAAGCTGGGCTGGCAGGTCGGCCTCTATGACTATCCGAACGACGGGCCGATCGACGCCGCCAGCCGGCGACTGTCGGATCGCCTCAAAGACCTCCGCCGTCTTCGGCCCGACGCCCGGTTCGTCCTCCTCGCCACGAGCATGGGCGGGCTGGTCTGTCGCCATTGCCTGGAGACTCCGGGCCTGGACCCGGGCAACGTGACCGACCTGGTCATGCTGGCCACCCCCAACCACGGCTCCTATCTGGCGTTTGGCCAGCCGTTGCTTGAGCTTTTCATGGCGGCGGTCCATCGCGACATCCGACTCTACTCGATCTTCTTCGACGGCCTCGGTGAGGCGGCCGAGGACCTCCAGCCCGGCTCACCCTTCCTGCGCGAGTTGAATGGCCGCCCCCGCAACCCGAAGATCCGCTATCACCTGGCCCTCGGCGACCAGGCCTTGCTGACGCCGGATGAATGGAGGACCATCGTCACGGAGGTGCGGCGCGGGTACATCAAGCGCTTCAACAGATTCCGTTTCACACAGCCCAACACGAAGACCTTGAAGCGGTTCTCCGACATTGCTGCGCCGATCTTCCGCAGAGATCATCTGCCGGCCGAGCAAGACGGCGAGTTGCGCCAAATCCGCTACCTCCTCCTGCCGAAGCTCATCTCCGGCGAACTGGACATGAGCGAGTTGGATATCGTCCCGGAGGAGGTGGCGGTGTGAAGGCGGAGGGGCAGCAACTCGACCTGAAGTCCATCCGATACGTGTTGGACAAGCACAAGGATGCCGCCGCGCTGGCGGCGGACTGTGTGGGGTTGGCGAACGCTTCGGGCGGCATGATCCTGATCGGCATCGAGGATGGAGCCACCGAACCGCCGGCCGATCAGGTCATCCCCGACGGTCTGTCCGAACGGCTCCAGAAGCGGATCCCGCAGATCACCGTCAACGTCGGCGTCGTCGCGACGAAACGGAAGGCGGGCAACGGCGGCGAGTACGTCGAAATCCGCGTTTACGGCAACCAACAGAGCATCGCGTCCACTTCGGACGGGCGGTTCTACATCCGTGTGTCCGACGAAACACACCCGGTACGCGGGGATGGCCTGATGCGGCTCATGGCGGATAGGGCGTCCTTCGTCTGGGAGCTTCAACCGGTACGACGGGTGTCGGCCGATCAGTACGACGCGGGGAAACTGGCCGCATTCGTGGACCAGGTCCGCGCCTCGGACCGCATCTCCGACTTTGTGAAGCAGAAGTCGAAGCAGGAGCTTCTCCAACACTACTTCATGGTGCGGGAGGACTGCTTGACGTGCCTCGGAGTGCTGTGGGTCGGCAGACGCGTGGATCGAGCGGCGCTGCTCTACGCGCCGTCGATTCAGTGCATCAAGTACGATGAGCGGGGGCGAAAGGTCCGTAAGTTTACATGGGACGAGTACGACCTGAATCCGATGGAACTGATCGCTGCGGTCTGGCACCAAGTGCCCGACTGGCGGGAAAGCTACGAGATGCCGGCGGGCCTGTTTCGCAAGACGGTGCCGCACTACGAGGAGGTGGTCGTCCGCGAACTGCTTGCCAACGCGCTGGTGCATCGAGCGTACACGCAGCGGGGGGATATCTTCATCAACCTCTACCGTGACCGGATGGACGTGCACAATCCGGGGCTGCTGCCCGTCGGCGTGACGCCTCAGAACATCCTGCACGTGGCGGCCCAGCGGAACCCGCACCTGGCAAAGGTGTTCTACGATCTCAAGTTGATGGAGCGGGAGGGGAGCGGATTCGACCGGATGTACGAGGTGCTGCTGTCGAGCGGTCGCCCGGTGCCGCAGGTCACCGAGGGCAACGATCGGGTTGTGGTCGCGGTGCAGAAGCAAATCTTGAAGCCGGAGGTCGTCGACTTCATGGCCAAGGTCGAGCAGACCTTCCAGCCCACGCAGCGGGAACTCATCGCGCTTGGGTTGATCGCCCAACACGAGGCGATTACGGCGGTCGACATTCAGAAGGCACTGGCGCTGAAGAGTGCCGATGACCTCAAGCGTTGGCTCGGCGGGCTGCGCAAGTGGGGACTCGTGAGCAGCCGAGGGCGGACCAAGGGGACAGAGTACTTCGTCGACGCAAAGGTGCTTCGTCGGCTGGAATTCAAGGGGGGCACGACACTCAAGGGAATCGAGAAGCACCGGCTGAGGGAGTTGATCCTTCAGGATCTGAAGATCTACCGGGAGGCGGCCATCGGGCAGATCCACGAGCGGATCGGGCTGGAGATCGCCCGGCGGAAGGTCCAGCGGACGCTGGCGGAGCTGGTGGATGAGGGGCGGGTCCGGGCCGAGGGAGAACGGCGGGCACGGCGGTATTTCTTTGTGCCAGAGAAGGGCGAAAAACACCGAAATGGCACAAAGATTGGGTCAAACGGGGGTATCGAACATGCATAACGCCCGAGGAATCCGGGGGTTAGATATGACCACCATCCGTGCAAATGCGCGCGCCGCACCTCGGTTTGCTGCCGCTCTTCGGAAGACGAACGAGCGGTTTGGGGGACAATTATGGTGCTCCAGCGGGCCGGAGGGTCCGGCGAAGGTCCTCGAATGACCGCCAGCGCCTACTCCGAAGACGCTCTCGTTGAGCGGCCCGGGGCCGCCCTGTTCGGCGGACTGCCTGCACGAGTTCGACCGCGGGCCGAATCCGCTGGGACGCGCGACGATGCAATAGGTTGTGCTGGCGGCATTTGTCGCATGTGGCGGGGCAGGCTGTGGGGTTTGGGTCCGCCGCTCGCCATCGGGGTGATACTTGATGCCGTCGATCCGCTGCCTCATCAAAATGGACACCGGCTCGGCATCGTCACAGCGCCATGGCTGAACTGGAAGCAAACAGGACAGGCCGCGGTCGGATTCGAACCGACGAATAGCGGATTTGCAATCCGCCCCCTTAGTCCACTTGGGCACGCGGCCGTCGGTGCCGTGCCGGAGACCGGCCCAGGCTCCACCGCTCTGCGAGCGGGCTGTTATTATATGTCGGTTCCCGTGTCCGGCAAGGGTAGCTGAAAACATGCGGCGGGTCCCGCCCGGCGGCGGAGACGTCGCGGAGGACGGAATCAGCGCTCCCCGCTGCTTCGCGGGCACCGTGTCTGCGGGGCCAGCCTGTGCTATATTGGGG
>CAYQDV010000320.1:0-3452 GCA_964416295.1 uncultured Planctomycetaceae bacterium
CCGTCAACCTTGAATCTGCGGGCTGCCCAGCGGGAGGGCGAGGCTCCTGCCGAGCGACGTAGGGCGGGCACTGCCCGCCACCACAAGCTCGCGAGCGGCGTAGGGCGGGCACGGCCCGCCACGGACAGGATTGCGAGACGGTAGAGACAACCGGCGGGTCCCGCCCGCCCGACGACCAAGACGATGTCAGGACCGGATGATACCAAATTGGCACCGCCCAAAGACGACACGCTGCGTTCTCCACTCGGGCACCGCGTCCTGTTCGTGATCCTCGCACTCCTCGCCTTCGGCCTCTTTGCGCCAACCGTGCTCTTACCCCTCCTTCGCGAACACGCCCGGCTGCGAACCACCGAAACGCGCCTGGCGGCCCATGTGGAAGACATGCGGGCCGAACTCGAACGCCGCCGGAAACTCCTCGACGCGTTCCAACACGACACCCTGATCAACGAGCGACTGGCCCTGCTCGACCTGAACTACCACCGCCCCAACGAGATCGTTCTGCCCGTCTATCTGTCGGACCGCAGGACTCCGTCCGCCGCGACCGAACCCCCTCAGGCTCGCAGCGCACTCCTGTCGCTGCCGCCCGACTGGCCCGCTTGGACGCACCGTGCCGAAGCGTGGGCGACGAACCGCGGACTGACCGCCGTGTTTCTCAACGAGAAGCTGCGACCGGTCTTCCTGCTCATGGCGGCGGGCCTGATCATCGCGGCGTTCGTCTTGTTCGCGCCGCGTCCGCCGCCGGCGGACGCCCCACCCCATGAGGCGCGACAGGACCCTACGGTCCCAGCAACGCCGTAACCATCCCGGCCACGTCCTCGACGCCAAGACTCCCGTTGCCGCTGAAGTCGCCGCTGCAGACCTCCGTCGGCGTCGGCGCTCCGAGCATCGCGCTGATGAACGGCTGAATGTCCGCGCCGTTCGTGCCACCCACTCCATCGAAATCGCCCGTGGCGGCCGGGCACGGCGGCGTGCAATCGAGCGACGTCACACTGAAATCGTCCACCGCCGCTTCGACGATCGACCCGGCCCCCAGATCCGACGCGATGAACCGCATCTTCATCGTCGCCGTCGGAACGATGAGGTCGGTCACGATGAACTGATGGAAGAACCAGCCGCCGGAGGTCTCGGGGCCGGAAGGCCCCAGAATCTCGACACTCGTCCATGTGCCTCCGTTGTCGTTGGACACATCAATGACAAAGCTGTCGGTATTCGGTGCCGCCCCTTGATCGTTCGAATACCACCGCCAATAGCCCACGATCGCGTTGGGTGGCGTGCCGTCGAAGGTCGGTGAGACAAGCGTCGTCGCTCCGCCGTCCACGTCGTTGGCCCCCAGCCCGCCGCCGGCGAATCCGTCCGTCACCCAGCAGTTCACCGCCGGATTGGGCGTATGGTCGTTCTCCGGCTGCGCGGCCGTTCCCTGCGGGTCCATCCGGTTCCAGATGCCGCTCAGTGCGGTGTCGCCCGGGGCGCCGACGGTCCAACCCATGTCGGTCTCGATGTCGTCGGCGAAGCTCACCACCTGGGCCGTCGCGACAATCGCTTCGTAGGTGGCCGCCGGTGCCGTGGCGGGGTCACGCCAGGTGATGTTGTTGGCCGTCTGGCCGCTGAAGTAATAGGAGATGGGCGAGCCACAGGGCAGCGCCGGAAAGACCGCATTGTACAGGTTTCCGCCCAGCGGAACCAGGTCGGTCGTCACCGCCCCCGCTCCGACGTCATAATGCATCTTCAGCGTGCCCGGAACCAGAGCGCCGCCGTTCTGTACGTCGACCTGTACCCGGATCGTCTGGTTTTGAAGCGCAATCAGCGGCGGAAGCCCGTCCGGGTGACTGAACAGAAGCTGCGGCGCTCCGATCCACCACACGAACAAGCCCTTCTCGATATCGCTGCCGATCACGATCCCGCTCGGCAGGAACGGATAGTTGTTCCACAGCCCGTTGAAGTTGGCGTTGTCGTCCGGCGGATAGGTATCGAAAAACGCCACCTCGACCGGCGCCGCGGGGTTGGTCGCGTCGTAGATTCGCAGGCCGCTGCGATAGTTCGATTCATAGATGAGATTGCCGACGGTGTACAGGTTGTGGTCGATCGATGAGCTTCCGTTCGTAAACGTCCCGACCTCGAAGGGGCTGTTCAGATTGGACACATTAATGACACGCGTCGTCGTCGGGGTCCCGAAGTCGATTTCATCCAGCTCGTCATTGGTGTAGAGAAACTGGCGGTCCGGCGAGAGCCAGCCCTGGTGCGAAAAGGCCGGCGACGAGTACTGAAAGAAGGACATCTGGATGATGTTGGCCTTGTTGGTGACGTCGAGGATGTTGATGCCGGGCGTGCCGCCGCCGGCGGCGACTTCGCTGAAACAGAAGGCCACTTCCCGGCCGGCAAAGGGGCCGGTCGTGTAGGTGACGATCTGGGCATCATGCACGTAGCGGTTGTTCCACTGCGCGACAAACGTGGGATTGGCCGGGTTCGACAGATCATAGATTCGCAGGCCGATCGTGCCGCCGCCGCCGCCGCACCGATAGAGAAACCCGCTGTCGACATTGAGCGCCACGTTATGTGTGGCGGTCGTGCCGCCCGTGACGACCGTGTTCGCCAGCGTCACGACCCCATTGTCGATCTGCGTCATGTCGAAAACCTGAATCCCGCCGCCCGCCTCGCTCACCGCATAGGCAAACGACTGAAACGTCTTGATGTCGCGCCAGATGCTGTTCGGACCGGGAAGGATCGCCACGATCTGCGGGTTGCTCGGGCTGCTCACCTCCACAAAGCCCGTCCCGTCAGACAGACCGATGATCGCGTATTCCCGCCCGGACGGCGACACATATCCCCAGCAATCGTTGGCCGAGGTCATCGTCGGATCAAAGTCCGTCACCAGAAGCCAACTCAGCAGTTGGATGCCGTTGGACGGAAACGCCACCGACGGCCCTCCGAACGGAGCACCGCCAAACCCCGGCGGAGCATACGGCGGCTGACGATCCTGCAAAAACCGCGGATTCTCATGGGCGAACACCGGCGTGCTCAGGGCCAGCGCGGCCAAACCCGACACAACCACGACGATAACAGTCAACTGCCTGCGCAATGCGTTCACAGATACATCCTCCGTATTAATTGGTTAGACATGTGCCCGAACCCGGCACAATCGGCCCGCACTCCTGCCCATCATTATACCGGACGGGACGCCCATTGCAAACAGGACGTGGTCGTTCGCACGATGCTACGGCCGCTCACAGGATTGCGATCGCCGGAGCGGCCGGCCACGGGCGGCCGATCGGCTATCGGTGGCCAGGTGTGTGACCGGGAATCGGCCCGGCAGCCGCCTCGACAGCCGTCCGTTCGCCTCGCATGAACGTGAATCGCTGACCCGCCACGTCGACCGTCACGGAGTCACCCGGCCCCAGCGTGCCGGCCAGAATACGCTTCGCCAGCGGGTTTTCCAGCTCCTGCCGGATCACACG
>CAYQDV010000321.1:0-3444 GCA_964416295.1 uncultured Planctomycetaceae bacterium
TTGGATTCAGGCTTTGGTGTGGAGGAACGAGAAGGGATTCTCGTTCCAGCGTGGGATCGTTGTTTGCCGGCTTGAGCGCGGCATTAATGCCGCGCTCGGAGTGCCGCGGCTCGGAGGCAGTCGGAGCCGCCGGGTGTCATCCGTCCCGCAGCCAGCGCGTGATCTTGTTCAGTTCGGCCTGCCAGGACGATGACAGACGCCGGTCGAGGAACGCATCGAAGAGGAGGTCGATCGTTGCAGACAGGTGGCGAATCTGCTCGACGCGTTCCTCGAACCGGGCGCGGCCGTTTCCGTTTCCGTTCGCGTCGGATTTCGGCAGCTTGCCCGCCGCGACGTTGAACGTCTCCGCCTGAAGGACGAACTCATATTGCTCGCCCTGGCGCGAGACGATCAGGCCGACCTTGCGGGGCAGCTTGCCCGATCGGACGGCGCGGCGGCTTTCGGGGAGCCGCGTCGGGCTGTCGGCCTGAATCGTTTCCCTGCCGGATTCGGCCCAGGGGCATTCGAGGATCATCCGGTTGACGAGCATCACGGCGACGTCGGTCTTGTCCGACAACTCGACCGTGTCGGATTCTTCCGAGAGTGTGTACCACAGCCAGAGGAGGAACTCGTTTCCGAGGTAGTCTCGCTCGTCCGCGTTGTGGGCGGTCCAGTAGACGTCTGTGTGGCCGTTGCCGTTGGGATGTTTGACGAAACTGGCCGGTGCAATTGACTCGAGCGAGCGGAGTGCGCCGCGACGGTCCGCCGCGTTGCAGCCGATCGCTCCGGCGGTGAGCGGCTCCAACCGCTTGCCGAACGTCTCCTTGAACAAGGGGTACAGCCGCTCCAGCACGGCCGGCTGCGTGGCCCCGACGTACAACCGATTGTGCCGCGTGTCCCACAGGATGGGGAAATGGCGCTGACGGCGAAAGCGTCCCTCTTTGATCTCGTGTTCGGCTCGCTTCCGGGCGGCGTCGCGGGCCTCGCGCTTCAGTCGCGGCAGCGATCGGCCGTTGGCGCCGGCGTCGCCCTCGCGAAGGGCCTCAAGCTCCATCTCGACGTAGGCCCGCATCAGGTCCGGCGGCAGGCCGGCCGAGTCGATGCGGAAGCCGAAATGGAGGCAGTCGAGCACGATGTTTTTGTCGACGTCGAACGTCAGGTCGAGCAGGTGCCGGCCGCCGATCCAGCCGACCTCGACGTGATCGGGGGTGGCCAGTCGCTGTCGCCCGATTGCGTGGGCGCGCAGCTTGTCGATCAGGGCGTCGTCCAGCCGCTTCGGCGAACCGCCGACGATCTGGAAACGCGAAAAACTCACGGTGCCCGACAGAAACGACATCGGTGCCCCTCACTGCTGGCGGATGTTGACCGAAACAGCGG
This sequence comes from uncultured Planctomycetaceae bacterium, assembly GCA_964416295.1. Lineage (GTDB taxonomy): Bacteria > Planctomycetota > Phycisphaerae > UBA1845 > UTPLA1 > JAPULF01. Next base: position 1,357 of record CAYQDV010000321.1, read on the forward strand.
ACGCGGGAACGATCGTCCGGTGCGGCGACATGCTACGGGCACGGGCCGCGCGGCGTCAACGGGCGCGGGGCGATCCGGGCGGCTGCGTCATAACTTTCTGCTATACTTCCGGTAAGGACGCTGCCGGACGGAAAATCACAGCCGGAGGTTCGGCCATGAATATATTAATCCGTAGTTATATGGTGGTCGCCGTCGTGGTGGCGCTGGGGCCGCCGAAGCCGGGGCCGGGCGTTTTGCCTCGGGAGCTGGCCTCGCGAACGGAACAGGCCGTGCGGCGGGGGCTGGCCTTTCTCAAGGGCGCCCAGAACGCCGAGGGTGGCTGGACGGCGCGCTATGGTCCCGCCGTGACGGCCATTGTCACGCGGGCCTTTGCGCAGGACGAGGCGTATGGCCCCCGACACCCGGTCGTGAAGCGTGCGGTGGCCGCGATTCTGAAATACCGGCAGTCCGACGGCGGCATTTATGATCGCACACGGAACATCGGCAACTATCAGACGTCTGTCGTTTTGATGCTGCTGGCCGGGCTGGATGATCCGGCGCTGCGGCCGCCGATTGCCGGCGCCCAGCGTTATCTGGCGACGCTGCAGTATGACGCCGGCGAGTCGATCGATGCCGACCATGCGTGGTATGGCGGTGCGGGGTATGGCCAGTCCAAACGGCCCGATCTGTCGAACACGCAGATGATGCTCGAGGCCCTGCATGAAAGCGGGTTGCCGCCGTCCGATCCGGTGTATCGGCGGGCGTTGAAGTTTGTCTCGCGGTGCCAGATGCTGGGGAGCACGAACGATCTGCCGTTTGCGCGGGGCGCGACGGACGGGGGGTTCATTTACAGCCCGAACGCCGGCGGTGAATCGAAGGCGGACCGCAACACGGCGGAGGGCGTCGCCCGTCATCGCACCTACGGCTCGATGACCTATGCCGGTTTCAAGAGTCTGTTGTATGCCAACGTGGATCGCGACGATGCTCGCATCAAGGCGGCCCTCGGCTGGATTCGGCGACACTACACGCTCGACGTGAATCCGAACATGCCCGGCCGGCGATCGCGCGAGGGGCTGTACTACTACTATCACGTCTTCGCGCGGGCGCTTCGGGCGTGGGGCGAGCCGGTGATCACCGACGCCGCCGGGCGGCCGCACAACTGGCGAATCGACCTGTGCCGCAAGCTGACGAGCCTCCAAAAGCCCGACGGAAGCTGGATCAACGAGCAGGAGCGGTGGCTGGAGTCGGACCCGAACTACGTCACGGGCCTGACGGTGCTGACGCTGCAAGCGGCCCTGACGCAGGCTGGAACGAAACACGACAAATCGTCCGATAAGATCGATCGGAAGAGCCGAGATTGAGCCGGTCAGGCGTCAGCCGTGGTCGTTCCTCGAAAAAAACTGATCGAGACTTGCCGATGATTCACAGGCTATAATGAGGGGCAGGTATTCGAGCAGATTTCAAGCCCTCTCGCGTCTCTGACGCGGGAGCATTACGATCCCGGAGGGTCTTTCAGGCCCTCCGAATTTTTTTTGCGCGGCATGATCTCGAGAGACGCCAATGGACCGCGTACGGATATTCATCGACTTTTGGAACTTCCAGCTCAGTCTGAATCAGTACCACTCTGATTACCGGCTGGATTGGGGCAAGTTGCCCGACGTCCTTGCCCGCGCCTCAGTCCGGCCTGGAGGATCGTGCCGGTATGAGGGAACGATCGTGTTCGCCTCATTCGATCCCAACCGGCCGCAGGATCGGCGGCTGCGACACTGGCTTCTGAATACGCTGGACGCATTTCCCGGATTCCAGGTATTCGTATGTGAACGCAAGCCAGCCCGGGCACCGCACTGCCCGAACTGCGATCGCGACATCCTGATGTGTCCGCATTGCGAAGCCGTATTGAGACGAAGCGTCGAGAAGGGTGTCGACACCGGCCTTGTGACGTGCATGTTGCAGCACGCATGGGACGACACTTTTGACGTTGGGGTTCTGGTTTCCAACGACCGGGACTTCATCCCGGCAGTCGAGTTTCTCGACCGACGCGGGAAGAAGATCGTGCATGCCGGGTTCCCGCCGGGCGGCCGGGAACTTGCCAACGCCTGCTGGATGCAA
>CAYQDV010000322.1:0-3389 GCA_964416295.1 uncultured Planctomycetaceae bacterium
CTCGTCTGCGAGTCCGACATGAACCGGGACGGCGTCGTCGACGGCAATGATGTCGCGTCCTACCTCGCCGCCTTGCCCTGATTCCCGAACCGTCGCGCCGACGCCCTACGGTCCCGCTCGGCCGTCACCACACCGCAGGAACGGCCGGAGGCGTTGAACCTTCTTCGGCCCGATCCCGCGAACCTGCATCAGGTCCTCCGGCCGAGTGAACACCCGCCTACCTGCCGGCGACTCACCCGCCCGATCCGTGCGGTATTGCACGATCCGCTCGGCGAGCGTCCGGCCGATGCCGGGAAGCTGCGTCAGTTCGTACCAGCGGGCCGCGTTCGGGTCGATCGTCGTCCGGACCGCGTCCATGGCCGGCCGATCCGAGTCGTTCGTGCGGTCGCGCCGACTGGCAAAGAACGCGCAGCAGACGACAAAGAGCAACGCGATCACGCCCAGTGCGGTCTTTCGCTGTGCGGCGGCCTGGCAGGCCGCATCATCGGGATTCGCCTCGCCGGATATCGGTCTACGCGGCCGGCGATCGCCGTCGTTCGGATCGGAACCTCCGATACCACCAGGATTTGCGCTGTCCGTCCCCATAACGCGGCTCCGATGGCAATCCTGGTGCGAACGGCCGGTTTTGTCCAACCTGCAGGCGCCGGTCGTGTCTGGCTGTATAAGCCCGGGCTTCGACGGGGCTGAAACCGGTGTATTCGGTGCGGATGGGAATGGCTTTGGTCGATTGAACCGACCGGCTCGGAATTGTACAATCGCCGATACTGCCGTTCGGGGCGAGGCAGGCTGAGTGGGGTTTCCTTTATGCCGGATACCGGGTGCGTTGAAAACAGGAATCGCCGTATGTCCACACCTCGGCGCCGAGGACAGGCCGACGCGCGCGGCCGCACCCGGCCGTTCGCCCTGCCGCCGATGCCGCAGGCTGGGGTCCGCGCGGAGCGGATCGCCAAGGTCTTTATCGTGGCGGCTGCGGTGGTGGCGTTGTCGGTCGTGCTGGCTCGCGGCGCCCTCTGGTCCAGCCACTCCGACATAGCCCAGACGCCGCCGGCCCGGTTCTTCTGGTTCACACTGCTGGCCTATGGCGGTCTGATCTATATCGCATTCGTCTGGCGGATCGTGTTGTGGCGGCGCTACCGCCCCATGCCCTCGGTCGACGAGGAGGCCCTGCCTAGCGTCTCCGTCATCATTCCCGCCTACAACGAGGGGGCGCTTGTCCGTGATTCGATCCTGTCGGCCGCGGCGAGCCGCTATCCGTCGGATCGGCTGGAGATCATCGCGGTCGACGACGGCAGCACCGATGACACCTGGTCGCACATCCTGTCGGCCGCCCGCGAAGTCGGCGGCGGCGTCCGCGTCCACACGCGTCGCCAACTCCGCAATCGGGGCAAGCGGCAGGCGCTCTATCGCGGCTTTCGCTCGGCCCGCGGCGATGTCTTTGTCACCATCGACTCCGACAGCATCCTCGAACCCGATTCCCTCCGGAACGCCGTCAGCCCACTGGTCCGTGAACCGGAGATCGGCTGTGTCGCCGGCTGCGTTCGAGTGCTGAATCCGCGTCAGAGCGTCTTCACGCGCTTCCTCAAGTGCACGTTCAGCCTGTCGTTCAAGTTTGTCCGGGCCTATCAGAACGAGTTCCGCGGCGTCTTCTGCACGCCCGGCGCCCTGAGTGTCTATCGCGCCGATGTCGTCCGCCGCGTCGCCGACGAATGGCGGGACCAGCGTTTTCTCGGTCGAACGTGCATGACCGGCGAGGACCGGGCGATGACCAACCTCTTCCTGCGCGAGGGATGGCTCACCGCCTACCAGGGCAACGCCGTCGTCTGGTCGCGCATGCCCCACACCTACCGCGACCTGACCAACATGTTCCTCCGCTGGGCACGCAGCAACATCCGCGAGACCGTCGTGCTGTATCGCTTCCTGTTCACGCGGTTCCGGTCCCGCTGCCTGAACGTCTTTCGCCTCAACATGGTGCTCGTCGCCCTGTCGCTCGTGCTGCCGCCGCTGATGATCGCCAGCGGCCTGTACCTGCTCGCCACCCAGGACGGCTATGTCCTACGCCACCTCGGCGTGGTGATTGTCTATGCCCTGACCGTCTCGGTCATCTACTACCGGAACGAACGCGATAGCGACTGGGTCTGGCTGCTGACCTATCAGTTCTTCTGGGTCGCCTGCCTGTCCTGGATCATGCCCTATGCCGCCCTGACGCTGCGCAACACCGGCTGGCTCACCCGCGGTGCCGCACCCGACGCCGAGGACCCCGACAGCGATCGCCTCCGCCCCGACTGGTCTCCGGCCTGATCGATCCGCCCCGGCCGAAAACGGCCACGACCGGCGACTCCGAGGCTTCAAGGTCGTGTCTTGATCTCGCCGGACGGGCCGCGTAGGCTCCGCGCCATGATCGCAAGGCAACGAGCGTGGCTGTCGGCCTTTCTGCTCTCGGCCTTTCTCGCAGGCGGTTGCGCCCGGATCGACATGACCGTCAACGCCTATCGGTCCGGTGACCTGGCGTTTCCGGAATCGAACGGCGACAGCACGACTGGCGTCGTCGTGGAGACGATGCCCGATGAGCCGCTCTTGAACGAGGAGATCGGCCGGAAGGCGGCGAGCATCCTGGAGGCCAAGGGCTACACCGTCGCGCCGCCGGACAAGGCCGATTTTCTGTTGGTCTGCGCCGCCAGCATGGACACGGGCGTCCGTGACACCGGCTACCAGGAGGTCACCGGTCCGGGGCGTTACGCCCGCTCGTATTACACCGATCGGCACGGCCGCACGCGCACCGTCACCACGTACCTCCCCGGCAGGACCGCGTACTTGCCCTACAACTACACCGTCTACACGAAGGGGTTGGTGCTCACCCTCCTGAAAAGAGACCTGTTGCCGGAATCGGCCGAGGGCGAAGACGGCCGGGACCGCGCCGAGGCCACGGTGTGGCGCTGCGTGACGAGGAGCGGCGGATCCAGCGGGGACCTGCGGTGGATCGTCAATCCCCTGCTGCTCGCCGCCTTCGATCGATTCGGCAAAGACACCCGTCAGGAAGAACACGTTTCGATGCCCCCTGACAGCGAACGCATCCGACACCTCGCCGAAGAAGACCGCTACGACGCGCCCGACTGACAGGCGAGTCCCGCTGGACGATCGCTGGAACGAGAATCCGTTCTCGCTGGAACGAGAATCCCTCCCCGCTGGAACGAGAATCCTTTCTCGTTCCCGTCTACCGAGAAGTCTCGCGCGACGACATCGACAAATGTCTCCCCTGGCCCGTAACATGGGAAAGGATTCCCATGGGGTCAGGACCGAGAAGGGATTCTCGGTGCAGCATGGGGGGGGAAAGCCATTGGAAGGGATTCCCATATGGAAGGGACCGAGAAGGGAGTCTCGGTCCAGCACGG
>CAYQDV010000323.1:0-3325 GCA_964416295.1 uncultured Planctomycetaceae bacterium
GATCGTTCCCGCTTCGCGGATCGCGGCGAGTCAAGGACAGGACTGGACCGCCGGCACCAACCGGGTGAGTCTTTCCCAGACACTTTGCGGCTCGCTCAGCCACAAGACCCAGGGTACCCGAGAATCGAGCGGCCTCGTCGTGCCAGACCTTCCGTGCCGGCGGGCCTTGGCGAACAGGGCACACTCCGCTGGAGACGTAACTCGCAGCCCCGATTGATCGGTCTGGAAAGTCTGTGTTTCTCGTATCTTAGCAGGATTCGCCATCCTCGCCATCCTCGCCATCCCCCGCAAATCGACGAGCCGCGACGCGGTGCGATGGGTCCCACCGCGTCATTGAGCCGCCTGCTCCCAGCGAAAACGGCCGTCCCACTACCCGGTGCGGGTATGGAGGACCCGGGCACCTCCGTTTGGCGGCCTCAGAAAATCGAGAATCGTTGTTGCCGGTCGGCTCCGGATCGGCTACGCTTCCGGAAGTAGCGAACTTCTCTGATCCTTCTTCCCCCCTGAGGACCTGCCCGCGGCTGGGGGGGCTTCTCTCGATACGGACTGGTCACCGAGGCTCGATGGATGGCTTGGCGACGTGTGCCGCGGATGCTTCTATCTCCATGACACGTCGTCGGGCGGCGAATTGCGGCGCATGCCGCAGGTAACTTAGAGAGCTCGAGAATCCAGTTTCACGCCTTGTCAGCCCGGCCGCTTCGATACCAAGCTGCTCCCTGCGAGAAAGAGGACTCCGTCGGGACGCACCCGAATGCGGAAGGATTCCGGATCGCTCTAGTCTGTGAGTTGGAAGCAACACAGGGAGGAGCAGGACCCAGGACAGCGAGGAAAGGTGAGTGGCGTCGGCAATGATGCCTGACGAAAAAGAGCAGCTATTGGCGCTGCTCGAGCATGCGGACAAGTGGTGCCGTCATGCCGAAGCGCTTGATGCCAACGGCTGTGGCGTCGTCTACGATGATGACGCCGCGGTCGCATGGGACATCACCGGCGCGCTGTGCCGGTTGTTCGGCTGGCAGCGTGCCTGCGTGCTCTTCGGACAACTGGAGCGGCACATTCTCGGCAAACGAAGGACGGTTGGCTGGCCGATCCATGACACGGCTGTCGACGCAATGGCGGCACTCCAGGAATTCAACGACCGGGCCGACACCACGTTCGACGCACTGCGTGAGCGAATCGAGGCGATGCCCGTATGGCACGCGAGGAACCGGACGGAGGGATCGGCGGGGGTGGTGTGACTTGCACGACCGCGCTCACGCAACCCACCGCAATCGCCGTCGATGCCCTCGCTGCTCGCTCGACAAAGATGCACGGCCGGCCTGACGCAAGAGATTGACCCGGAAGGGAGACCACATGGCACGAAAACGACCGTCCGTTCAGAAACGGCAACGAGAATACCAGAAACGGCAGCGTGAAATCGAAAAGGCGGAGAAAGCGGCGCAGAAACGGGAACGCCGCGAGAACCGCGAGGAGGTGGGCGGCTCGCCGCCCGTTGAGGACGGAGAGGCTTCGCGCGGCACGGACGAGGGAGTCGCAGGCCCCGGCGAATAGCGACTTGCGGACGGACCATGGTCAGTGGCTTCCTGCTTGAACTTCGTCCCGCGGAACATGGCTGACGCGGACAGCGTGAAGACCACGGACTCTTCGCCGGCCCATGGGTTGATGTCGTGGTGCAGGCCGACCACCTTCACACCGCCGATCTCTCAAACCATCGCTTGCAGGACCAGCCGGCCCGTTCCGATCAGTTGCGATCTGGCCCGCCCGAGCAACACCCTCCAGGGGAGTCGAAAATACGATGGCACCGGATGAGAACAGGTTGTCGACACCATCACCCGGGCGTCCGGTTCGCGGCGTCGCATTGGCTCCGCCGAGATTCAAAGGTCATGATGACTTTCGGCATGCACTGCGCCGGCATGTGGACGGATACTTCGCTGAAACCGGCCGACGACGGCGCGACTGCCCGTCGATGTATCTGAAAACCGCCGTCGTTCTGGGTTGCCTGGGGGCGCTGTACGCCCTGCTCGTATTCGCGCCGATCACATGGTGGCTGGCGGTGCCATTGACGATCCTGCTGGGACTCTCACTGGCGGCGGTCGGATTCAACGTTCAACACGACGGTGGACACGGCGCCTACTCCGACCGCCCCTGGATCAACAAGCTGGCCGCCATGACGCTGGACCTGCTGGGCGCCAGCTCCTACGTCTGGGCCCGTAAGCACAACTCGATCCACCACAGCTACACCAACATCACCGGCCATGACGACGACATCAATGTCGGCCTTCTGGGTCGCCTGTCTCCCCACCAGCGGCGATTGTGGTTTCACCGGCTTCAGCACGTCTATCTGTGGTTCCTGTACGGCTTCCTGGCCGTCAAGTGGCACCTGTACGACGACTTTCACGATGTGCTCACCGGTCGCGTCGGCGGACATCGCCTCCCGCGTCCGAGGGGGAGGGAACTGCTGACGTTCGTCGGCGGCAAGATCGTGTTCTTCACCCTGGCGTTCGGACTCCCCATGCTGTTGCACCCGTGGTGGATCGTGCTGTCCGTCTACGCGGCGGCGGCGTTCGTGCAGGGCGTCGTGCTGAGCGTCGTGTTCCAGTTGGCGCACTGCGTCGAGGATGCGGAGTTCCCCATGCCGAGCGCCGACACCGGCCGGATGGCGATCGCCTGGGCCGAGCACCAGGTAAAGACCACGGTAGATTTCGCACCGCGCAACCGCCTGCTCACGTGGTTTGTCGGCGGTTTGAACTACCAGATCGAGCATCACTTGTTTCCGCAGGTCTGCCACGTGCACTACCCGGCCCTCGCACCGCTCGTGCGGCAGACGTGCCGGGAGTTCGGGCTGCCCTACATGGCCCGGAAGACCTTGCGCGCGGGTGTCGCGTCGCATTTTCGCTGGCTGCGGCAGATGAGCCTGGCCGTCAGCGCGGCGAACGAGCCGTCACCGGGCCCATCCTGTTCGTCCACAGCAACAACATGACCCTTCTCGATGTGTGATCTCGGCAACGCCGACGAGCCACAGCCGCGTTCCACGCGACGTCTGGTCAGGCACGGCGTGAAAGGACCACGGCCGTCGGTCGCGGCCCGCATTCTCTACGACGGATCTGCGAGACTTGACGTCCTGTCTATCGAGCCCTACGGAGACGGTCTCCGCCGCCCTGGTGCCGCGTGAACTGAGCCCACACCGGCGTCAGAAGTACAGCAGCCACACGAATCGTGACCATCACCCTGTTGATTCGCAGGATCGCGCTCCTGTTCACCATCGGGTCCAACGTCATCTCCGCCGTCTAGTCGCCGACCCAGACACCGAAGAGCGCGCCGATCGCCA
>CAYQDV010000324.1:0-3315 GCA_964416295.1 uncultured Planctomycetaceae bacterium
CGGCGGCCTCGATTACATCTTCTACGGCCATACACACGTCTATGATGACCGCACGGAGAACGGCTGCCGGTGGATCAACCCCGGCGCGCTTTATCGCGCCCAAGTGCGGACCGTGGCCCTGCTCGATCTGGCGTCCGGCGAGCTGCAGTTCCTTCGCGTCGATGATGGCGAGGCGGTGTAATGCCGAGTCGACGGATACACCGGTTGCGAACTTGTTTGACGTGTTGAGGACCAACACCGCCGCGCGTGGACCTTATCCGAGCCCCGAGCGCAAGCGAGTGGGTCAGCGTGCCAGGCACGCTAAACACATACACCGGTCGCAAACCGGTGCCACACCCTTCAGTATGCACCGCGGCCCGACAAAACCGCCGGAATCGTCTTCAGGAGAATCCGCAGGTCCAGCCCCAGCGAGCGGCGGCGAACATACCACAGATCCAGCGCCATCCATTCCTCGTAGGGAATGTCCGTCCGGCCGCTGACCTGCCACAGACAGGTCAATCCGGGTTTGACGCTGTGGCGGATGCGATGTTCCGGGGCGTCGTCGCGGACCTCATCCAGCGGCAGCGGCCGCGGACCGACCAGCGACATCTCGCCGCGAAGCACGTTCCACAACTGCGGCAATTCGTCGATACTGCTGCGGCGCAGCCGGCGGCCCACGCGCGTCACCCGCGGGTCGTCCTTCATCTTGAAACACGGCCCGGTCGGCAGAGCGTTGAACTCCCGAAACAGCTCCTTGTCGTCGTCCGCGCCGACGTACATCGTCCGCAGCTTGTACATCGTGAATGGCCGTCCGCCCAGACCGGCGCGGCGCTGGCGAAACAGCAGCGGGCCGCGCGACGTCATCCTGATGGCCGCCGCCGCAAACGCGAGCACCGGAGCAGTCAGCACGAGCGCGACGACCGCCAGCCCCACGTCCATCCCGCGCTGGACGAGGGCGTACCACCGCCGGACACGCCATGCGCGGGCCTCGCGGCGTCCGTCGAATGACAGCGCATCCGCGGCACCGAGGGCGGACAGCGATATCTCGGCGTGATCCAGTCGAGCCATCGTTCGAAGATTCCCCCCGATAGCCAGTCGCGGCGTCAGGCCGCGGTGCCTCCCGGCATGGTGGCCGACTCGCCGGCATGGGGCCGGACGCCGAACAGCCGCCATCGCACGGCATTCCAGACAAAACGCGGATTGCCGATCAGGTAGCGCCGCCACTTGCCCGCCGGGTCCACCGCCAGCCGAAACAGCCACTCCCCGCCCACTCGGCACAGCCATCGCGGCGCCCGCGCCTCGACCCCCGCCAGATAGTCAAACAGCGCCCCCACGCACCACCGCACCGGCACGTCCAGCGCGCGTCGATGTTCGGCCAGCCACGACTCCTGCCGCGGACTCGCCATCCCCACCAGCAGGAGGTCCGGCCGCACGGTGTTGATCTCGGCGATCCGCCGCTCCGATTCGTCCGGATGAAAGTAGCCGTGGTGCGCCCCGACGATCTGCAATCCGGGCCATGCCGCCCGCTGCCGCTGCACGGCGCGATCGACCACCCCGGGGGCGCCGCCGAGCAGATAGAGCCGCACGCCGTCGGCCGCGCATCGCCGGGCCAGCTTCGGGAAGTAATCCGCGGCGGTCATGCGCTCCGGCAGGGACGGCGTCCGGCCGCGCGAGGCCCAGACGACCGACTGCCCGTCGGCAAACAGCCAGTCGCACGAGGCGAGCGTTTGGAAATACCGCGCGTCCCGCCAGGCCAGATTGATCGTGTGGGCGTTTGCATAACAGACAGTCGTGCAAATTCCCGCCCGCGCCCGGCGGACCAGGCCGTCGATCAGTTGGTCCATGGTCAGCCGGCGGAGCGGCAGGCCCATGACGTCGATCGCGATCGGTGAATCTGCCATCGCGGACGGACGCTCGGCATGGACGAGCGCCGGCTCCGCCTCCTCGCGGCGGCACGGCTCGGCAGCGCGGCGCTCAGTGGGCGAGGGCGCAAGCATGGGGTCGCTTCTCCACATCGAGGAGTCGTTCATACAACCGTTCGTAGCGCCGCACGACGTCACGGGCGCCGAATCGTTCGTCGATCGTCCGCCGGGCTGCGCGGCCGAGGCGGATCCGGCCGGCCGGATCGTCGATCGCCGACACGAGCGCATCGGCCAGCGCACGCGGGTTCCGCGGCTCGACGAGCAGGCCGTCGCGCCCGGACGTGATCACCTCCGGTACACCGCCGACCGCCGCGGCCACCACCGGCAGCCCCGCGGCCATCGCCTCCAGCAGGGCGTTGGGCATCCCCTCGGATTTTGACGGCAGGCAGAATGCGTCCCCGGCGGCGAGGATCGAACGCACGTCCGCCCGAAACCCCGCCAGCCGCACCACGCCGTCCAGGCCGCGATCGCGAATCCGCCCCTCCAGGCACTTGCGCTCCGGCCCGTCGCCGACAACCACGAAGCGAGTCGGCGGCCGCGCGGCGTGAACACGGGCCGCCGCATCGATCAGCACGTCGATGCCCTTCTCATAACTCAGCCGCGCCACGGTCAGGATCAAGGGCGCCCCGGCGGGAATGCCCCACGCCCGGCGGAAGGCCCGGCCCGCCTGCGCATCGACCGGATCCGAGATGTCTATACCCGTATGGATCACCGTGATCCGCTCGGGCGCGATTCCCAGTCGCCCGACGCAGTCGTCACGGACCGCGCCGCAGACGGCCAGCACGTGCGTCGGCAGCCGAGCACATGCCGCGTCCAGCCACGGGTCACAACGCCGCCGCCGGGCGCGTCGATAATCGCCGATCGCATAGGCGGTGGAGACCACAACCGGCGCACCGGCCAGTCGGGCGGCGGCCCCGCCGAGCAGATCGGCCCGGAGCAGGTGCGTGTGAACGATGTCATAGCCGCGGGCGATGAGCCGCCGGGCGCGGAGCACGGCCCGAGGATCACACGCGCCGGGCACCTTCAGATTCCACGTCCGAACGCCCAACGCATCGAGCCGGTCGCGGATCGGTCCGCCGCCATAGAAGCACGCCGCCGACAGGTGAAATCGCCGCCGGTCGAGAGTTCGGGCGATCTGCTCGAGCCACTTCGTATCCGTCTTGATCTGGAAGGTCGAGACGAGGTGCAGCACGCGGCAGGGCCGTGATCCAGGCTCAATCCCCAAGTCGGACGACATCTGCCGCTAGCCCCCCCAAAGTGTACCTTACGGCGGCACGCCGCCGCCCTCTAGGCCGTCGCGCCCTCCGCGCGGCGCGAGTCGTACCATACGGCAACGCAGACGGCAGACATCGCTCTTACGGGAGACGCCGACTGCAAGGAGCAACAAAGCGGCCACGGCGAGTGCAGGTAGCTT
>CAYQDV010000325.1:0-3171 GCA_964416295.1 uncultured Planctomycetaceae bacterium
GCACGCTTGACGACCGGCGGGTCGATCATCTTGCTGCCGAGCGAGACGGCGGCGAGGCCCCGGGCCTGTGCCTCTTCAAATGCGGCGACGATGCTTTGCGCCTTCTCCAACTCCGCCTTGGTCGGCGCAAAGGCCTCGTGGACGACGTGGATCTGGCGTGGATGTATACACCCCTTGCCATCGAAGCCGAGGGACCGGGCTTCCAGGACGCTGCGGCGCAGCCCGTCCATGTCGCCCACGTCGGAGAATACCGTGTCGATCGGTTGCACGCCCGCGGCACGGGCGGCGTTGACGACCTGGGAGCGTGCCCAGAAGCTCTCGCGGCCGTCGGCGGTCCGCTCGGCGCCGATGTCGGCGGTGTAGTCTTCCAGGCCGATGGTCAGGGCAACCACGTTGGGCGAGGCGGTGGCGATCTCATACGCCCGAATCGCACCCAAGGCGCTCTCGATGATGGGCATGAGATAGATCGGGGATCGGGGATCGGGGCTGCGCCAATTCGGGGCGCCGCGCGGGCTGAAGCCCGCGGCTCTTGCGGTCTTTGGCGCATTCTCGAGGATTTTCTTGACTCGGGCGTCGACGCGCGCCACCTGCTTCGGAGATTCGACCTTGGGAATCAATACGACGTGCACGTTATGCGCGACGATGAAGTCCAGGTCCTCGAGGCCGCGGTCGCCCTGGTTAATGCGAACCATCCGCTCGGCGCCGCAAAAATCGATGCTGCGAAGGGCGTTTCGCACCAGCAGCCGGGCTTCGTCCTTGACCGCCGGCGCGACGCTGTCCTCCAGATCGAGGATCACGCCGTCGGGGCCGTGCAGGCCGGCGTTGAGCATAAACTTCGGCTCGTTACCGGGCAGGTACAGCCGCGAGCGGCGAAAACGGTCACGCTCAGTGGGGTACCGGGCGTGCGGCTCAAACGAGGGCCAGTCGTCCTTCACAGGCAGGATGCCTGTGCCACACTTGACGCCAAGCCGCCGCACCGCGGCCTCGACGCGGGCCATCATCACGAACGGCAGCGCTCCGGCGTCCTCCATGTCGACCCGAGCGTCGGCGATCCCGAACGCCGCCAACATGTCTTGAATGAGCGAACGGATCGAGTCGCCGTACATCGACTCGACCTTGCTTTGCAGATCGATCTCGATGCCGCCGGCGCCGCCGCGTGTGATCCGGACCCAGCAATCGGATCGAACCTCCGGACCGCGGCGGCCGGCTTCGGCGTTTCGGGATATTGTGGGCAATGGCATGGAAGTTATCAGTTGTCAATTGTCAGTTATCAGGTTTTAGGGGTAGTGACTTTGTGGTGCCTGGCCGGCCTGTTGGAACCACGGGCTGCCGCCCGCGGCTATTGCACCGCACTGTTTGCAGCGCCCCGCCCGAACCCTTGTGCTGTGTTCTATTCATCATTCGCTCTTCAGTCCTTGTCTCCGATACATAGCGCCATCAGCTTGCCGACATCCTCCATTGTCTCCAGCGCGAAGATGCCGTCCTTCAAGGCCCCGCGGCGCTGTTCGCTGAGGAGCGGCTCGGCCAGCGCGCCGAACTTGACGGCCAACTCATCCAGGGTCATGGGGTCGCGCGGGTCGCCCTTGGGAAAGTCGCGCTCCGCCGAGAAGGATCGGCCGGCGGTCGTGGTAATCGTCACGCGAGTGCATTGTCGGGTCGGAAACGCCTTCTCGAATTCGTCGTTCGCCACCACCTTGACCTTCTTCATCTGCGCCCGCAGCCGCGGGTCCCACAGCTTCTCTTGCGTGAACTCGCGCGGGGTGACGCGGCCTTCCGCGATGGCGGCGGCGATGCTGTAGGGCAGGCTGTGGTCGGCCGATTCCTTGCTCTGCGGGTCGTACTTGGCCGGATCGCTCAGGATATCCGCGGCACGGGCGATGCTCTCGATCCGCACCTCCTCGATGTTTTCGGCCTTCAGGGCATGCTTCTGCACGAGATGCAGCGTGGCGGACACGGGCGAGTGCATCAGGGCCTCGATCGGATAGGACTTCATGCCGCAGTCGGTGATCATGAACCGATCGTCCAACCCGTCGGTGATCCACGTGTAGTCCCAGCCGTCGCCGAGGCAGTGCGCCATGCCCTCCTTGCCCTCGATCACGCCCTCCGGACCGGTATAGCCGCGCTGGGCCAACAGGGCGGCCTCGATTCCGTCGCGCGTGGCCATCGGGCTGACGGTGTTCTTCATCATCGTCAGCTTGCCGGCCACCGCGCAGCCCAGCGTGAATCGATGGCAGGCGGCGATGCCGATGGCATGTTGCATCTGTTCGGGAGTCAGGCCGAGCATGCGCCCGGCGACGACCGGCGCGGCGAAGGCCATGAGCGTGGCGTGGTGCCAGCCGCGCTCGCGGATGCCGGGAACGGCGATGTGGCACAGCCGCATCGTAATCTCATAGCCCAGCACGATCCCCAGGATCAGGTCGCGGCCGGTCATCTTCTTCCATTCGCCGATCGCGAGCGGTGCGGAGATCAGATCGGACGGATGCGCCGGATCCTGTTTCCAGTAGATGTCGTTGTAGTCCATCGCCCGGACCATGAGGGCGTTGAGCATGCCCGCGTCCACCGGATTCACGCGGTCGCCGGCGCCGATGACCGTGCAGGGTCCGGCACTGCCGAGTGTCCTGTAGTGGTCGAGAAAGATTTGGACATCGTCGACCTGCGAGCCACCGAGGGCGCAGCCGATGGAATCGTAAAGGAACCGCTTCGCGGCGTCGATCGCCTCGGGCGTCAGGTCGTCATAGCACAGATCGCAGGCCCAGTGTGCGATGCGTTCGGTCAGCGTAGGCATCACGGTTGCTCCATGTCCGTCCCCGGCACGTCCCACCGCAGGCGAAGCCCGATCGCCGGCAATGGGAACGCGCCGCGCCTCCGTTCCTCCGATCGGGCGTGCTCAGGCCATGTGTTTGCAGATGGCCTGTCCGAAGGCACTGCACTTGACCAGCGTGGCCCCTTCCATCAGCCGGTGAAAGTCGTAGGTGACGGTGCGGGCCGCGATGGCGCCGGAGACGCCCTTGATGATCAGGTCGGCCGCCTCGGTCCAGCCGAGGTAGCGGAACATCATCTCGCCGCTGAGGATGAGCGAACCGGGGTTGACCTTGTCCTGGCCGGCGTATTTCGGGGCGGTGCCGTGGGTGGCCTCGAAGATGGCGGTGCCGGTGTCGTAGTTGATGTTGC
>CAYQDV010000326.1:0-3169 GCA_964416295.1 uncultured Planctomycetaceae bacterium
CGATGATCAGAGCGCTGGCCGCCGCGTCCGCGGCGCCGGTGCCCCATGGCGAACAGGCCACCGACGAGTGGCGCCGAGCCGTCCGCGACCGGGATGCGCGACCGCCGCGCCGGCGGCCATGGCGGCTGCCCGAGCCGGTCGAGCGATGTCTGGCCGACGTCGCCGCCGCGATGGCCGCCAGCGGCCGCGTGCCCGAATCGGCCTCCGCTGGAGCCGCAGTGCTCTGGACCGTGGACTACCTCTCCGGCGACACCGCCACCCGCCGCGTCGCGGACCGGTTCTGCGCGTCGATCTCCGATCGGCACGCGTCCGGGATGCGCGCGGCCGCTGACGCCCTGGCGGCCGAATTCGACGATGTCGCCGGCCTCATGGTCGAGGCCCGCTACGCCTGGCTCTCCGAGACCGTCCGGCGCGACGTCCAGTCAACACCGGGCCGCGCGTGGACCGAGCTCGGAGCCGAGACGGTCAGCGATCGGATCGATCGGGTCGTGACCCACCGCGTGCTCGGCCCGGCCGTGTTCGCCGGCGTGATGTTCGTGTTCTTCCTGTCGATATTCTCGTGGGCCCAGCCCCTCATGGATCGGATCGCCGCGGGCCAGTCCCTGCTGAGCGAGGGGGTCCGATCCGCCATGGCGCCGAGCACCCTGCGCTCGCTTCTGACCGACGGCGTGATCACCGGCGTCGGGTCCGTCCTCACGTTTTTCCCGCAGATATGCATCCTCTTCCTCGGGCTCGGTATCCTCGAAGACAGCGGCTACATGGCGCGGGCCGCCTTTCTGATGGACCGCGTGATGAGCCGCGTCGGGCTGCACGGCCGCAGCTTCGTCCCGCTCCTGTCCTCCTATGCCTGCGCGATTCCCGGCATCCTCGCCACGCGAACCATCGAGGACCGCCGCGACCGATTCACCACCATCATGGTTGCGCCGCTCATGAGCTGCTCGGCCCGCCTCCCCGTCTACACCGTCATCATCGCCGCCGTCTTCGGCCACCGTGTCTGGATGAAGGCGGGCGTCATGTTCGGACTGTACGCCCTGGGCACCCTGACGGCCTTCGCCATGGCCCTGCTGTTCAAGAAGACGCTGTTCGCCGGTCCGCGACCGACCTTCATCATGGAGCTGCCTCCCTATCAGCGGCCCCGGGCCGGGCCGATCCTTCGGGGCGTCTGGAACCGCAGCAAGATGTTCCTGACCCGTGCCGGCACCACGATCTTCGCCGTCTGCGTCGTTGTCTGGGCCTTGTCATACTTCCCCCGCGCCGACCCCGCCGCACGGTCTCCCGCCGTGAAGGCAAAACTGGCCGCACTCGATGACACTCGGACCGTCGAACGCCACAACATCCTTGCCGCCGAGCAACTCCGGGGAAGCTACCTCGGCCGGCTCGGCCACCGCATCGAACCGGTGATCCGCCCCCTCGGGTTCGACTGGCGGCTCGGCGTCGGCGTCCTGTCATCCTTCCTGGCCCGCGAGGTCTTCGTCGGCACGATGGGCATCACCTTCTCGCTCGGCGAGACCGATGAGACCTCCGTCGCCCTACAGGAGCAACTCGCCGGCGCCACCTGGCCCGACGGCCGGACGGTCCTGACGCCCCTTGTGGGCATCGGCCTCCTGGTCTTCTATGTCCTCGCCTGCCAGTGCGTCAGCACCCTGGTCGTGACGCGCCGCGAGACCGGCTCCTGGCGATGGCCCGCCCTGATGTTCGGCTACATGACCGTCCTCGCCTACGCCGCCAGCCTCCTGGTGTATCAGGTCGGCAGCCGGCTCGGGGTCGGATAAGTGACGTTTCAGAGTCAACTCTCAGCTTTCGGCTTTCGGTTTTCGGCTTTCGGCTTTCGGCTTTCGGCTTTCTGCGGGGGTGCCACCGGCGGCTTGTCCGCCAGTGCCGCGGGGGGCGAGGACCTCACCCGCTCGCCGCCCCAGGCTCCCGCTCGAGGTCGAACGCCGCGTGCACCGCCCGCAGCGCCTTCTCGCCGTCTTCCTGCGTGATCACACAACTGATGACGATCTCGCTCGTGCTGATGTTCTCGATATTGACGTTCGCCTGATGCAGGGCCTCGAACATCCGGGAGGCCACGCCCGTGTGCGTCCGCATTCCCACGCCCACGACCGACACCTTCGACAGTCCCTCCCGAATCTCGATCGCCGCGCCGGGAAACGCGCCGACCAGGGCCTCTCCGATCGACCGCGCCGCCCCGATGTCCGTGCGGTCGATCATGAAGCTGATGTCCGCCGTCCGGCCTCCCGGACCGATCACCTGGACGATGTCATCCACGATCACCCCCGCCTCCCCGACCCGCGAGAAAACCCGCCCGGCCACGCCCGGCACGTTCGGCACGCCGGCGAAGACGATGCGCGCCAGGTCCTTCCGGAGGGCCGCTCCACGCACGATAACCTGTTCCAAAGCCGGTGATTCATTCACGATGTCCGTCCCTTTCGCGTCGGTATGGCTGCTGCGGACGTGGATGCGCACGTCGTAGTTCTTGCCCAGCTCGATGCTCCGCGCGTGCATGACCCGCGCCCCGAGCGACGCCAGCTCGAGCATCTCGTCGTAATAGATGGAGTCCAGCTTGCGGGCCTGCGGCACGATGCGCGGATCGGCCGAATACACGCCATCGACATCCGTATAAATCTCACAGGCGTCCGCCGCCAGCGCCGCCGCCAGCGCCACGGCCGTCGTGTCCGAACCACCCCGACCCAACGTGGTGATGTTCAGGGCCTCATCGACGCCCTGAAACCCCGCGACGATGACGATGCTGCCGCGCGCCAGCAGCAAGGCGATCCGCTCCCGCTGCGTGATCTCCTTGATCCGCGCCCGACCGAACGCATGGTCCGTTCGAAGGCCGATCTGTCCGCCCGTCAGGCTGATCGCGTCATGACCGGCGTGGTGCATCGCCATCGCCATCAGTGCGATCGACACCTGCTCTCCCGTGGCCAGCAACTGATCCATCTCACGCCGACTCGGCCGATCCGTCACCTGATAGGCCAGGTCGATCAGGTCGTCCGTCGTCTTGTTCATCGCCGAGACAACCACCACGACCTGGTTCCCGTCCAGGCTCGCGCGGATCGCCCGTCGAGCGGCGCGGTGGATCATCTCCGCGCTGCCAATGCTCGTGCCACCGAATTTCTGAACGATCAGGGACATGGGAGTAGTTATCAGTTATCAGTTATCAGTT
>CAYQDV010000327.1:0-3158 GCA_964416295.1 uncultured Planctomycetaceae bacterium
CCCCCCCGCGCGCGCCGGCGCCCCCCCGGGGGGGTTGTCCGGGGCGGACCCGGCGCCCGGCCGCTGGTCCGCCCTGCGGCCGGGCCCCGCCCGCCTCCGCTCGGGCGAGGCGCTGACGCTCGACGGCGGGCCCTGGACGCTCACGCTCTGCGCCCGCGGCGAGCGCGGGCAGTGCGACTGCCGTCTCGATCCGCCCGGCGCCGCCGGCGACGTCCTGAGCCGGATCGGCCGCGCCCCACTGCCCCCCTACATCAGACGATCGCCGGACGCCGACCCCGCCACGGACCGCGACGACCTGCGCCGCTACCAGACCGTCTACGCCCGGACGCCCGGCGCGGTCGCGGCCCCGACGGCCGGCATGCACTTCACGGCCGCCCTGCTCGACCGCCTGCGCGACCGCGGCGTGACGACGGCCGAACTCGTGTTGCACGTCGGGCTGGGCACCTTCGCGCCCGTGGAAACAGACGACCTGGCGGATCACCCCATGCACCGCGAGTGGTACGATCTGCCGGGCGCCGCCGTCGAGACGATCGCACGGACGCGGGCCGCCGGCGGCCGCGTCGTGGCCGTTGGCACCACCACCGTCCGCGTCCTCGAGACCTGCCACCGCGAAGGACGTCTCCACGCCGCCACCGGCTGGACCGACCTGCTCATCCAGCCGCCCTACGCATTCGGCGCCACCGGCGCGTTGCTGACCAACTTCCATCTTCCCGGCAGCACGCTCCTGGCGCTGGTGTTCGCCTTCGCCGGCCGCGCGGCGATCCTGCGCGCCTACCGCGAAGCCATCCAGCGCGGCTACCGCTTCTACAGCTACGGCGACGCCATGCTCATCGTCTAAAATCCGCAGGGTGGGCACTGCCCACCACGAGCGACCGGAGCGGCTGAGATTGCGATGCCGCGGCTGCGAAGCAAGGCGGGCAGTGCCCGCCCTACGAGCTTTCGCTACACCTTGCCCGCCGACTTCCGCGGCAGGAAGCGGCCCCAGCCGTTGCGGCCGCAGAACTGGTAGTTGTCGACGATCACGGCTCCCCGCGACAGCGTCGTGCGGGCGAAGCCCGCCAGGCTCCAGCCCTGATAGGGCGACCAGTCCGCGTTGGTCTCCATCTTTCGATGATCGACGCGGATCTTTTTCGTCGGGTGCAGGATCGCGATGTCCGCGTCGCGGCCGGCCTTGATCGCCCCCTTGCGGTCGGCCAGTCCCATCAGCCGGGCCGGCGTCGTGCAGCACTTGTCGACAAACTGCCGCATCGTCAGCCGCTTTTTCAAAACGCCGTGCGTATAGACCACCGGCAGCAGCGTCTCCAGACCCGGCAGACCCATCGGAATCTTTGTCCAGTCGCCCTTCCACATGGCCTTCTGCTTGCGCGTGAAGGTGCACGTGTCGGTCGAGATCGAGCAGACCGTCCCGGCCTGAATCCCCTTCCACAGCCGCTGCTGGTCCGCCTTCTTCTTGATCTGGGGGCAACAGGCGTACAGGTGTCCGTCCTTGCCCGCAAACAGCGAGTCGTCCAGCACGAGATACTGGGCGCACGTCTCGGCAAAGACGTTTTTCAGCCCGCGGCGATGGGCGTCGGCGATGATGTCGGTTCCGTCGGCCGTCGACATGTGAACGATGTACAAGCGCCCGCCCGTGACCTCCGCCCACTTTACCGCCCGCTGGATCGCCTCGGCCTCGATGAAATTGGGCCGGGTGACGGCATGGAGCCGGGCGCCGTATTGCTTCATTTCCTTGCGGCTGTGGTGCCGCGCGATGAGTTCGTCGAGCACGCGGCTGCTCTCGGCGTGGATCAGCAACATGCCGTCCAGCTCGCGACACTGCTCCAATGCTCCGAAGATCGCCCGATCGTCCGCCTGCCACCCTTCCTTTTCGTAGATCATGAACTGCTTGAAGGTCGGCAGCCCCTGCCGGACCATCTTCGCCATTTCCTTCTTATGCTTGTCCCACTTCGTCACGGCCACGTGAAACGTGAAATCGATGCACGACACGCCGTCGGACTTCGCCATCCAGTTATCCACCGCCTGCTGGAGCGTCTCGTCGCCGTAGGGGATGGCAAAATCGATCATCGTCGTCACGCCCCCGCGGGCCGCGGCGCGGGAACCGCTGTTGTAGTCGTCGGACGAAACCGTCCCGCAAAACGGCAGCGCCAGATGGACATGCACGTCGATTCCGCCGGGAATGACGTAGCACCCCTTCGCATCAATGATCCGCGCCCCATTAGTTCCGGCGGCCCGCGCCAGTCCCTTGCCCACCCGCGCGATCCGCTCGCCCTTGATCGCTACATCGGCCTTGATGCTCGCGTCCGCGTTGACGACGGTTCCATTCGCAATGATCGTGTCATACTTCATCGTGCAAACTCCGCTCCGGGCTTTGCCGAAGCCCTTCGTGTGTCCACCACCTGCCATTTTCCGTTGGCGGCGCGGGTCCAACGGCGCACCGGCGCGCGTGTCACGTGTCGCCGGGGCACCGCCCGTCCGTATCCCCGGATCGTACAACACGATCGGCGTGACGGCGCTCAATCTCCTTGAGGTGTGCCCACACGCGATCGACATCATGATCGAACTGCGCCCACAGCCCCCGACGCGCCGCGCGGACTTCGTCGATCAGAGGATCCGAAACCGTCCCGTCTTCTTCATGCCTGATCATCATCGGACTCCCACAGAAGGTCCGGGGTCACGATCGCGGGCGGCATCCGCCCGGCTCGCAGCGCGATCGTTCGCAGATGCACGAGCTTGTTGGGATTCGCCAGATGCCGCACATTCCAAGTCAACAAGTAATCCGCTCCATGGACCGTCGCCACGCTGACGTGAGTGGCGTCTCCGCCCATCGGCCCGGGCATGACCTTTTCGCGCACGAGCAAAACCGCAAACCCGCGAACCTCCTCCGTCAGGGGCAGAAGCGGAACGCCTTCCACCATCGCAATCGCATCGCGGCCTCGCTGGTGGCCGTGATGCGACAATTCGCCGAGCACCTCCGCTGAGATAAACAACTCGTGATGGCCGGACTGCCCGTTCCACCATGCCAAGCTCGCGTCGCGACGATAGACGCTCGCGGCGTCTTGGCGCTCCGTCACACACGCGCTGACGAAGCTCGTCTCCAAGTAGACTCGTGCCATGCCGAAACATTCTATACCCACTCGCCCGGCGCGTCATAGCCACCG
>CAYQDV010000328.1:0-3150 GCA_964416295.1 uncultured Planctomycetaceae bacterium
CGAACGGCCGCCGCGCTACGGAACCACCACAACGACGTTGCTCGCGCCGCTCTCGCCGCCGGCGTTCTCCGCGGTCACGTGGTATTGAATCGTCTTGCCCGCCGGCTGGCCGGACAGCAAGGCGCTCAACGCCTCCTTCGACACCGCCTCCTGCAGAACGAATCCGCTGTCGGTCGGCAGCCGGCGATAGACGTTGTAAAACTGCGGTTCCCCTTCGGCCGGCAGCGGCGGAGCGGCGCTCCAACTCAGCGTCACGTCCCCGCCGGTCGGCCCCACGAACGCCTGCAAAGTCGCCGGCACCCCGGGGGCTTGGGCCGCCGCCACGATCGCCTGCACGCGGTAGAGCAATTCATAAACCGCCACGCGGTCGTCCGAGTCGATGAACTTCTCGTGCAGAACGATCGCGAGAAAGCCCGCCACGATCACAAGCCCGTCCAGCTCCTGGCGCGTCTGGTCCAGCAGGGTGAACGCACCGGGAGCCGCGGCGTCGTCCCGACGCGGGTCCGACCCCTGCCGCAGCCGTCGCGCCGCCACCAGGATCGCAAAGTGGGCGCCGCCCCGCCCGACCGGCGTCTCCGGCGCGGTCGGCTCATCGGTGAACGCGACGTACGCCGCCGGCATCGTCTCGCGGAGCAGGGCCTCTCGAATCGTACGGCGATAGCCGCCCGACACGCCCCGGACCGTGCGAAACAGCGGTGAGCCGTTGAACATCGCGGCCGTCAGCCGAGCGACGAAGGCGTCTTCGATATCACCGAGTCGGGACATGGGCAGGTAGTTGCCAGTTTCCAGTCGCCAGTTGCCAGTTGCCAGTTGCCAGGCGATGTATTCCTGTTCAGCCGCGACCCAACGGGGAGCGCGCCCGCCCCCTACACGTCTTCAAGGCTGTCACGCGTCATCGCCCGCCGGGGGCCGGCCGCGTCGCCGAGCAGGCCGAGGGCGTCGTTCTCGGGCAAGAGCGTCGCCGACGGCAACTGCACCAGCCCGGCCGCCACGCGGCTCAACCAGGCCACGGCCTCGTCGTGCCGCCGCACCATGTCCGCCGGCACCGGCGGCCGGCGGCTGTGCAGGCGATAGGCCGCCACGTCCAGCACGAAGGTCCGCAACACGGCCCCAACCTCGTCTTCGGCGGCGACATCCACCGGAACACGGTAGCGCGTGGCCAGATAGCTGTCGGCCTCGCCCTCGGCGCCCAGCCGGGCCTCGTCCACCCGGGCGGTGTCGACCGAACCCGTCCCCGCGTCGTCGGTCAATTCGACGAGCGTCGCCGTTCCGATCCACTGCTCGATCGCGCTGTTGGTCACGTAGGGCATCGCTCTCTCGATCGGTGTCGCTCGTAGGGTGGGCACCGCCCACCTCGTCCGCTTTCGGTTTTCGGCTTTCAGCTTTCGGCTTTCAGCCACGCACGCCGTTACACGAAGTCCGTCCGAACCGCGAACTGCCAATAGCCGTAGGCCATGCGATAGCGGGCACGGACGCCGAACAGGAACTTCTCGCGGCGAAAGCCTTCGTCGGAGTCCTCGGTCTGCGCCCCGAACTCGATCGGTTCGCGATCCTGGAAGATGAACGGCCGCACGACGCCGTCGGTCTTGAGCAAATACCACTTCGACAGATCGGTCAGCCACGGAAACGAGATCACCCGCGCGATCCCCGCCAGTATGTTCGGCTCGTTGTCGACCACCGTCATCGAAACGGCCTCCTTCGCGGAGAACAACATGGTCGGCGGCACGACGCAGACCAGCGCGCTGGTCGACAGCATCAGCGGCTGACTCTGGTCGTCCTTGAAGTTCAGCATCGCCGCGATCGCCGTCTTCAGCGCCCCCTTGAACTCCAACGCCGTCGGGTCGTCCGCGGAGAAGATGTTCGCGTCGAGCAGGTTGCTCTGCGCCCCGGACGCCCCCGACACGTGGTTCGCGTTGAAGAACGACACGCCGTCATAGCTGTCGTTGCCGGGCGTCTCGCCGTCGATGAGCAGTTGTGCGATGAGGAAGTCTTTGTGCGTCGCCGCCCGCTGGGCCAGCTCGGCGACGCGGAGGCGGATCTGCCCGGTCTGGTCGTCGCTGATCTCGTCGCGATCCACCTCCAGCGTCGCCTCGTACTTCAGGTTCTCGACCGAATAGCTCTCCGTTCGCAGCCCCTGCGCCAGCCGGCCCGTCCCCCACTCCCGCACCTGCGGCACCGTCCCCAGCCACCGATACTGCTCGCGGTCGGACGTCGAAACGACGCGCGTCGACAAGTCTTGAAAATGTGTCGGCGTCGCCTCCAGCCCGTTGAAGAACTCGCTCCGCAACCCCTTCGTCAACAACCCCGTGTTGATAATCGCCATCGCATGGTCTCCTCAAGTTCCGCGCTCGCGCGCTGCCGACTCCGCTTCGTGCCGCGCTCAGGGCAGTTCCACATACCGCACCGTCAACATTCCCCCGACGCCCGCCGCCGCCGTGGCGGCGGACACCCGCGCCCAGACGCGCGTCGCCGTCGCCACGTCCCGCGTCACGAGGGGCACGGTCGACGGCTGCCCGTTCGTCAGCGTCGTCAGGTCAAACGCCGCCACCAGTTCGTTCGGCACGGCCGCGCCCGTGCCCACATCCAACACCCCCGCGTCCGGCTTCGTGTTGAACGACACGTCGATGTTGACCACCTTGATCGCACGCTGGCTGATCAACACCGGGTTCGTCGTCGCCGCCCCCGTCAGGCTCTCCAACGCCGCGCTGACGACGTGCTCAACCTGCGGCGCCGACGCCGGCCGGATGCGGACGATGCCCGTGGTCGCGCTCAACGCCTCGATCAGCACGCCGCAGGCGCTCTGCCCCCCGCCGAACACCACGGACGCCGTGTCGTCATCGACGGCATAGACCGGGGCGCCCACCCATCCCTGCGCGGCATTGTTGACCGGCATGATGAAATCGCCCTGCGTATACAATCGCGCGGCGATCGCCCCGCCCGCCCCGCCGGCGTTGTCGGCCTCCTCATAGGCGACGCCCGCGAAGACGTCGCCCGCCACGAGCGCCCGCACATAGCCCGACGCCCGCTCGATGCCCGCGAGCGAGCCTTTGAAGATGTGCCCGCCGGCCGCGATCCCGAACGACCGCAGCTCCTGATCCACAAAACGATTCAGTTCTCGATTGGCCACAAGCGGCATGATGAGCTCCAGTT
>CAYQDV010000329.1:0-3146 GCA_964416295.1 uncultured Planctomycetaceae bacterium
GAATCGATCCGACAGCACGGGTACCTGGCGGTGACCGTACACGTGGCCTTGGCGGACGGCGGCCGGTCTCATCTTGCTCCGGTGGCCGCGCGGTTCGGCAACGGCGACGATCCGAGCACGAACCAGTATTGGGGGGCCTTGTACGGGTTTGAGACCTATTTCGCCAATTCGGGTGTATGGAGACGTGTGTATTCAGACTCCGGTGACGGCGTCCGGGTCGTGCGGCGCGTGGTGTTCGATCGCTCGGTCGAGCCGAGCGCCGACTGGCGCCGTCGCGGCGTCGTCGATCGGTTTGACGTGTATGTCCTGGCGAATGCGTGGCGCAGCGCGTTGATGGTCGAGGCGATGGAGCAGCCGCTGCGGGAGGCTCTGGCGGGAGACACCGTGGCGCTTCATGTGAACGGCCGCGACGTGTCATTCGGCGGCGCCGGCGTTCTGGTCGGTTACCTTGGACAGAATGCGATGATCGAGCGATACTGGGATCCGTTCGCCGGTCTGCCGCGCCGCTCGCAACGGGGCCAGGTGGGCGTGTTTTACGCGTGCTGGAAGAGCGCGATTTGTCTGCATCGCGAGGTCGTCGAGCACGGTCTCTATCCGGTCCTGTTTGTTCGAAGTGAGATCGTGCCTGAGGCGTACCTGGTCGATGGATTACTCGGCGCGCTGGTTTCCGGTAAGAACGGCGATGCGTTTGTGGCGTCGGCGGCGGCGGCGTATGCCCGGTATCAGCGGGGTGTTTCGCCGGCGCGGGCGGCGGCGATGTTGTT
Source organism: uncultured Planctomycetaceae bacterium (assembly GCA_964416295.1). Lineage (GTDB taxonomy): Bacteria > Planctomycetota > Phycisphaerae > UBA1845 > UTPLA1 > JAPULF01. The sequence continues at coordinate 765 of CAYQDV010000329.1, forward strand.
TCGGTAGGTCGGGCTTGTTGTTGCGGGGGCGGGGTCAGTCGGGGGCTGACTGAGGCATCGCACGAAGCACGGCCAAGCAGGCGTGGCCGCGGCACCCGAAGCTCGCAGCGCTGATGACCCAGTGGCGATGCGAAAGAATACGCCCTGTCCCGACATGATCCACCGGGCGAAGCAGGGTCCGGTTTGTGCTTGTGTGCGGAGGTACGCCGGAATACGATTGATACCATGCGGCTGATTGGATCTGAGCGTGGCTTGGGATCGCGTGTGGGCGGCGTGTTGATGGCGGCAGGCCTGTCGGGCGCGGCGTGTTTCGGCCCGCATGAAGTGCGCGTCGGCATTCAGTCTCGGGATGCGCTCGGGCGGAGTCTGGCGATCCGGAGCGCCGGCGAATCGAACGATCGCCTCGCCATCCCGCTGCTCATCGATCGCCTTGAGGACGAAGATCCGGCCGTGCGACTGTTCGCGATCCTGGCTCTGGAGAAGCTGGCGGGCCGCCGCTTTGGTTACGATTATGCGAAGCCGGCTGTGGAACGGGCAGCCTCGGTTGCGCGTTGGCGGAAGTACGCTGAAGCGGGACAGCACTTGACGGCCGTTGGGCGAACGGAGACCGAGTCGGGCGGGCTGTTGGGGCGATCGGCCGTGGCGCCACCGGGCGTTTCTCCGGGAATTTGACATGAGCCACGCGGAGCGCGTCAAGCTGTCCATTTCGAGCAACGCGAAGTGCCTCCCCGTCGTCCGTAGTGCGGCCGAGCAAATGGCGAAGGTGGAGGGGTTTGATGATCATCAGGCCCAAGAGGTCGGGCTGGCGATCGATGAAGCCCTGGCCAACGTGATCAAACACGGCTATCGGGGCGATTCGGACGAGCCGATCGTGATTCTGCTCTCGGTCGTCCGATCGGAAGCGGGGCACCGGGGCCTGAGCGTGATCGTGCGAGACCGCGGTCGTCAGGTGGACCCGTCGACGATCCAAAGCCGCGACTTGGACGACGTTCGACCGGGTGGATTGGGCGTGCACATCATTCAAACGGTGATGGACGAGGTGGAGTACAGTTGTCCGCCGGAAGGGGGCATGCAGTTGCGGATGGTCAAGTACGTTGGGGGCGGGGGAGGGTCCGGCCGCGTGCGGAGTGTGCCGGGACCCGCGCCGAAAGACAACGACGATGAATGAGCGAGGCAGTGTTGTTAAAGGCGTGCGGAAGTCGGCGAGCGCGACGGTCGTGACGCTGTGCGGCGATGTAGACATGCATCATGCGCCACGGCTTCATGCTGCGCTGGTCGAGATCGCCAGCGGCCGGCCCAGGCGGCTGATCCTGGACTTGCGCGACGTGCCGTACATGGATTCATCGGGTGTGGGCACGCTCGTGGAGATTCTGCGGCGTGTCAAGGATTACAAGGGTACGATGGCGCTGGTGGGCCTGACGCCGCGGGTGCGATCCGTCTTTGAGATTACGAAGCTCGATCAGTTCTTCACCATTCGCGACACGGAACAAGAGGTGACGGAGACATGAGTCGGACGCCGCCGGAGTCTCGCGGGCCCTGGAGTACGCCGGTCGGTCGGGCGATCGAGGCGATCGGAGAGACGACCCTCGAGGGTGTGGCGTCTGCGGCCGGGCTGGTTCGCTTCGCGGGTGGGAGCGTCTGTCTTGCCGGCGACGCCCTGCGTTGGGTGCTTCTGGCAGCCTTCCACCGGGATGTGCGTTTCGGATGGCCCAACCTGTGGTTCCAGATGGTCCGTGTTGGCATCCGGAGCGTCTCGATCGTCGTTCTGGTGCAGGTCTTTATCGGCATTATTCTGGCTCTCCAGATGGCGCCGACGCTGGAGGAGTACGGTCAGATCCAGCGTGTGGCGGACGTCGTCGGGATCGCGATCTTTCGCGAGTTGGGGCCGTTGCTTTCGGGTATTGTTTTGTCTGGATTTGCGGGAGCGAGCATCGCGGCGGAATTGGGCACGATGGTTGAGGGCGAGGAGATCAAGGCCCTGCGCGCGACGGCGCTGAACCCGATTCGCTATCTGGTGGTTCCACGTTTCATCGCGACGGTCGTGATGCTGACGATGCTGACGGTGATCGCCGACGTCGTGGGCATGTTCGGCGGATTGCTGACGGCGTCGCTGGTGCTCGGGATCGATTCGAGTCAGTACCTTGCGTCGACGCAGGCGGCCGTGTCGACGACGGATTTTGTCACCGGACTTGCCAAGGCGGCGGTCTTTGGCGTGATGATCTCCATTATCGCAAGCTATGAGGGGCTGCACGGCAAGGGGGCGGCGCACTGCGACGGTGGGGCGCGCGCCGCCGTGATGTGGCGTGCACGATGTGGTGCGGCGAGGTACCGCCCTTGCCGCGAGTGGAGACCGTCGAAGCGGCGGGGTGTCGTCCCCGCCGC
>CAYQDV010000330.1:0-3106 GCA_964416295.1 uncultured Planctomycetaceae bacterium
GCCAGCAGCAAGCCGACAAACAGTGCGACATCGCGGGACTCCGGGTCGCACGCGTCCGGCACGCCGTTGCCGTTGCAGTCGCGGCTGACACCGAAGGGAATGATGTCCAGCCGATCCCGAACCCCGTTGCCGTTGCAGTCGATCTGGCACTCGTCGGGCACGCCGTCCGCGTTGGCGTCGGCGCTGAACCCGGAAGCGATATCGCAACTGTCCGGCAGCAGGTTCAGGTTGCAGTCGAGGTCCCAGCGCCCGACAAAGGCGAACCCCGTCGGAAACAGCAGCCCGTGGTCGTTGCCGCCGATGTGCGTCCGGACGAAATTGCCGTTGCGGATGTCGAATTCGTAGATTTGTGCATTGGTCAGGTGAAGCCCCGCGCCGCCGGACACCGTGTCGTCCTCGTCGTCATGGTGGTTGTTGCCGCCCAACCCCGGCGTCCCGAACGCATCGCCCGTCCGGACCACAAACACGTTCCCATTCGGACCGACGCGGATGCCCCACGGGCTGACCTGCGTCAGCCGCGTTGCGGTGCCGACCTGTGCCCACTTGCCCAGCGGCGCCCCCGAGCCGGAGTGAAACTCCAGGACTTCGTTGGTGCCGAAGCTCGCAACCAATAGATTGCCGTCGCGTTTGAACGTCAGACCCCTCGGTTCGACCAGCCCGCCGTTGGCCGCCGCGCCGACGAAGACGCGGATGAACGCACCGGTCTGGCCGTCGAAATCGAGAACCTCGTTTGTCCCGCTCGTCACAAACAGATCGCCGTTCGGTCCGAACGTCAGGCCGAACGGTGCCGTCAGTCCACCCGCCCCGGCGGCGACGAACGCACCCAGGGGTGTACCATTCGTCCCGTCATAGGCCAGTACGCTGTTGGTGTTCCGGCTGCACACCAGCAGCGTGCCCTGCGGCGAAAACACCAGCCCGGTCGGAAAGCTCAATCCGCCGACTCCCGGCGGCACGAGGTCACCCAGATAGGTTCCGGCCTGATCAAACGCCATGACCCGGTGGTCCGCGCCACTCGTGACCAGCACGCGTCCGTCCGGCGCGATGACGAGGTCCTGCCCCTCGTTTACGAGAGCCGATCCGATTCCTGCAGACGTATTCGTCAGAACGCCGCTGGTGGCGTAGAACTCGCGAATCGGCTCGCCGGGCAAACCGCTGGCGATCCATAAATCATGGGCGCCCGCCAGGGCGACAAAATCCGTCGTGCCGTCGGCGTCGCAGTCCTGACAGGCGTCAAGAACGGCGTCCCGGTCAACATCCAGCGACATGTTCGCCTGAATCTCCGTGAAATCCGACGTGCCATTCCCATTGCAATCCGGCTCGCACTCGTCGGGGATGCCGTTGCCGTAGGCATCCAGGCTCGTCCCGTCGGCAATGTCCTGGTCATCGGGAATGCCGTTGCCGTTGCAATCGGGTTCGCACGGATCGGGGATGCCGTTGCCGTTGACGTCGGGTGCTCCGGCGGCGATCTCGGCGTCGTCGAGGATTCCGTCACTGTTGCAGTCCTCGCATTCGTCAGGAACGCCGTCGCCATTGGCGTCGAGACTCACCCCCGACGCGATATCGACTGCGTCGGCGATGCTGTTCAGGTTGCAGTCGTCCACGACGCAGGTCACGCTGTTGATGTGGTTCAGCATGTTCTGCACGATCGTCGTGTGGAAATACAGGTCGCGGTTTGCGTTCTGTCCGCTCCACGTCTGGCCGCAGTAGCTCATGATCGTCCCGCGCTGCGGTGTGCTGTTGGGATCGTTGCAGGTGTCGATCAGGTTCGGAAAATCGTGCGTGTGGGTCGTTCCGCTGATATGACCCAGCTCGTGCGCCGTGACGGCGATGTCATAGTGATACGGGCTGGGGCGCGTCGGGTCCGGGAAGAACCCCATCGCATAGCCCACGACCGAGTAGGCGCTGAAGCCGCACAGCGCGCTGACAAACGCCTGACCACCGAACGGATAGTCGCGACGGCCGGAAAGCAACTGCGCCGCGTCTCGCTGGACGAATTGCATGTTCGCGTTCCAGTAGTTGCGAAACTCGAACAACGGCGTCGGATCGACGTTGTTGAACAGATCGTCCGGCGTCTCCCAGATGCGGGCGAACACCAGTTCAACGCGCGTTCCCACATCGCGCATATAGACGTCGCTCACCTGCCCGTACATTGCGACCAGATACGCCGCGGCCGCGTTCGGATCACCGAAGAGGATGAAAAACTCGTAATCCGTCTCGACGGCCAGCTCCAGTTGCTTCATCACGCGGAATGGCCCGACCCCACGCGGCACGGCACCGGGCCCCCGCACCGGATCGACGCCAGTCGCCGCCTCGAGCACCTGCTCAAACCCGTCGAGTCCACAAAACGGCACACCCGGGCCGGGACCGCCGGCGCCCGTCGCTTGAAACACGGAAACCCTGCCAGCCCCCAGCTCGGCGCCGCGGCCGTCCTTCGACGAGATCAGGAAGGTCCCCGCGCCGGAGCCGAGGTCGATCCGCCCCGCGCACAGGTCGTCGCCCAGCGCCAGAAAAACGTGTGAATCGGGCCGACCGGCAACTCGTCCCCGAAACAACGAAATCCGCGAAGGGTCGAAATCGAGCGGCTCATCGTCCCCGTCGCGGTGCCCCAGCAGGAAGCGTGTTCCGGGACCGGTAACGGAGAACCGCCGGAGGTCCAGATCGACCGCGAGGTCAGGCCGAAGTGGAAAACCTCGCTCAAGCAAGCGACGCGGGCTGCCGGAAGCGCCGGCCCCGACAGCGCGGCCCCATCTCACGATCACCGCGCCGTCATCAACCGAATCGACCGCGAACAGCCCGCCGCCCGGCTTGTCCGCTCCGAATGACAACGCCGGCAGCATCAAGACCGCGATGGGAATAATAGATGCGTGTCTCATCTCCGTTCTCCCGCACCACACCGATTGGAGCCGACCAGACGGTATTGTACGCCATTTCTCCCAACACGTCCTGCGGCATCGTCCGCGGGCCGCGGCAATGAACAAAGAAAAGCACCCAGTCAATCCCGAGGAATCGACCGGGCGCCAATGGCTGATTGGGGGCATTCGGCAGTAAGCCGGTCAGTCCGGGACCGCGCTCATCGCGGGCTTGGGCGGCTCCTCTTTCGGCACCT
>CAYQDV010000331.1:0-3083 GCA_964416295.1 uncultured Planctomycetaceae bacterium
GTGGGCCAATTCCAGCCATGTCGGCCGGTCGTTATAGAGATTTGTCAGTGTGCGCTTCTTGAGCGCCGCCTCGGACAGCGCGGGCGACCCGTCGGGATTCGTCGGGTTGAGCCAGGTCTCGCGGAGCGTGTTGAGCCTGGCCGCGGCGGCGCTGATGCGCGCCCGAAGTTCCATGACCCGGGTCGGGTCATGTGCGCCGGATGAAGCCGATGAAGCCGGCGGCCCCGATGAAGCCGGAGGCTCGGGCGCGGGTGTCCGAGCCGCGACGTTCACGTCGCGCTCAATCCCACCCGCCAGCGGCGGAAACGGAAACGTCTCGAAGCAACTGGTCGGCGTGTAGCGCGGACGGTCCTCGAGCGCGGTGCCCAGTCGCAGCGCCCACCGCTCGTGGACCGCCGAATGCAGCACGCCGAAGAAATAGTCATCCTCGCGAGCGAAGACGATCAACTGGTGATCGGGCAGGGTCGGATGTTTGACCCACACGAACACGCGGAACTTGGAAAGCGTCGGCGTGACAATGTAACGCACGAGCGGAGCAATTTTGGACCGCATTGCCGGCCTTGCCCGCTGATGCAGCCACCAGTGCTCGCGGAGCCACTTGTTTCTATTCTTCGCGCGGACGGGGTAGACTTTGCCCCGAATATACTGCATTGGAGCTTCGTAGAGGCTTGCGGCGGCCAGCGTTGCATTTATACCAAAGTCAATCAACCACTTGCCGCGCGGACGCCCCATCAAGTCCTGCCCGTTCACGTACGGCTTCAAGACGTCGGTGTTTGGTTGACCGTGAGGGTTCCCGCCGGCTTCGGCGAGTTCGCGGGCCTTGGCTTCCGAGATATCGAAGGCCCCACCTTTGCAGTTGCCCAAAAACCCGATTGCCTCGTTCGCTTTCGAGACGCGCGCCGCTGTGAGGTCCGCTCCAGCCGAGAGATCAGCGTTGACTTCAGTCACGATTTGGCCGTCAAGAATGCGTTGCGTGTCGCCTCAATAATCGAACCGCATCATGGAAACGTGATCGTTCGCGCCGTCGAGAATCCAGTCGCGGTCGGAGACGGCGAAGAAGATATCGCCGGTCTTCTTGATACGCTTGAGAACCTCACGGTTTGCCCCGCCCCGGATGCCCTGCGTCGCAAGCAGCCCGGCGCGTTTCATCTTGCCCCGCTTGATCATGTCGCGGGCCTTCTCGAACCAATAGCAGCACAAATCGGAGCCGTGCGGCAGTCGGTCGTCATAAAGCGAAAAGAGATCGTCGATATATTCGTCGCCAAGGTAGGTGCGCAGCAGCTTGTCGCCAAGAAACGGCGGGTTGCCGATGATGACGTCGGCCTCGGGCCAGTCGGGTTCGGTCGGGTTCGGTCGGCAAGGCGCCGGCTCCGACTGCCTCCAAGCTGCGGCACCCTGAACCGCGGCGCTCCGAGCCGCGGCATTCATGCCGGGCTCCATGGCCCCCTGGTCGAATACAAGCAGCGGCGACGATTGATTCAAAACGTAATCCACGGCGGCGGCGACGGCTTTCTCATTCGGCAGAAGTCGCCGCGAGCCGTGACGGGTCCACCAATGTCGTCGGCGCGGGCCGGCGCCGCTCGGCGCGAATCGCTGCCCAAGCCGTCGGGCCGACACACCCTTGAAGAGGTTGAGCAGGCGGGGTCCCTCCGCTTCGGGTGATTCCACCACGAGATGCACGTGTGTAGACATGATCGCACCGGCGCCAATCACCAGGGCGTACTTTTCGCAGACTTCGCGAAAGGCACTGGCACATACTTCGGCCTGGGCGCGGCTCAAGACCACGCTGGGCTCGCTCTGTCGCCTGGCCGCTCGAGCTCGGAGCGCGGGCATATCCGCGTCGTAGGGCTCGCCGGGAACGTTGTGAATCGTGACGCCGCCTTTGCCGTCGGGCACCGGGCTGACGAAGCCGCGTCGGTCGCCCGGCAGCCAGGAGCCGTAGGTGGTCCAGGTCAGTAGGTAGAACCCACCGCGCATCGAAGCGCCGGATGAATCCGGCGGCTCAGATACGAGCGTCGGCTCAGGTGTGCGCGCGGCGCTCCGAGCCGCGGCATTCATGCCGCGCTCAGGCCGGCGAACAACGATCGCGTCCATAAGTCGGATGCTCTCGATCGGCTCCAGGACCGGGTCGCGCGGGGGTGAAAAGCCGTTGTGGCGCATCCATTGCAGATAGCCGATCCAGATCACCACCTGGGCGAGTTGCTGGGCGTAGGGGTTGATCTCGATGCCGTGGAGCTGCGTCGGCCGGACCTGCGGCAGCAGCGCCAAGCCCCGGTCGGCCGCGAAGGCGATCACCTCCTTCTCCAGATCGAGCAGCCGATGAATCGCCACATACAGAAAATTGCCCGATCCGCACGCCGGGTCCAGCACGCGGATGTGCGCCAAGCGCTCGACGAAATCGTGGATCAACCGGTCGTGGTTCCGCCGGGCCGCGGACTCCTTGCGCGCCTTGCCGCCGCGCGGCGTCCGCTGCTTCCGCGCGGCCTTCTGAATCTCCGGCCACAGGCCGTCACACTGCCGTCTGACCGCGTCCCATTCCCGTCGCAGTGGAGCCATCAGAACCGGCTCGACCAGCGTCAGGATGTCCTCCCGGCCGGTGTAGTGCGCCCCGATCTGTGCCCGCTTGTCGGGGTCCAGCGTCCGCTCGAAGAGCGTGCCGAAGATCGATGGTTCGACATCGGCCCAGTCATAGCGGCCCAGTTCGACGAGGCGTTCGATCTCGCTCGCGCGGAGGTCGATGACCCCGGCGTCGTCAAACAGGCCGCCGTTGAAACGGGCGATGGTGTCGGCCCCGAAGTCGCCGCCGCCGGCCATGGCGTCAAACAGGTCCCGCAGCAGGCGGCTCAGCCGGGCCGGGTCGCCCTTGCACTTGGTCAGCACGGTCGTGAACAGGTCCTTGGCAAGCAGACCTATGTCTTCGGCAAAAAGACAGAAGAGCGTCTTCATCAGGAAGTGGGCGGCCTCGGGAGGGGCCACGCCGCGGGCACGCATCCCGTCGGCAAGCTGGCCGAACGTACCCGCCGCCGCCTCGGTGATGCCGACGCGGGTCTGTTGCGGGCGCAGGGCCTGCGCGTCGGGCGGGA
>CAYQDV010000332.1:0-3051 GCA_964416295.1 uncultured Planctomycetaceae bacterium
TCAGTTTTCAGCGTGTGTTCGGGAAACACCGAATCAGAGGCACTCTCATCAGGCGGGCGGCTGGCGTGATTCTGTATCGCGGGGTCGGATGTTGAGGATCAGTTCCACCTCGCCGGGGCGCTGGCCGAGTCTTTGTGAGATCTCGACGGGGGACAGGCCCTGGTCGGCCAATTCGTAGACAGCTTTGTAGCGCTCGTCTTGCGGCTGCGGCGGGGTCTTGCCCGGCACCGGTGCCTTCGCGTCCGGCTGGTCGCCGGAGGCGGCTTCCGGGGCGTGGCGTGGTCCCGATTCGCCGGCATCGGTGCCGACGTGCTTCGCCGCATCGATGAGCACGCGGAGGGCGGCGATGCGGCGGTCGGCATCGGCGATGGACTGTTCGAGCCTGGCGAACTTGGTGTCGATCTGGGCGTTGATACGGCGCGACAGTTCCTCGAGCTGCACCATCAATTCATTGAGACTGGGGCGCAGCTCCACGATGGATTCTGCGTGTGTTGACGCGTCCTGTTCCGAACGGCGGCCCGGCGCGGTGTGCCTTGATCGGCGTCGCCGCATGTTCAAGACCAGGAACGTGATGATGATGACCGCGGCGGCGCCCGTGACGTGTTGGGTCTTCACGCCCTCGAACATGGCGAGCAGGAGGGCGCTCGCACCGTGGTCTGCCAGTGACGCGATCAATGCTCGGCCTCGTGTTTCGCCCGCCAGACGCGTTCGGCCTCGAACATCACGTCACGCAGGGCGACACCGCTTTCGCGGGACGCCCGAGCGCAGTCGTCGTACTCCGGCGACGCGATCACCGCGCGCCCGCCGCGTCGACCAATCTTGAGGCGGATCGCTCCGAATCGCGTGTGGACGGATTCGCTTTCGCGCGCGAGCTTCCGGCGCTTGCAGCGGTGTCGGCGCACTCCGAAGGTCGTTGTCTCGCGAAAGAGCACGTCCTCACAGTCCGCCGCTTCCGGCTCCGCCACGATGACCGAGAGCTGCACGCCGGGTCGGTTCTTCTTCATCGTGACCGGCGTGGCAAAGACATCGAGGGCGCCGGCGTCGAACAGGGCATCGAAGGCGTGGCCGACCTGTTCGCCGGTGGTGTCGTCGAGATTGGCTTCCAGGACGATGACTTCGTCTTCTTCCGGGGCACCGGCATGGCTTGGGTCCAGCGATTCACCGACGAGCATGCGAAGGAGGTTGGGGCGATGTCGGCCTTCCCGTGATCCAGCGCCGAAGCCGGCCCGGACGATTCGCATGGGAGGGATGGGTCCACAGGCGTCGGCGAGCGTGGTCAGGACGGCCGCCCCGGTGGGGGTCGTCAGTTCGCCGGGTTCGTCGCATGCGGCCAGGGGCACGCCGACGAGGAGAGCGACGGTTGCCGGCGCTGGGACGGGCAGGGTTCCGTGTTCGCATCGAACGGTGCCGCTGCCGGTCGGGATGGGCGAACAGACGATTCGCTCAAGCCCCAGACGGTGGATCCCCGCGACGGCCCCGACGACGTCTACGATCGCGTCGACCGCTCCGACCTCGTGAAAATGGATCTTGTCGGGGGTGGTTCCGTGTACGGCCGCCTCGGCCTCGGCCAGTCGCTCGAAGATTCTCATCGACCGGCTCTTGATCGACGGTGGGAGTCGGGCATGGTCGATCAACTCTGCGATGTCGCGGAGGTGCCGATGGGGCTGCGGTGCGGTCACGGCGACATCGACCTTGGTGGCCGCGAAACCCTTCTTGTCGATCTTGCGGATGGCCAATTCCCAGCCATCGACGGGGAGCGCCCCGAGATCGATGCGCAATTCGTCCTCTGATAATCCCGAGGCCAGTAGCGCGCCGAGGATCATGTCTCCGCTTGCCCCGCAGAAACAATCGAAATAACCGATTCGCACGGGCCGTTTCTCCACGCGTGTCCGTCGCGGTCAAGACAGGCTAAGCGTACGCCAACCCCTCTGCGCGGGCAAATATCATTGTTGCCGCGGGTTGGGTGTTGGACCGCGAATCTCGCCTCGGTCTGAACGGAGTGGGGATCCAATTCCATGTGACCGTCCAATGCGGGTCGCCATCGGGCGGAACAGGAAGGGGTTTCTGCAGGAGACGGGAACGAGAAGAGATTCTCGTTCCAGCGGGGGAGGGATTTTCGTTCAAGCGAGGCCCCGTGGCGCAGGGTCCGGGTCTTGGGATGGAGCCTTTGCCGTGAAAGGGTGCTACAATGGGCCTCATGCAGACGCAATCCACGACATCGCGGCGCGGTCGGAGAGGGAATCCCGTGCGTGCGATTCTAAATCTGTTTTCCAGCATCCGGTTCGGCATCGCTCTGATCGCATTGCTCATCCTTTACAGCACGATCGGATCGGCGATTCCGCCGGCGCGGCAGTATTTCGAACTGACCGAGTTTCAGTATTTCAACCATTGGATTTTCGTGGGGCTGATCGGACTGTTTTGCGTGACGCTGACGGTGTCGACGGTTCGGCGAATCCCGTTCAATCTCAGGAATCTTGGCGTTCTGACGGTTCACACGGGGCTGCTGGTGTTGTGCGCCGGCTCGGTGGTGTATTTCGGCGGGAAGATCGAAGGGGACGTGCTTCTTGAGGCGCCCCGGATTCAGATTCTCTCGACGGCGCGTGCGCGTGCGGGTCAGAACGCGGTTCTTGGGACGCTGGCGGCGGCCGAGGGCGAGGTGTGGGACACAAACATGCCAATGATCGGAGGCCACTATCGGGTCGAGGTTGGCGAGGTCCGACACAAGGGGATGGAGACCGGTGCTCAGGTGGCGTTGTCGGTGACGGTGGGCGACGAGGCGCCACGCTCGATTTCGTTGGGGCGAGGCGGTTTACAGCCGCATTCGTCGCGTCTGAACGAGCACGTCTTTCTCAGCCTGGAACCGGCGAACGCGGAAAATCGGTTTTACAACCAGCAGACGCCGGTGCTGATCGTGACGCACGGCGGGGACGAGCCACAGACCCGCGAACCGCCGCAGTTGCCGTATTATCACGAAAGCTACATGCCACGGCCGGTGGGGATTTACGAAGCTTCGCGGCGCGGCGTGTGCGCGCGGGCGGGTCGGGCCGACTG
>CAYQDV010000333.1:0-1508 GCA_964416295.1 uncultured Planctomycetaceae bacterium
ACGGGAATTGTCGCGCGTGTCCGGCCCTCCACGTCGGCCACGGGGGGCCGACGCTGCTGCAATGGGCGGTTTCTTCCACCGGCGGCCGAGAATGCCGGTCTATCGCTCGGAATGGCCCACAGCAGCGCCGCCATACTACGACGGCCGGCGCCGGTGTCTGCGCCTCGGCGGGCGGCGGCCCTGCTGGATGTCTTCGTCGAATTGGCGCTTGCTGCGGAGGATGTGGTGGTAGTGCTGGGCGAAGCGGTGGGCCTCGTCGCGGACGTACTGGAGGAGGCGGAGGGCGTCGTCGTTGCGGGGCAGTCGGATGGGCCGCTTGCGGGCCTGGGTGTAGACCTCTTCCTCGCGCTTGGCGAGCGAGATGACCATCGGTGGCTGGAGGAACATCTCTCCGCAGGCCTCGAGGGCGGCGTGCAACTGGCCCAGGCCGCCGTCGATGAGGATTACGTCGGGGTATAATTCCTCGCCCTCGCCGGCATGGCGATAGCGCCGCCGCACGACCTCGCGGATCATGGCATAGTCGTCCTGTCCCTCCACGGTCTTGATGCGAAACCGCTTGTAGCCGCTCTTGAGCGGCCGGCCGTCGATGAAGCAGACCAGCGAGCCGACCGATTCGTTGCCCTGAAGATTGGCGATGTCGATGCCCTCGACGATCCGCGGGGCCTGCTCGAGTTCCAACACGGCGGCCAGACGGTCCAGACCCTTCCGCGGGTCGACGTAGAAGACCTCGGGCTGCACGTCCTCATCGACGTCGCCCGACAGGGCCAGTGACCGGATCGCCTTGATGCGGTCGCGGATTCGGGCGGCCTCCTCAAACCGCAGCGCTTGGGAAGCGGCGGTCATCTCCTTTTCCATCTCGCGGAGCACGACGCTGCGCTTGGATTCCATGAAGCGTTTCAGCCGCGTGATGTCCCGGCGATAGTCCTCGCGACTGATCCGGTCGGCACAGGGGGCCGTGCACTGCCGGATCGCGTGCAGCAGGCACGGCCGGAAATAGCGACGGCGGTCATCGTCGGCGTGGATCTCCAGTTCGCACGTTCGGAACTTGAACACCTTTTGAAGGGCATTGACGGCGTCCCGCAGGCCCCCGGCCGAGGTGAACGGGCCGTAGAGCTTGACGCCCGTCTTGTGCGGCCGGCGCGTGACGAAGACGCCGGGAAAATCTTCGCGCGTCGTGATTTCGAGATAGGGGAACGACTTGTCGTCCTTGAGGCGCTCGTTGTAGGGCGGCTGGATGTCCTTGATCAGCCGGTTTTCCTGAAGCAGGGCGTCGACCTCCGTGTCACAATCGAGAAAGTCGATGTCGGCGACCTTGCTCGCCATCGTGGCGATCTCCGGTCCGCGCGACGCCAGCAGGTCCGTCGAATCCTGGAAATAGGAGGACACGCGGGCACGCAGGTCCTTGGCCTTGCCGACGTAGAGGACGCGGCCCCGGGCGTCCTTCATCAGATAGACGCCGGGCGTCTTGGGAAACTGCGCGATCCGTTCGCGTAGTCGGGTGATGCGCG
>CAYQDV010000333.1:1608-3045 GCA_964416295.1 uncultured Planctomycetaceae bacterium
TTCCGCAGGTCCACGCAGACGATTCGCTCCATGTTTCTGGCGAACAAGCGGCCGTCTGACAGCGTCGGCACCGTCCAGCAGCGGTCGTCGAGGACGTCGGACTCGCCGGTCGGCTGGAAGCTCGCGGGCGACGCCGGGCCGATCCGCAGGCGGCCCTGTTCGGTGAGGGCGATCAGGTGTCCGTCGGCGAGCAGGACCGTTCCGTGCCGTCCCGATTCGCGCCACTCCCGTTTGCCCGTCAGGAAATCGACACAACTGAACGCCCGCTGATCAAAGGAATAGAGCTTGCCCCGATAGAGCACCGGCGTCTGAAACTTGTTCTTGAGCACCTTGCTTCGCCAGACCTCCTCGGCCTCCAACCGCCGGCCGGCCCGACGCAGCCGGTACAGGCCGCAGCCGGTATGATAGCCGGAACTGACGAACAGATAGCCGTCGTGAAAGATCGGCGTCGTGGCATTGACCTTCCAGTCGGTGCTCCACGGCATGTGGAGAACTTCGCGCCCGGTCTTTTCTTCCGCGATCACGACGCTCGTGCCGAGGAAGCCGCAGACGTAGTCGCCCCCCTCGAAGCGGAACGGATACGGCGTCGAATAGCCTGAGTCGCCGTCGCTGCCGCAGCGCCAGATCGTTCGGCCCGTCTGCTTGTCCAGCGCCCGCAGGGCGCCGTCTTGTCCGCCCGTGGTCAGGATCGCCAAGCGTCCGCGGATCAGCACCGACCCAGCGTAACCCCAATGCGGCGCGTGGTCAAAGCGTCGGGACCAGACCTTGGAGCCGTTGGCGGCGTCTAGGCACGCCACCGTTCCGAGGGCGCCGAAAATATAGACACGACCCGCGTCGATCGTCGGCGTGGCCCGCGTGCCGCTGCCCATGTCGCTGCGGTAGGCCTTTTCGAAGGCCGTCTGCCAGCGAACCTTGCCGGTCGCGGCGTCCAGACAGAAGAGGGTCTGTTGGCCGTCGGCCGTGCCGCAGGTATAGGCCCGTCCGGCCGCCGTCGTGATGCCGCTGAAGCCGGGGCCGATCCTCTGCTGCCACGCGATCGGCAGCTCGCCGCTCCACGCGGTCTTGAAGCCGGTCTCCGTGCTGTGTCCGTCATAGGTCGGACCGTGCCAGTTCGGCCAATCGGCGGCGCGCCCGCCGGTGGCGGAAACGCAAATCGCCCCCGCCGCCAGCACGACGGTCATTCGACATCGCGCAGGCATGACAGACCTCCTGAGCCAACCGCGGTTCGTTCCGGTCGCCGCGTGCCCCGTCCCTCTTTCGGGATGGACGACGGATAGGGTTCCACGACGGTCATCCCTCTTGCGCGACGGCACGGCCGCTCGTTCCGCGTACCGGCTTTGCATGGAATCGGGGGTGCTCCGGCCGACCATGCTAAATAATTCTTCCTGACACGTTTCAGCTCGCCAGCGTGGGGGTCAGGTGGCGTCATCGGAGGTT
>CAYQDV010000334.1:0-2999 GCA_964416295.1 uncultured Planctomycetaceae bacterium
ATCGCTGCAACCATCCGCCGGCAAGGAATGAAACGCAACGCGCGGCGAGAGGTTGTCCCGTCGCGCCGGCCGATATAGAATCACGCAGTGGCCCGCTTGTTCCGAACCATTTTGATTGTCTTCGTCGTTGGGCCGGGTGTCGCTGCGGCGCAGTCGTCCGGTGGCGTGATGCGCGTCATGCTGATCAGCAGCGACGGTCTTCGACCCGATGCGATCGAGCGTGCGGGAGCGACGGTCCTTCAGGGCCTGATCGCCGGCGGAAGCTATCAGGCGACGGCCGTCGACGAGTTTCCCAGCGTCACGCTGCCCAACCACGCGTCGATGGTGACCGGGATGAGCATCGCGCGACACGGCGTCCTGGCCAACACGGACATCCCGGGGCGCATCGCGGCGACGACGATATTCGACGTGGCGACCGACGCCGGCCTGAACGTCGGATTCTTCATCAACAAGACAAAACTGGGCTTTCTCTGCGAGGCCGACCGCGTCCAGGTCTGGAAGTTTACGGCGGACGTCGACTCGCTCGCCGACGAGGGCATCACGGCCGTCGAAAACGAGGATCTGCGGCTCATCTTCATCCACTTCGGGGAACCCGACAAAACCGGACATCGCGACGGCTGGATGTCCGGGCCGTATCTCGACGCGGTCCGGAGCGTCGACGCGGCGATCGGCCGAATCCTCGACGCCCTGGCCGCCAAAGGCATTCGGGACGAGACGATCCTGATCATCACGTCCGACCACGGTGGCCATCTGAACACGCACGGCTTTGATATCCCCGACGACCGCCTGATTCCGTTCATCCTCAACGGTCCGGGCATCGCCGCGGGGCGCAAGCTGTGCGACCAGGTCCGCATCATGGACGCGGCGGCCACCACGCTCGATCTGCTCGACCTTCCGACGACCAGCGCGATCGACGGACGGGTCGTCACGGAGGCACGGACCGACTTTCAGCAGCCGAATTGCGCAGTCGGCCCCCCGCCGGTGGGTTTTCCGTGCATCACGTTTCCCATTCTGACGCTCGGCCCGCTTCTGCTCTTTTTTGCCTGGCGCGGACGGATATCCCGCCGCCGCCGTTCGGCGGCGCGCGCGACCGCCGCCCCGCCGGATCGGCCGTCAGCTCCGTAATCAGCCGGGCCGGCCCTCAGCGGGCCAGATCGACCGGCTGCGCGGGTTTGGCTACAATAGTCTCTTTTCCGGGTTTTTGCGAGGCGAGCCGGACCGCCATCCGGATGGCGGACTTCATGGAACCGCAGTCCGCCCGGCCCTTGCCGGCGATGTCGAACGCCGTGCCGTGATCGACGCTGGTGCGGACCACCGGCAACCCGAGGGTGACGTTGACGGATTCGTCGAAGGCAAGCAGCTTGACGGGGATAAGGCCTTGGTCGTGATACATCGCGACGACGCCGTCGAACTCGCCGTGGGCGGCCCGAAGGAACAGCGTATCCGCCGCAATCGGCCCGATGACGTCGATGCCGGCCTCCCGGGCCATGACGATGGCCGGCTCGATGATTCGCGTCTCTTCGTCACCGATGTGGCCGTTCTCGCCGGCGTGCGGGTTCAGCCCGGCGACGGCGATCGTCGGATCGGGAATCCCGAACCAGTCGCGAAGCGCCTGGTGCAGGAGGTCGATCGGCTGGAACACGAGGCCGATGGTGAACTTGTGCCACAGGTCGAAGAGCGGCTCGTGGATGCTGGCCAGGGCCACGCGAAGCGGCCCGCCGGCGAACATCATCGTCACCCGTCGAGTCTTAAACCGCCGGGCCAGCAGTTCGGTGTGTCCCGGAAACGAGTAGCCGGCCAGTCGCCACGCCGTCTTGTGGATCGGACCGGTCACGATCGCATCGATCCGGCCCGCCCGGGCATCGCGAATCGCCGCCTCGACGAAGCGCATCGACGCGCGGCCCGCTTCGGCCGTGGGGTGCCGAGGCGGCTGCGCCGGCAGGGGCATCTCGTCGAAATCCGCCACGACGACGCCCGATTCGATCCGAGAGACGTCGTCGAACGGCCGGCGGAACCAGTAGGGATTCAACTCGGCGAGGTCGGCGGCATAGGCGATCGGTTCGTGTAGTCCGTAGATGATGAACCGGCCGCCGCGGCGCAGAGATTCATCGGCCAGGGCCTTGGCGATGACCTCTGCGCCGATGCCCGACGGATCGCCCATCGTGATGCCGATGGTCGGTCGCCAGCCGTCTTGTTCACCGAATGGACGCACAGGTCACTCCGTTCACACCCGACAGGACCGGCCCCATAACGCGACTCCACATCGTCTCACGCGAAACCCGACCGACGCAGGGAATCCGGCGTCAGCCCTTCGGCCCGGTCTGCGGCCGACGCTCCGATGGATTGTAGGCAGTGAACCACCGTTCGGACGAGAATGTCGGTCTCGACATTGACGCGGCTGCCTTCGCGTTTGCGGCCGAGGGTGGTCCGATCAAGTGTGGTGGGGATCAGTGCGACGCTGAAGCGTCCGCCTCGCACGGCCGCTACGGTGAGCGAAATGCCGTCCACGGCGACCGAGCCTTTGGGAATGATGCAGGTCATGGCCGTGCGGTCCGGCTCAAACCACCACAGCGCCTCGGCAGCGGAGCGCTCCGTTCGTACAACCGTCGCCGTCGCGTCCACGTGTCCCTGGACGAAGTGGCCATCTACACGCTGCCCGACGGACATCGACTTCTGCAGATTAACGTTGTCGCTCGGGCGCAGGGTTCCGAGCGTCGTGCGGCGGAGCGTTTCGGCGACGACGTCGAACGCTGCGGCGTCGCCGTCGATGCCAGTGATCGTCAGGCAGACGCCGTCGATGGCGATGCTGGCGCCGAGGGCCGCGTCGTCCCAGTAGTCGGCCGCCTGAATGACAAGCGTCTTTCCAGACGGCGCGCCCTCACACGCACGCACGCGACCGACCGCATCAATGATTCCGCTGAACACCGGTCTCCATCCGAATCCGCCGGGGCCGCAACGCCGTCGCCCGTAACCGGAGCCTATCCTACTCGACGGGCAAG
>CAYQDV010000335.1:0-2939 GCA_964416295.1 uncultured Planctomycetaceae bacterium
ACGCGGCCGGCGCGCGATCGGGCGGATTCGCCGCTGGCGCGGCTGGCGCGCCGCGCTCCGGACGTGCCCGCGGCGGCGCGAAAGGCGTTCGAACGGCTCCGGTCGGTGCTGGCGGAGTGCGACGGCCGGCGACTCGGCGACGCTTCAGAGGAGGTCGGCGAGGCGGCCATGGAGCCGTTGCCGCTGACGACGCAGATCGAGCGGTTGCGGGCTTTTTATGAGCCGATCTTCGAGGCGACCTACGACAACGCACGGATGCGGCTCCGTGACCTCGAGCAGTTGGAGCAGATCGCGTCCACCTATCGTTCGCGGAGCCGATTCATCACGGACTTGACGCTCGATCCGCCGGCGTCGACGTCCGACCTCGCCGCGGCGCCGCACCTCGATGACGATTACCTGATCCTCAGCACGATCCACTCCGCCAAGGGTTGCGAGTGGGACGTGGTCTCGATTCTTCACGCCGCCGATGGGATGATCCCGTCGGACATGGCGGTGGGCGATCAGGCCGGGATCGACGAGGAGCGGCGGCTCTTCTATGTCGCGATGACCCGTGCGAAAGACCGGCTATATGTCTATTTTCCGCTTCGCTATTACCACAGGCGGTACGCCCTCGGCGATCAACACGGATACGCCCAGTTGACCCGCTTTGTGTCGGGCTCGGTCCGCGCCTTGATGGAAGATCGCGCCGTCGGGGGTGACCTCGTCGCTTATCCGCCGGACGGCTCGGGCGTGGACGCCCGACTGTCCGAGCTGTGGCGGGAATGACGGGCGCTATCGGACGCGGGTGCGCACCGGAGCGTGGCACGGGGGGGCATTCCAGACATCAAGGTGTTCGGGCGGACTGTGCGAAATGCCACATCGCGGAGGCGATGGGTGTGTATACATACACAGCCCGCGCACTTTTACGGTGTGAAACACTACGCTCTTCCGGCACGCATATCTATTGATTTCGCCGGCGGGATCGCGTTACAATGCATCGTGGGGTGGAGTGGGAGTTATCAGGCGTTGGGCGCCGCGTGATCCGCGCGTGTGTCGCGTTTCGGCGAAATCCACCCGGCTGTGATTGTGAAGTATGTCCAGATGCGGGGTGCGGCCTGCGCCCGGCCGGCAGCCCCGAAAGGAGTATTACAGATGAGCATTTCGCGCAAGTGTGTTGCGCGGCTGCGCCGCGTGGTCCCGATGGCCGCTGTCGTGGTGGTCGCGTGCTGGAGTTCCGAGGCTGCCTTGGGCGGAGGCCTGCAGCCCCAGGGTGTGCCCGCCGCGTCGGTTGATGAAGTCAATGACGCCCTTGAGCTGCAGTCGAGCACAATCGTCCAACTCGACGTCCAAGCTGTTCCGGATACACCGCTGTCGATTCGGATCCCGCTCGATGGAACGGACTACATGGTGGATCTCGAGCCGCATCCGGTTCGATCAGCGGACTTTCAGGTTCTCGCGCAGGTCGAAGACGGTTCGTTTGTCCGGGTGAGACCGTCGCCGGTCCAAACGCTCAAGGGGCATGTCCGCGGGCTGGAGGGCAGTGTCGTTTCGGCGAGCGTCGTCGAGGACGGCCTCTACGCGACGGTGTTCCTTCCCGACGGCACGCGTTTCGGAATCGAGCCGATCGTCAACCGTGTGGCCATGGCGGGGCCGCAGGATCACGTTGTCTATCGAACCGATCAGATCGTGGCCGTCGGCGGGCGGTGCGGGATGGACGAGATCAAGACCCTTCCGCTGCCGGCGGCGGCCAACGGCGGCGGCGGGGCGAATCCCCCGATCCCCCGAGCACCCTGCATCGCCGAGCTGGCCTGTGATGCGGACGTGGAATACTTCAACATGTTCGGGAGCGTCGCTGCGACGCAGGCGCGTATTCAGTCCATCGTCAATACGATGAACGTGCAATACGAAACGCAGGTCGGGTTGACGCACCAGATCACGACGATCCTGGTACGAACAGCGGAGCCGGACCCGTACACGTCCACCGACAGTACGACGCTGCTCTGCGAGTTCATCACCGAGTGGACGAACAATCAGACCGCCATCGTTCGCGACGTGGCCATGCTGTTCACGGGCAAGAACATCAACGGCAGCGTCATCGGCCAGGCGGCCGACATCGGCAACATCTGCAACAGCGTCGGATGCTGCACCTGCGGACCGTTCGGAACGAACGGATCGTACTGTCTGGTCGAAGCGGAGTTCAATGGCAACTTCAATTGCGCCACGGACCTCGCGGCCCACGAACTCGGTCACCTCTGGAACGCCATGCACTGCAGCTGCCCCGGAAACACGATGAATCCCTCCATCACCTGCGCGAACAACTTCAGTGCGGCCACGATCGCGGACATCATCGCCTTCCGCGATACCGTGACCTGCCTGACCGGCGTCTGTCCGGGCGGTGGCCCGCCGCCGACGGGTGCCTGTTGCGCCGGCAACGGCACGTGTACGGTGGACACGCAGGCCAACTGCAACGCGGCCGGCGGCACCTATCAGGGTAACGGAACGGTCTGCACACCGAATCCGTGTCTGCCGGGCGGTCTTCCGAACGACAACTGCGCGAGCGCGACGGCGATCGGAGACGGGACGTTCGCATTCACGACGGTCGGGTCGAACACCGACGGCCCGGCGCTGCCGGCGTCGTGCGACGAAGGCTTCGGACTCGCGTTCGTCAACGACGTCTGGTTCCTGTACACGGCGTCGTGCACGGGCAACGCCACGGCCAGCCTGTGTGGCAGCGGCTATGACACGCGAATGGCGGTCTACAACGTGCCGTGTGTCGGTACGCTCGTTGCGTGCAACGACGATTTCTGCAACCTGCAATCAGAGGTGACGTTCGCCGTCACCGGCGGTGTGGACTACCTGATCCGAGTCGGTGGCTTTGGCGGAGCCGGGACGGGCACGTTGGTCACCTCGTGTGCGGGCGTGCCGATCGGGACCGGGGCCTGTTGCGCCGGCAACGGCAC
>CAYQDV010000336.1:0-2908 GCA_964416295.1 uncultured Planctomycetaceae bacterium
GGAAGCACATGCGGCCGGCCGCCGCCGCAAGCCCGACCGCGCCGAGCGGGGCGGCTCCGGCGACAGTTTAGGCTGGCGCGATGCGGCATGGGTTGCCATCCAGCAGCCCCGGCAGCAAAACGGACAGGAACGCACAAGCGAGGTTGATTCGGCGTGTTTGAAACGAAATCAGGTGTGTTTCTCATTGCGGGGATATTCTTCTTCGTGCTCGCGTTCGTCGTGATGGGTCTCCTGCCGTACACGATATACTTGGACCACCCGGAGAAATCGCTCGATGAGCTGGCCCACGAGGGAATCGTGCCCGAGTTCATCGAGCTTCGAGAAAAGTTCCCCGACCGCTTCAAGGAATACTTCGGCACGGTCGGCTACGACTCCTTCGCAGAGGCCCTCCAACTCGGGCACGACACCTACGTCGGCGAAGGGTGCTGGCATTGCCACAGTCAATATATCCGCCCCGTATCGCAGGAGGATATCCGTTGGGGCCCTGTCTCTCATGCCCGGGAGTATCAAAATGTTCTGCAAAGGCCGGTGCTCTTCGGTACGCGACGCGTCGGTCCCGACCTGATCCGCGAGGCCTCCCGCAAGAGCAACGACTGGCACCTGGCTCACTTCTACCGACCCCGAAGCGTCGTGCCGGCCTCGGTGATGCCGGAATACAAATGGTTCTACGACAAGGACGGCTATCCCAACAAGAAGGGCATGGCTGTCATCACTTATGTCCAATGGTTGGGAAGCTGGCTTGCCGAGTACCCCTATTGGCAAGACGAAGGCCCCCGTCCGCAGAAACCGATCGAAAAGCCCGGCGATTCGGCGGCGCCCGAACGCCTCACCAGAATACAGCCCAGCCATAGTAGTCTAGTGCGAGCCGGCGCGTCGGGCAGAGGCCCTTCCACAATCGTTCAGGAGCGCGACCGATGACTCCGCATGTCGAGTCCAGAGCAAAACGCATCGCCCTCTGGTGTATCGCGGTCGGCGTCTTGGTGCCCGGCGCATACGGGTTCACGGCGAAACTCGTCGAGTTCATTCGGACACTGGTCACCGACGAATCCGGCGGGTTCACCCTTGTCCCTATCTCCAACTACTTCCTCATCGCCGCGGGCATGACCTGCCTGTTGTTCTGGGCGATCCAACATGGTATGTTTCGCGACGTCGAAGGGCCGAAGTACACCATGCTCGAGCGAGAGCAGGAACTGGACCGCCACGAAGGCCGCCAGTGGAGCGATTAGGCATGGCCGAGTCACCGCACGATTCGCCCTCGGAGGAGGGCCGCTTCCACAGTTACCACACGCACCGCATTCCGTGGTACGTCCGAGCCATCTGGATCGGCTTCTGGATCGGCGCCATCTGGTACACGGTGAAGTACGCCATCCCCATGGCAAAGAACTATTTCTGATCCGCCCGCCGCGCCCTGCCCACAATCCCCTCGGACTGCCTCCGCCGATCGCGTAGAATCTCATGCTCAGGAAACGTGAGCGCGTGAGGGATGTTCCCGTGAACGCACCCGGCCCGGCCGCGGTCGATCCGATCGAGTGTCACTACTGCCGTCTTCCGTTGCCGCGCCGGCGGCGGAGCCGGACCGTTGCGGACGGCGCGGACGGCGCCGTCTACTGCTGCTACGGCTGCAAGTTTGCGGCAGACATCACGCACGCGCGCGGCGAGGAGGGGCACGCCGTTTGGATGCTCACCCGGCTGGGCGTCGGTGCGTTCCTTTCCATGAGCGTGATGGTCTTCAGCCTTTACCTCTACGGGCGGGACATCTATGGCTCGCAGTCCGGCGAGCCGCCGCTGTCGGGGGCGTTGCTCGACCTGATGCGCTATGCGTCGCTGCTGTTTGCCACACCCGTATTCTTCCTGCTCGGTTGGCCGATCCTGCGCAACGCCGTCGACCAGGCCCGCAAGGGCAACGTCTCGACCGACGCGCTGGCCGTCGTGGCCGTCGCCGCCGCCTATGTCTATTCGTACGTCTCGACGCTCCGCGACAGCGGCGCCACCTATTACGAGACCGCCTGCATGGTCCTTGTTCTGATGACCCTGGGACGCTGGCTGGAAGCCACCGGCCGGCTCCGCGCGGCACGGGCCGTCGAACGGCTCGAACGGCTCGTTCCGGACGAAGTGGACGTGGATCGCGGGGGCCGGCGCTGCACCGTCCGCTCACGCGACGTCCGCGCGGGCGACCGCCTGCGCATACTCGCCGGTCAGCACTTCGCCGCCGACGGCGTGATCGAGACCGGGCAGTCCCACGTCGACGAACAACTCGTGACCGGAGAGAGCACGCCCGTCGTCAAACAGCCCGGCGACACGGTTCGCGCCGGCACGCTCAACGTCGACGGAGCACTCACGATCCGTGCCTCGACGGCCGGAGCCGAGAGCACGCTGGGCCGGATGATCCGGATGCTGCGCGACGCGCGGCACACGCGAGGCCGGCACGAGCGCCTGGCCGACCGAGCGGCACGAGCCTTCGTCCCGGCAGCGGTGGCGGTCGCCGGGCTGGCGATGGCGTGGGGATGGGCCCGCGGCGGGCTTGACGACGCCGTGTTGTCATTTCTGGCGGTCCTGTTGATCGCCTGTCCGTGTGCACTCGGGATCGCCACGCCGATGGCGGCCTGGATCGCGCTCGGCACGGCGGCGTCGCGGGGCGTCCTGTTTCGAGGTGGCGAGGCGCTCGAAACGCTCGCACGCGTCAGGACCGTCTGCTTCGACAAGACCGGAACCCTCACCACGGGTCGCCCCACCGTGACCGCCTTCGTCGGCCGAGCGAACGGCAACGACAGCGATGGCCGAATCCTGTCGCAGGCCGCCGGACTCGGCGCGCAATCGAAACACGCGCTCGCGCGGAGTATCGCGGCCTTCGTCGAGACCCGCGGCCTCTCCGCCGAACCGGTCGCGAGCGCGCGGACCCTTCCCGGCC
>CAYQDV010000337.1:0-2903 GCA_964416295.1 uncultured Planctomycetaceae bacterium
CATGACACACGCCGTCATCGTTGATTGCCTCCGGACACCCGTCGGTCGATATCGCGGGGGCTTGGCGCCCGTCCGGCCGGACGACCTGGCCGCATGTGTCATCCGCGAGCTTGTGAACCGCACGAAGATCGACCCCGCCCGAATCGATGACTGCTACTGGGGGGCGGCCAACCAGGCCGGCGAGGACAACCGAAACGCCGCCCGAATGGCCGTGCTCCTCGCGGGCCTGCCCGACTCGGTGCCGGGTGTCACGGTCAACCGCCTCTGCGCTTCCGGGTTGGACGCGGTCACCATCGCCGCCCGCATGATCGAGGCCGGCCACGGCGAGGTCTTCATCGCCGGCGGCGCCGAATCCATGAGCCGGGCACCCCTCGTGCTCCCCAAGCCCGCCGAGCCGTGGGTCCGCGGCAGCCAAACCCTGTACGACTCCTCCCTCGGCTGGCGCATGACCAATCCCAGGCTCGCCGCCCGATACCATCCCTACAACATGGGTGAAACCGCCGAAAACGTCGCGCAAAAGTTCAACATCTCACGCGAGGCCCAGGACGCCTTCGCCCTCGAGAGTCAGCGCCGCACCGCCGCCGCGCAACAGGCCGGCCGGCTCGCCGAGGAAATCATTCCCATCCAGGTCGACCTCGGTCGTGGAAAGACGACCACCGTCGACACCGATGAGCACCCCCGGCCCGACACGACTCTCGAAAAACTGGCCAAACTCAAGCCCGTGTTCCGCGACGGCGGAACCGTCACCGCCGGAAACAGCTCCGGCCTGAACGACGGGGCCGCCGCCCTGCTCGTCGTCGAGGAACAGACCGCCCGCAAGCTCGGCCTCGAAGCCATGGCCGTCGTCCGGCACTCCGCCTCCGCCGGCGTCGATCCCGCATGTATGGGCCTCGGTCCGATCCCGGCCACCCGCAAGGCCCTCGACCGGGCCGGCTGGTCGATCGACGACCTCGACCTCATCGAGCTGAACGAGGCGTTCGCCGCCCAGTCCCTCGCCTGCATCGCCGAACTCGGGTTCGACCCCGCCAAGGTCAACGTCAACGGCGGAGCCATCGCCCTCGGACACCCGCTTGGTTGCAGTGGTGCCCGCCTCGCCACGACGCTCGTCCGCGAAATGCGGCGTCGCGGCGCCCGCCGCGGTCTTGCCACCCTCTGCGTCGGCGTCGGGCAGGGGCTTGCCGTCCTCTTTGAGCGCCCCCAATGACCGGCACGTCCAGATACCGCCGTCCCTTGTCCCTCACCCTCACAGCAGCGGCCCTGGCCACGGGCTGCGCGTCCCG
Source organism: uncultured Planctomycetaceae bacterium (assembly GCA_964416295.1). Taxonomy (GTDB): domain Bacteria; phylum Planctomycetota; class Phycisphaerae; order UBA1845; family UTPLA1; genus JAPULF01. The sequence continues at coordinate 1,281 of CAYQDV010000337.1, forward strand.
AACGATCCGGCCGACCACATCGACCATCACTCGACCCACACGGAACGCTGCGGCATCCTTCGACTGGTCGAACTGGAGCCTGACCCTCAGCCGAACGGTCGTCGGAGATGAGATCGACTACGCCCGCCTCCTCCGCGATCCTGCACCCCTCGATCGATTCCTCGCACAGATCGCCGATGTCGGGCCTGCGACCACCCCCGAGACGTTCCGGACGCCCGCCAACCGTCTCGCCTACCTCGTCAACGCCTACAACGCCACGATCCTGCGAAGTGTGCTCGAATTGACACGCGGCGGAAGGCTGCCCGTTCACGTCCCGCTCGGCCTCGAAGCCCGATACCGATTCCCCATCGACGGCCGCATGAAACGCCCCGCCGACCTGCGACGCGACGCCCTCACGCTCGCCGGCGACGACTGGCGGATGCGCTTCGCGCTCTGCGACGGGCGTCGCGGCGGCCCCGCCCTCTGGCCGAGACCCTTCCTCCCCGACATGCTCGATGCCCAATTAAACCGGGTCGTTCAGACCGAACTGGCGTCGCCGCGCATCGTGGCCATCGACCACGAATGGAAGCGGCTGCGCCTCTGGTCCGGCCTCTACAGCCTCCGCAGCCGCCTCGTCCGCGACCACGAAGCACGCTTCCAGACGAGAGACGCCACCCTGCTCACGGCTCTGCTCCCCTTGGCCGCGCGCGCTCGCAGAGAGCAGCTCAACGGAGCCATCGGCTATTCGGTCACGGTCCTCCCGGCCGACCGGCGGCTCAATGCCTATCAGCCACCCGCCGAAGAGGCTGGCGAAGGACCGCTCAAGTTCCTCCGGCTGCTGTCGATTCCGACCCCCTGAAAGAGCTACACGGGCGACGACGCCGCTACCGTATCCGACTCCGGTTGTTCCGAACCACCTTCTTCTCTTTGCGCCGAGGCTTGCGAACGCCCGCGACCCGAAGGGCCTTCTTCAGATTGTTCACCTTGAAAATCCCGATCGTCCGCCCCCCCGGCCGGCCACTCGTCACATACGCATACTTGATGCTGATGTGCTCGCTGTTCAGGCGGCTGCACAGATCGGCCATCGCCCCCGGCCGATTCGGCATTTCGACCGTCAGCACTTCCGTCTCCGTCATCGGGATGTTCAGCTCTCCCAGGGCCTGCCGCGCCTTGTCGGCGTCCGCCGCCACGAGTCGAAACACGCCGTGTTCGACCGAGTCCATCAACGTCAACGCCACGACGTTGACCTTCTTCTCCGCCAGGGCGTCGCAAACCTTGGACAGGATGCCCGGCTTGTTCACCAGAAACACCGAGAACTGCGTTGTCAAACTGATCATTGCTCTGGCCTCCCTCGCCACACGCGCCCGCCGGTGCGGAACGGTTCAACGCTGGCGGTTTTCTCGCCGCCGATTATTATACCGACGCGCGCGATCATCGTAAGGCAACCGCCAACGCCCGGAAGAGCAGCTTCGATATGTCCAACCCCAGATTGGCATTCATTGGTTCCGTCGATGCGGTCTCGCACTGGCTCCTCCGCTCCATCTCGCGAGTTGGCACCTTCGAAGCCATCTGCGACCGGAACCTCACCGACGCCGCCGAGCAGTACCACGCCCGCTGGACCTTCGATGACGCCAACGCCATGCT
>CAYQDV010000338.1:0-2890 GCA_964416295.1 uncultured Planctomycetaceae bacterium
TGGTGGGCCTGGCCGGCGAGACCCCCGCGCTCGAGGCAGGCGTTGAGTAACGCAGGACTTTCTCCCCGGATGGTCAAGGAGCCGATCCCCATGCAACATCCAATTCGATTCCGCGCAAGTATCTGTCTGACAAGTGTTTTGGCCGTTTGCGCCGCCGCCGGCGCGCAGACGGGGTTCGTGAACTGGGAATCCCCACACGTCAGTCCGATCGCGCTGACGCCGTCTGGCAGCACGCTCCTCGCGGTCAACACGGCCGACAACCGGCTGGAGGTGTTCGACGTGTCGGGAGGCACGCCAGTTCACCTCGGCTCGGTCGCGGTCGGGCTGGATCCGGTGTCGGTTCGGGCCCGGACGGAGACCGAGGCGTGGGTCGTGAACCGCATCTCCGACAACATCAGCATCGTGGACCTGCCGACGGGCCGGGTGGTTCGGACGATCAACACGGGCGATGAGCCGGCGGACGTGGTGTTCGCGGGGACGCCGCAGCGGGCGTTCGTCAGCGTGTCGCAACTCAATGAGGTGCGCGTGTTCAATCCGTTCAATCCGGGGCAGCCGCCGGTGATCGTTCCGATCAAGGGGGAGGACCCGCGGGCGCTGGCGACGAACGCCTCGGGGAGCACGGTGTACGTGGCGATCTTCGAGTCGGGCAACGGGACGACGGTTGTCGATCGCCAGGCGGTGTCGGCGCCGTTCGGGCCGTATGGCGGTCAGAATCCGCCGCCGAACGCCGGCGCCGTGTTTGATCCGCCGCTCAATCCGGCGTTGCCGGCGCCGCCGCCGGTGGCGCTGATCGTGCGGAAGGGCGCGGCCGGGGGGTGGATGGACGACAACGGCGTGGACTGGAGCGGCCTGGTCAACTGGGACCTCCACGATCACGACGTGGCGATGATCGATGTGGGGACGCTGGCCGTGACGTACGCGAGCGGGCTGATGAACCTCGACATGCACCTGGCGGTGAAGCCGTCCGGCGAGGTGAGCGTGGTGGGCACCGAGGCGATCAACGACGTGCGTTTCGAGCCGAAGGTCAACGGGGGTTTCGTTCGGGTGGTGTTGGGGACGTTTGTTCCGGCGACGCCTGCGGCGTCGACGCTGGTCGATCTGAATCCGCACCTGACGTATGCGGTTCCGACGATTCCGCCGGCGCTTCGCAACCAGTCGATCGGAGACCCGCGCGGGATCGTCTGGGAGGCCGGAGGAGACGGCTACATCACGGGGATGGGCTCGAACAACGTGATCGTCGTCGGCAGCGGAGGCGGCCGTCTGGGACAGATAAACGTGGGCGCGGGACCGACGGGGCTGGTGATGGACGAGGGCCGGTCGCGGCTGTATGTGCTGAGCAAGTTTTCAGCGACCATCTCGGAAATCGACACCGTGACGCGAACGGAGGTCGCGCGGGTGGGCTTTTTCGACCCGACGCCGGCGGTGATCCGGGCGGGCCGACCGCATCTCTACGACACGCACAGGACCAGCGGCCTGGGCCAGGCGTCGTGCGCGTCATGCCATGTCGACGGCCGCATGGATCAACTGGCGTGGGACCTGGGCAACCCGGCGGGCACCATGAAGACGGTCAATCAGACGTGCCGGCAAGGCCCCGGCAACTGCATCGACTGGCACCCGATGAAGGGGCCGATGGTGACGCAGTCGCTGCTCGGCATCATCGGCACGGAGCCGTTTCACTGGCGGGGAGACAAGGAGAGCCTGTCTGCGTTCAACGGAGCGTTCATGAGCCTGATGGGCGACGACACCCAGTTGACGCCGCTCGAGATGACGCAGTTCACGAACTTTGTGGCGACACTCCGGTATCCGCCGAATCCCAACCGGGATTTCGACAACGCCCTGCGGCCCCTTCTGCCGAACGGCGGCAATGCGCAGGCCGGCCTGAATCTGTATCTCACGGCCCCGATCACGGGAGGCGCCTTGACGTGCGTGGCCTGCCACGCGCTGCCGACCGGTACGGACACGACCGTCGACTTCCTGCCTGCGGCGCCGGAGCCGCAGACCATGAAGATCGCCCAACTCCGGAACATGCACAGGAAGACGGGGTTTTCGAGGCTGTCGGCGAACAACAATCGCGGGTTCGGCTATACGCATGACGGAAGCGTCGACACGCTGACGGCCTTCCTGAACCTGCCGCCGTTCAACTTTCCGCCGGGGCCGCTCGGCGTGCAGCAGCGGCGCGACATGGAGGCGTTTCTGTTGTCGCTGTCAGTGGATACGCACGCCGGCGTGGGCCGGCAGTTGACGCTCAATGGGGCCAACAACAACTATCCGCCGAACGTCGGTCTGATCAACACGGCGATGGCCATGGCCGACGCCTCGGAGGTGGGGCTGGTGGTCAAGGGCCGACAGGGCGGCCTCAACCGCGGCTGGGTCTATCTCACCGGGGGCGTCTTTCAGTCGGACCACGCGGGCGAGACGATCACCGCCGACTTGCTCCGCAACTCGGCGGCACCCGGGAGCGAGTTGACCTATACGCTCGTGCCATTCGGGACGGAGGTTCGCATCGGGATCGATCGTGACCGTGATGGGGCGCTCGATCTGGACGAGGTCCTGGGTTGCGGAGACCCGGCCAATCCGGCCATCCGGCCGACCGCGCGGGGGGACGTCAACGGGGACGGATTCCGGAATATGGGCGACGTGCCGGCGTTTGTCGCGGTGCTGCTTGATCCGATCGCGGCGCCGGCGCAGCCGGCTTGCACATCGGACATGAATCTCGACGGGTCGGTCAATGGAGCGGACATCGAGCCGTTCATGGCGTGCCTGGTTCAAGGGACCTGTCCATAGCAGGCAAAAGCCGAAAGCCGAAAGCCGAAAGCCGAAAGCGGAAACGCTGACAACTGATAACTGATAACTGATAACTGATAACTCTCACCGCGTTCGGGGCATCTGG
>CAYQDV010000339.1:0-2875 GCA_964416295.1 uncultured Planctomycetaceae bacterium
TTCGCAAGGTCACCCGCGCGGCCAGTCCGGCCTGCGCGAGATACAGCACCATCGCGGCACACGCGATGACGGGGACGGCCGATGCGAGAATCAACTGGCGGCGCCGGATCAGGCGGGCGCGTTGCTGGAGCAAGGTAAACACGCAGAAGACGCCGGCGAACACCAGCCCGGCCCAGTCGATCCAGATGGCGAAGGTGATCGCGGCCATCCACCCTGTCGCCGCCCATCGCCGCGAGGTCGTCCCGGCCCTGCCGCAAACATAGCACCGCCATGAGGCCAGGGCCGCGATCATCCCGAAGAGACAGAGGGCCTCGTGGTCGACCATCCGGCCGAAATAGACGGCCATGGGCATCGTGGCGTAGACCAGCCCGGCGAACACCGCGGGTTGCCGCCCGCGGGTTTGGGAGGCCAACCAGACCAGCAGCCACAACGTTCCGAGCGAAGCGACGACGGGCAGGAGTCGAGCGATCCACTCCGCTTCGCCCGCCAGGCCGAACACCGCGGCCAGCAGCCAGACCAGTCCGGGGGGATGGGTCGCGTAAAGCGAACGCTCGGCCGGCGGCGGCACCGCGTCGCCCACGGCGACGACGGGCATCCCGTGATGAATCGACGACGGATACCGCAGGAAGTTGCGGGCCAGTTGCGAGAAGAACGCCCCGTTCCAGTCGTGCATGCCCACCCACGGCTCAGACAGATCTCGGCTCAGCCCGGTTGCATAGACGGCCAGCACGATCAGAACACAAATCGAGAACGGCACGGCCCGGTCCGGACCGCCGACCCCGACCGCGTTCGTTGAACCTTGCAACCGCACGATGCCCGACTACGTAGCCGGGCACATGGGCGCTGTCAAACACGGGAGAGGGCGCCGAGGACAGAGATTATGATGGCGCGGCCGGAGGCTGCCCCGAGGGCATTCGGGCTGCGCGCCGTGTTATCGTCGCGCGTGCCGTTGAAACGCCGCGGGAAGGTGTTCAATCAGATCGGTCGCGATCAGCCCGTGAGGGCCGGTCTGTGTTGCCGCGATATCTCCGGCGCAGCCGTGCAGATGCACGCCGAGTACGGCGGCGTCCAGCAGCGACATCTTCTGGGCGACGAGCGCGGCAATGACGCCCGTCAATACGTCTCCCGAGCCGCCGGTCGCCATGCCCGGATTGCCCGTCTGATTCACCCATATCCGCACGCCGTCCGTGACCACGGTCCGATGCCCCTTCAGCACAACGACCGGGCGTTCGACCTCCGAATCGATACCGGCGGACAACGCCCGAGCCGTTCGAATGGCGACGGCTTTGCGGTCGCCCTGGACGTCGCCGCTGGAAACGCCCCACAGTTTGGCCATTTCCCCGGGATGCGGCGTGATGATCGTCCGGGCATGCGATGCGTTTCGGCGGCGCCCCTGCGACGCTCCGCAGATGCCGCGCATCGCATAGAGGGCGTCGGCATCGAGCACCGCCGGAACGCCGGCCCGATTGCGAAAGGCGTCGAACAGCGACAGGAGTTCCCGGTCGAATCGGGCGTCCCCGCGCCCCAGCCCCGGCCCCGCCGCGAGCACCGTCGGGGCGGTGGCCGTCGAGAGCAGGCCCGCCTTGCGCAATTGCTGCAACGCCGCCCGCGGAGCCAGCCGTCCTGCGTCATCTTCCGGCAGCGGCATCGTCGTCGCGCACGGACACAGCGTCGCGACGGCCAACTGAATCGAGCGGGGACACGCGACGGTCACGAGTCCGGCCCCGCTGCGCAGGGCGGCATTTGCGACCAGGGCCGGCGCCCCGATCATGCCGCGCGATCCACCGATCACGAGCACGCGACCGAAATCTCCCTTGTGGGCATCGCGCCGCCGTTTCGGCAGTCGTGGCGGCGTCTTGATTTGACGAACGTCTTTCATGGTCGGCCGATGAACCCGCGTCTGTTGCCGCCGGATGTCCGCTATTCGCCGGGGCGACTGATCATCGCCGCGATGTACCCGGCTCCGAAGCCGTTGTCGATGTTGACGACGGCCACGCCGGGGGCGCAGGCGTTCAGCATGGTCAACAGCGGGGCGAGGCCGCCGAAGCTCGCCCCATAGCCGACGCTGGTCGGCACGGCGATCACGGGTGCTTCGACCAGCCCTCCGACGACGCTGGCCAGCGCCCCCTCCATGCCGGCCGCGACGACGACGACCCGCGCCTCGCGCAAGATGGGCGTGTGGGCCAGCAGCCGGTGAATGCCCGCGACGCCCACGTCGTGGAGGCTCTTGGTCGGCCGGCCCATGATCTCGCAGGTCACGCGGGCCTCTTCGATGACCGGAAGATCGCTCGTGCCGGCCGCGACGAGCGTAATCAGCCCTCCGGTCTGCTTCGTCTCGCGCGGTCGCATCGTGATGCACCGTGCGGCTTCGTGGTACTCGGCATTGGGACAGATCGCCTGCACCGCGTGGAAGGCCTCGACGTCCGCCCGCGTCGCGAGTACGTCGCCGCCCGCAGCGGCGAGCCGTTCAAAGATGCGCGTGATCTGTTCGTGCGTCTTGCCCGGGCAGAAGATGACCTCGGGAAAACCGCATCGCAGGGCACGGTGGTGATCGATGTTGGCGAACCCCAGCGACTCGAACGGCAGCGCGGACAGTCGCTCCACGGCCTCGTCGACGGTCGTCTGCCCGCAGCGGACATCGTCCAGCATTTTTCGCAGATCGTCGCCGTGCATGATTGCCACCGGGAAACGGATTGTATCTCACGGGCGGTTCGCCGATTGGTATCACGACGTCCGCATAACGGATCACAACGATGGTAACGATCCTGCCGCCCGGCGGCCAGTCGGCAGCTTTCGAAAGGAACATGGGGGGCGTGACACAATCGGCGGGGATATCTCTTGCCGTTTCTCGCTGAACAGGCCCCGTAGGGGCGCT
>CAYQDV010000340.1:0-2851 GCA_964416295.1 uncultured Planctomycetaceae bacterium
CCGAGTTTAGTCGCCGTGCGGCGGCGAGGGGATCGGACACGTGATCTGTCGTACCCGTCATCAGATGAGCGCGGGGGTCGAGCGGCGGGCGTCGTTGCCCGGCCGCGCAGATCCGGTGGCACAGTTTGGGCTTGAACCGCCGGTGCCACCGCTCAACCAGCCATGGCGGATGACCCGTTGCCGCCACAAGGTATTCGAGTGGCCGTCTGGCGGGGTCGGGCAGGATGTGATCGCCGAAGACACGCCCGCGTCGGCCGTCGACGGGTAGAAAGCATTGAACGTCAGCGTCTTCGGGCCGAGCGATCAGCGGCCCCCGCGAGGCGGCTACCTTACGGAGCAGCGCGTTGACCAAGGCGGCGCCGCTGCGGCCATATCGTTTTGCCTGGCGGACGGCCTGATCGATGGCCGCGTAGTCGGGGATCCGTTCCAGCCAGCAGAGTTGGTAGATCGCCAAGGCCAGAATGACGCGGAGAGGTACCTTCAAGCCGGCCCAGCGACCGCGATACCAATGCTTCGCGATGTGTTCCGCCGTGATTCGATGGCGGTTGCCGCCCATGACGAGTTCGGCCGCGAGGGCCGCGTCGTCGGCAGTTAACGGGGCTACGGCCTGCTCCTGCGCGAGCAACTGTTGGCCGAACTGCTGTCCGTCGTAGCAGGTGATCAGCGCGCGAAGCGCCCGATCGCGCGGCGAGCGCCTTGGCGATACGCTGTGAGTCATATCAGTTGGAATCCATCGGGGCGAATCGGTCCCCGGCTCGGACATGACGGCCGTTGACGTAGTCCTGCCATGTCATGCGTTTTCCGCCGGCGGGTTTGATCTCGAGAATCGCCAGTTCTCGGTCGGCCGCCTGGACGCCCATGACGTCGGAAATCCGGCCGCAGTCCGACGGAGCCTGTGCCGGCGACGCGCGGCCCTCGTAGGGGACCGCACGCGCCAGAGTCACGACTTCGTCGCGGGTGCCATCCGCCGATCGGAATCGGCAGACGACCCCAGGCCAGGACCACAGTCCGCAAATCAGCCTCGCGAGTTCACCGGCGGGTCGGGCGAAATCGATCTGTCCATCGGCTTTCTTCAGTTTCGGCGCATAGCTGACCTGCGCCGGGTCCTGGGGCGTTCCGGGGGTCTTGGGATCCGCTTCGAGTTGTTGAAACACCTCGCGAACGGCATCACAGCCGATCCGAGCGAGGCGATCGTGCAGTTCGTCGGCCGTTTCGTCAGGCCCGATGGCGGTGCGTCGCTGTGCGAGGATCGGTCCGGCATCCATCTGTTCGACAATCCGGAACAGTGTGACGCCGGTTTCGGCCGCTCCGTGGATGATGGCCCATTGGATCGGCGCGGCGCCGCGAAACGCCGGCAGTCGCGAGGCGTGGAGGTTGATCATGCCGGCCGGAAACGCCTCGAGCAGGGCGGCGCCGAACTTCCGGCCGTAGGCAGCGACATATCCGATGTCGGCGTTGAAGGGTTTCAGTTCGGCGATGACACCGGGTGCGTTGACGTCCGTGGGCGTGAGAACCGGCACGCCGGATTCGAGGGCGATCCGTTTGACGGGCGTGGCCGACGGCTCCCGCCCTCGGCCCCGGACCTTGTCCGGCTGCGTGACGGCTGCGACGATCGTGTGCCCGTCATTCAGGATGGATCGAAAGGTCGGGACGGCGAATTCGCTGGAACCGAAAAACACGACATGCATCGGGAATCCTCACGGCCGACGGCCGTCCGGGTGTCAGAATCGCGAGGCCTTACGCTTGAAATCCGATTCCAGTCTTTTGAGTGCCTTGCGGTTGGCGATCTGGTCGGCCTGGGGCATCTGATCGATGATCAGCCGTCCGTCGAGATGATCGCATTCGTGTTGCCAGCAGCGGGCGACGAGGTCCGTGCCGGTCAGACGGACGGATCGGCCGGTGACGTCGAGCGCATCGAGGGTGCAGTGTTGCCTTCGCGTGACGGTGACGGTCACTTCCGGGATGGACAGGCAACCCTCTTCGCCGGCGATGTTTCCTCCGGCCAGGGTCGCCTTCGGATTCACGATGATCCGATCGTCGCCGGGTTCGCCGGTCGTGTTGCAGACGAACATTCGCCGGAGCACGCCGACCTGCGGGGCGGCGAGACCGATACCGGCGTCTTCACGCATCAGTTCGAGCATGCGTTGCGCGAGCGCGGCCAGCTCATCATCAAAGCGCTCGACGGGAGCGCAGGCTTCGTGCAGCCTGGGGTCGGGGTACTTGATGATCCGCAATGTTGCCAGCTCCATCGCCATAGGCGGCGGTCTCCTGGAGGGTGTCCGTTTCTGAAAACCCATCGCCTGCCATTTTAGTGCGATTGCCGCCGGGTGAAAGCCGCGGCGCCGGCCTGCGGGAACGTCCGAGATTGCAGAATTGCGAGCGCGCCGTGCTGGACCGTGCTGGACCGAGAATCCCTTCTCGGTCCCGGCAGGCATAGGAACGAGAAAGGATTCTCGTTCCAGCGAGACCGTGCTGGACCGAGAATCTCTTCTCGGTCCCGGCCGGCTTTGGAACGAGAAGGGATTCTCGTTCCAGCGAGGGATTCTCGTTCCAGCGAGCGATTGCGGGATTGCGGGCGTGTCGGCGAAGGCGTCCGGTCTTGAACGTTCAGGCGATTCTGGTACACTGACATAGGTGTTTGTCGCGTCTTGACAGCCGCCAGAATCATGGGATGCATCCGGTCGCCAGCCAATGAAGAAAGACAACAATCCAGCGGAGGAGACAGAGGCCGGCGTATCGGGACCGACCCGCCACGTGGCGGGCGAGCCGGAGAAGGCCAAGGCGCGGGAGTGGGTTGCGCACGCGAAGGGGGGGTCCGGGTCCCAGAACTGCGACTCGGCCGTCGAGCGCC
>CAYQDV010000341.1:0-2849 GCA_964416295.1 uncultured Planctomycetaceae bacterium
GTAGAAGTCCACCGGCACTCGGCCGAGCATGATTAGCCCGCCGATCATGACCAGGGAGAAGAGCAGGTTGACGAGGGTGTGGGGGCGGGGGCGTGGCGCGACGTGTGGCGCGGCGATTGCTCAGCGGGCGTCTGCCGGGGTCGGCGGAGTTAACTCTGCTTTCCTGCCGACGCAGTAGAGAAACCTGCCGGTGCGGAGGTAGAGCCGGTGGCCGGAAACGGCGAATGAGGAGAGGGTGTAGCCGCCGTCGAGCGTGTTTTTGTGAAGCTGCTTGAACTCCGGCCCCGCCGCCAGGACCGTCGTGACGGCGTATTCGTTGGTGACGTAGAGCTTGCCGTCGGCCAGCAGGGGCGACGCGCTGTAGGGCCCGCCGGTGATCCGTTTCGGTCCCCAGACGGGCTTGCCGGTGGCGGCATCCAGACAAGTGACAAAACCCTGGTCGTGCAGCAGGTAGAGCCGCTTGCCGTCGCAGGCGGCCGAGGGCACGTCGGGGGCCTTCTTGCCCGTAAAGGTCCAGACGACGCGTCCACGGTCGCCGTCGGCGCGGATGGCCAGGATCGGTCGCTGGCGGCTCGTGGCATAGACGGTGCCGTCCACCGCCACCGGCGAGCCGCAAATGCGGTAATTGCGACGCTTGTCGGGGTTCAGTCCGCCGACGCGCCAGACCTCCTTGCCCGTCGCCGGGTCATGGGCCGTCACGTGATCCGCGCCCGAGACGATGAGGCGGTCCCGGTCGTCGAGCCGGAGCAGGGTGGGAGTCGTGTAGGCGTCCGGACACTCGGCGACGGCGTCGGTCAGGCGGTCGACCTTCCAGACCACACGCCCGGTGTTCTTGTCGAAGGCGGCGAGATAGGACGGGTTGCCGTTTGTGGAGCCGTGGACAACCTGCACGATGACCTTGTCGCGATACAGCAACGGCGACGACGCATAGCCCCAGCCAAGCCCGAACTTGCCATACTCGTCTTGCAGATCGTGCTTCCAGACCCGCTTTCCGTCCATGTCGTAGGCCGCCAGACGTCCGGTGCCGGTCAGCGCCCAGACGTGCGTCCCATCGGTGACCGGCGAGGGCGAGGCCATGTTGTGCTTGCCAAAGAGCTTGTTTCCGCCGCTGACGGTCTTCTTCCAGAGGCGCTGGCCATCACGCTTGTCGAAGCAGATCAGGAGGATGTCACGGCCGCCGGAGTCATCGACGCGTCGAAACCGCGGGGGGAACCGTCGGCCGAATTCTTCATCGGTCGGCTCGCTCACCCGCTTGGAGGGCGACATCAGGAAGATGCGATCGCCCCAGATGACCGGTGACGATCCTGCCCACGCCGGCAGCGGGGCCTTCCACACGATGTTCTCGGTCTCGCTCCAGGTTTCGGGCAGGTCTTTGGCATCGCATGCGCCGTTGAGCGTGGGGCCTCGCCACTGCGGCCAGTTCTCCCCCGCCGGGGCGCCGGTCGTCCAAAAAGAGACAGCCGTAATCAGACACGATGTGAGGAAGCACTTCATGGGGGTTGGTCTCCGGGGTCGGCTCGCCTGTGAACGCGGGGAGTTTACCGCGTTCCGTCGATTGGCTCGACCGTGGTTGCGGGAACGTGCGCGTGATGGGCGTGGTGGCTGCGGTGGCCGGGAAGCGCCCGGACGATGGAGGCGATGCCCATGACGAATATGAAGCAGGCCGCGGCCTGCATGACGCGGGCGCGGGCCGCACGACCAAGGAGGTTTCCGCCGCAGCCGACGAGCACCATCGCCGGAACAGTGCCGAGGCCGAAGCAGGCCATGAGGGCCATCCCGTGCAGCACGGCGCCGCCGGCGACGGCCATCGCCAGGAACGAATAGACCAGGCCGCAGGGTAGAAAGCCGGTCGCCAGGCCGGCGGTGAAGAAGCCGAACGGTCCGGGGGCGCTGAGGAAATGCGTGAAGAGCGGCGCGAGCAGTCCGCCGGGGGCGCAACTCTTTCGACGCTGAAACGGGATAAGCCCGAGGACCGACAGGGCGACGTAAAGCATGATCAGGCCGGCGAGGATGGAGAAGGCCTGCTGCACGCCGATCAGAGGCGTGCGGAACTGTCCGAGACGCATCCCGACGGCCCCGCCGACGGCGCCGAGAAAGGCATACGTCGCGATGCGGCCTGCGCTGTAGATCAGTTGCCGGCGCAAGATCAACCAGAAGAGCTTGTCCGACGCTCCGATCGCGGCGGCCAGCGGTCCGCACATGCCGATGCAGTGTGCCGAGCCGAGCAGGCCACCGCTGAAGACGGCGATATATTCCATCATGCGGCCGTCTCCGGATCGACCCTCGCGAGCCTGAGTGAATTCGTGATGACAAAAAGACTGCTGACTACCATCGCTCCGGCCGCGAGGATGGGGCTGAGATGACCGGTCACCGCCAGCGCCATTCCGGCCGAATTATAGGCGAACGCCCAGAAGAGATTGAATCGCATCGTGCGAACCGTTCGCCGCGCGAGGGTGATCATCCAGGGGAGCATGGCCAGATCATCGCCCAGCAGGCAGACGTCCGCCGACTCGCGCGTGACGTCCGCGCCGCACCGCATGGCGACGCCCACGTCGGCGGCCACCAACGCCGGGGCGTCGTTCAGGCCGTCGCCGACCATGGCCACGGCGGCGCGGGCGCGCAGCTTGGCAATGCGCCGCACCTTGTCCTCGGGCAGAAGTTCCGCGAAGGCCCGGACGCCGAGGCGCTGTGCCAATCGGGAGGCCTTCGCGGCGTGGTCGCCGGTCAGGACGACGACATCGCACCCCAGGCGTTTCAGCGCGTCGATCGCGCGGCGGGCTTCGGAGCGGAGGTCCTCGGAGAACGCGAACACCCCGCGAACGAGACCCTCCGAGCCGATACAGACAATG
>CAYQDV010000342.1:0-2837 GCA_964416295.1 uncultured Planctomycetaceae bacterium
GGCAGCTTGAAATCGGCGAGAAATATCTGGCTCGTGCCGGTCGGGCCACGCTGGCTGGTCCACATCATCCGCTTGCCGTCCGGACTGATGACCGGCAGCCCGTCGAATCGCGGACTGTAGGTCACGCGCTGGTGTTTGCCTGTCTCGATATTCAGAAGATAAAGCTCGTAATTGCGGTGCCCGTGGAGGCTGGTGGTATAGATGACCGACCGGCCGTCGGGGTGCCAGTACGGCGCCCAGTTGACCACCGGTCCGTGGCGCGTGAGTTGCCGTTCGCCCGTGCCATCGGCGTTCATGACGAAGAGTTGCAGGTGGTCGTCCTGATTGCGGTCGGCGCGGAAGATGATCCGGCGTCCGTCCGGAGAAAAGAACGGACCGCCGTCATACCCGGGCTGGTTAGTGACTTGCCGAACGCCCGAGCCGTCGGCTCGCATCGTGTAGAGGTCGGGGTCGCCATCGCGGTCGCTGCAGAAGACGATCGATTCGCCGGAGGGGCTGTAGGCACATTCGGCGTCGTAGCCGACTTCGGTGGTGAGCGGGTGGAGGTTGGCCCCGTCGAGACCGGCCGCGAAAATATCCATGCCGCCGGGCATGCTCCAAGTGTAGCGGCTTCCCTCGCGCTGGTAAAAGTTGGGGTTGGGCAGATCCGGATGGAGGTAGCTGGAGGCGAACAGGATGCCGGTGCCGTCGGGGCAGAAGAATCCACAGGTGCAGGCCCCGCCGCCGGGACTGATCTGCTTGAGTGTGCCCGCTTTCGCAGAGCCGTCGTCGGCAAGCTCCAAGGTGTACATCTGGTAGCTGGTTTCGCCGGTGGGGTAGGCTTGGAAGATGATCCGCTGCATGTCCGGTGAGAAATAGGCCTCGCCGGCCTCGGTGATGCCCATCGTAGGGTTCGTGAGTTGATGGACGTGGGTGAGCATGGCCGCTTCAGCCGCGGGCCATTCGGCCTCAGGGGTCGTGTCTTGGACGATCACAAAGCCGGCCGGTCCGCAGGCGGCGGCGGACAGCCCCGTCAACGAAAGGGCGACGAGAATCAGTGTTCGCTGCATGTGGCACATCTCCTTGGTGCGGCGAAGTATAGGGGAAAGCTGGGAACGTCAAAACAGGGGTCAGGGGGTCGGGAACGGGGGCTGGCGTCTGGAGAAGGATTCTCAAGGCGATTGAAGGCGCGGTGCGACCTTCGTATGAGCACGAAGCACGTCAAGACGTTGCGACGCCGCAGCGGACGGCTTTTGGCGAGAGAGCCGTGAACGTTTACGCAGACTCGATGAGCGGCTGCAGCGTCGGCCCCCCGTGGCCGACGTGACCCGGCCATTGGCCTCCGGACCACGGACGTCGCCCACAAGGGACAGCGCTACGGCAACGTCGGGCACAATGGCCCGACGCTTCGAGGGGCTGCCGATGTGGTTCTCGTATGCGGCGGCGAATGGGATTATCGTCACGGCTCGATCGGACACTCGACGTGAGGATGATCCATGTCGGCAAAATGGCTGGATGGGCTGAACACGGCTCAGCGGGCGGCGGTGACGCACGGAGACGGACCGCTGTTGGTGGTGGCTGGCGCCGGGACCGGCAAGACCAAGACGCTGGCCTGTCGCGTGGCCTACCTGATCGATCAGGGGGTGGCGCCGGATCGCATCCTCCTGCTGACGTTCACGCGGCGGGCGGCGGCGGAGATGCTGCGCCGAGCGGGGCAGATCACCGGACTGGAGGCCACCGGCAAGGTCTGGGGCGGGACGTTTCACGCCGTCGGCAACCGGCTGCTGCGGACCTATGGCCGAGCCATCAACGTGCCGGGCGATTTCACGGTGATGGATCAGGGCGACGCGGCGGACCTGATGAACCTGATCCGCGGAGAGCTGGGGCTGGCGGCCAAGTCGCGGCGGTTCCCTCGTAAGCAGACGTTGGTGGCGATATATTCGCGAACGGTCAACGCGCGGGAGAAGCTCGGCGCCGTGCTGCGCGTGCGGTTCCCGTGGTGCCGGACCGAGCAGGCCGACCTGCAGGCCGTCTTCGAACGCTATGTCGAGCGAAAGCGTGAGCAGAACCTGCTCGATTACGACGACCTTCTGTTGTATTGGCAGGCCCTGTGTACGGCTCCCGGCATCGGCGACACCGTGGCGGACCGATTTGATCACGTCCTCGTGGATGAGTATCAGGACACCAACGCCGTGCAGGCGGACATCCTCCGGGGCATGCGCCGGACGGTGCGGAACATCATGGTCGTGGGCGACGATGCCCAGAGCATCTACTCGTTTCGGGCGGCCACGATCCGCAACATCCTCGATTTCCCGGAGCAGTTTCCCGGCACGCGGACGGTCACGCTCGAGCAGAACTACCGCTCGGTGCAGACGATTCTGGACGCCTCGAACGCGGTGATGGCCCAGGCCGGTGAGCGCTACACGAAGAACCTGTGGTCCGAGCGCCGGTCGGACCAGAGGCCGATCCTGGTCAGTTGCGAAGACGAATCGGCCCAGTGCATGGCCGTCTGTGAGAGCATCCTGGCGCACCGCGAGGGCGGCACGCCGCTCATGAGACAGGCCGTCTTGTTTCGCGCCGGGCACCACAGCGCCCAGTTGGAGATCGAACTGACGCGGCGAAACATTCCATTCCACAAGTTCGGCGGGTTGAGATTCGTCGAGGCGGCGCACATCAAGGACATGCTGGCGTTTCTGCGGATTCTCGAGAATCCGTATGACCAGATCAGTTGGTATCGCATGTTGCAGATGCTGGACGGCATCGGTCCCAAGCGGGCGCGGCTCATCATGGAGTCCCTCGGGGTTCGGACGGCCGAGCCGGGCGGGCGCGCGCCTCGACGGCGGCGCGGCACGGCCGCG
>CAYQDV010000343.1:0-2835 GCA_964416295.1 uncultured Planctomycetaceae bacterium
GAGCGAGTGGAGCACGAAGGCGCCTTTCTCGAGGGCGAGGCCGCGAGGGCCACCCTGATTGTCACGGCCACCGACGCCGCCGGTAACACGACCACGTGCGAGTTCGACCTCTGCGAAGTCGCGGACGACAGCAGCGACGCGTCTGAAGGCTTCGATGGTTGAATCGCCGTACTGATACGCCGCACACGGTCCATTGGATGCGCAGTGTCCGCTTTCTGGCGGTCGCGGTTCGGATCGGGCATGCCCGGTCCGCCGTCGGTGTCGCGGAGATCGACTGCCCCGGTCCCCCGTCCTGCCGGTTGACGCCGCCCCGCCGGCGGGCCATGCTCTCGCTTCGTGAGGTGACCCGTGCACGATCAGCCTTCATCCCGGGCGTATGTCGACGCGGCGCAACATGCGCTCGGGTTGCTGGCCGAGCGGACCGACGCCGTCGACCGGATCGCCGGCGTTCTGATCGACATGCTTCGATCGGGCGGCAAGGTGATGACGTGCGGGAACGGCGGATCGGCCGCCGAGGCGATGCACTTGGCCGAGGAGTTGGTCGGCCGCTATCGCCGCGACCGGCGGCCGCTGGCGGCGCTGTCGCTGAATGCCGATCCGACCGCTCTGACCTGCATCGCCAATGACTGGGACTACGACGAGGCCTTCGCCCGGCAGCTCGAGGGTCTCGGCCGGCCCGGCGACGCGCTCGTCGTCCTCAGCACGAGCGGACGCAGCCCCTCCATCGTCCGGGCCCTCGAGCGGGCACGCACGCTCGACGTGCGGACCATAGGGCTGCTCGGTCCGGCCGGCAGCCCCGCCGAGGCCCTGTGCGACGCGTTCCTCACGCTGAACCAGCCGCTCCCATCGTCCCATATTCAGGAGATTCACATAGTCGTAATCCACGCCGTACTGGAGCAATTGGATCAGGCATTCGCCGCGGAGGGATGACCGCGGGCTGCCGCGCCCCTGTTTTGGACCGGTCGGTGTGCCCGCCGGCGCCGCCTTTCCGGGGTGCTCCGTGGCCACGGGCGTCTCTCGCCGTATTCGGTCAAATCAGCATTTGCCAATTCGCCTTCTGTCGCCAAGAATACCCCGACTCTCGCCACTCGCTCGATTCGAATGGAGGCACCATGCAAGGTCCGTTGAAAGCCGTTGTCCTCGCCGGAGGAACTGGGTCGCGGCTGCTGCCACTGACCAAGGTCACCAACAAGCACCTGCTCCCCGTAGGCCGCAAGCCGATGATCTATCATCCGATCGAGAAGCTCGCCGCCGCGCGCATCGAGGAAATCCTGATCGTTACCGGCGTCGAGCACATGGGCGACGTCGTCGGACTGCTGGGTTCCGGGAAGGGGTTCGGCGTTCGCTTCACCTACAAGGTGCAGGACGAGGCCGGCGGCATCGCCCAGGCCCTCTCGCTGGCGGAAAACTTCGCCGCCGGCGCGCCGCTCGCCGTGATTCTCGGCGACAACATCTTCGAGGACTCGCTCGGAGACCAGGTGGGCCGCTTCTGCGAGCAGGCTTCCGGCGCCCGCGTGCTGCTCAAGGAAGTCGACGATCCCAAGCGCTTCGGCGTGGCCGACGTCCGTGGCGACAAGGTCGTCGGCATCGAGGAAAAGCCGAGCCGGCCGCGCAGCCGCTATGCCGTCACGGGCATCTATTTCTACGATGGCGCCGTCTTCGACATCATCCGCGACCTGAAGCCCTCCGGCCGCGGCGAACTCGAAATCACCGACGTCAACAACGCCTACCTCGAACGCGGCGATCTGACCTGCGGCTTCCTCGAAGGATGGTGGAGCGACGCCGGCACCTTCGAATCCCTCGGCCGCGTTCAAGAGCTTGTGGAAGGAGCACCCCCGAGATGACAAATGGAGTCTTCTCCCCCGGGGCCGTGCTCGTGACGGGCGGCGCCGGGTTCATCGGGTCGAACTTTGTGCACCATGTGTTGTCGGAGGCCGGCGACACGCGCGTCGTCGTTCTGGACTGCCTCACCTATGCCGGCAATCTGGAGAATCTCGCCGACGTCGCAGGCGATCCGCGATATGCGTTCGAGCGCGTCGACATCTGCGACACCGAGGCCGTCCTCGACGTCTGCCGCCGGCACGAGGTCGACGCCGTCGTCAATTTCGCCGCCGAAAGCCACGTCGACCGCTCGATCACCGGCCCCGGCGTGTTCGTCAAGACCAACGTCGAGGGCACGCTCAGTCTGCTCCAGGTGGCCCGGGCGTGCGATGACATGCGGTTCGTCCAGGTCGGCACCGACGAGGTCTATGGCTCGCTCGGTCCGACGGGCGCGTTCAGCGAACAGACGCCCTTGGCCCCCCACTCGCCGTACAGTGCCTCGAAGGCCGCCGCCGACCACCTGGTCGCCGCCTTCGCCCATACCTACGGCCTGCCGGTCCTCATCACGCGCTGCTCCAACAACTACGGCCCCTGGCAGTTCCCCGAGAAGATGATCCCTCTGATGATCAACAACGCCCGCCACGGCCGGCCCCTGCCGGTCTATGGTGACGGTCTCCAGGTGCGCGACTGGCTCCACGTGCGGGACCACTGCTCGGCCCTCTGGACGGTCCTGACCCGCGGCGAGCCGGGCCGGGTCTACAACATCGGCGGCAACAGCGAACGGACCAACCTGGCGGTCGTGCGGGAAATCCTGAAGCGCCTTGACCGTTCCGAAAAACTGATTACCTTCGTCAAGGATCGGCCGGGCCACGACCGGCGTTACGCCATCGATGCCTCGCGGATTCGCACGGAACTGGGCTGGTCGCCGGTCACCGCCTTCGAAGAGGGCCTGGCCGAGACCATCGAATGGTATCTGGGCCATCAGACCTGGCTGGACCGCATCGTGTCGGGGGC
>CAYQDV010000344.1:0-2832 GCA_964416295.1 uncultured Planctomycetaceae bacterium
CCCGCGCCCGGGGCGCGCCTCTGCGCCACGGTGCCCGCGCCGCAACCCCCCGGCCCGCCGCCGCGCGCGGTAGGCACGCCGCCGGCCGCTGCGCCGCCGCCGGTCCGGAACTCGGCTCCGGCTGCGCGTGTGAACGCATGGTCGCCGGACGCGTTGGCCGGCGCCGGCACTCGAACCTTCGAGTTGTCCGACTTCGAACTGATCGCGTTCGACTGGGCCTTGGGCTGATCGGCGGTTGCACCGCTCACGGCCCAACAGAAACAGATACAGGCGACGAGCCCCGCGGCTCCTCTAAATACTTTCGTTCTCATCCGCTTTGCTCCTTCCAAAAAGAAAAAGTGAACATACGAAAAAAGACTCGACGGTCCACGTCGCGCGGACCGCTCCCATTACGCGAACCCAGGACTGGCTTGTTCCACATGCCTCTGGCATTACGATTGCGGTTTCTCGCAAATACGGATGAGACGCACACGCTCGCCGCTCTCGGGCATCGCGCACGCACCAGCCGCGCATCGAGTTTTCCCCCTCCAATCAATCGGATAACGGAGAAACCACTCCACTCCTTTGCAGACCCCGCCGGTGATTCCCACTACACCCTCGGGGCTTTGCCCCATATTAAACGCAACGAGGACCGCGCGTCAACCCCCTTTTTCAGAAGATCACATTTTCTCCGCGCCGCCTGCGATTCCGGCTGCCGGCACCCGGATTCCCCAGCATTGTCGGACGGCCATCCGCACGCAGCGGTCTCCGCCCGAGCAACGCCCGGCTACCTCACGCGGGCCTGCCAGGCGGTCGAAGAGCTTGAAGGAACGCCATCCGCCCGGCGAGTGCAGGCGTGGCCTCTCCGATTGCGCCGTCCCGCCGTGGTACACGAGCAGGGACGTATTCGCTCTGCGGTCTAGATGTCCGGTTTTGCGGATTGCGCCGGATATGATGGCGGGTGCAGGCCGCTCGCGACACCGCACCGTCGCCCCCCATAGCGTCGGCCCCCCGTGGCCGACGTGGCCCCCGTCCGTCACAACGGCCCAAGCGAGGCTTGACGCGTTTTGGACGATCGAGTAGCATTATGGGGCAAGCTGAAAGAAGCCGGGGGCCGGTCGCGGGCCGAAACGCAGCACGACGGCGGCTCCGAATTCTCTTAATCAGCCCAGTTCCTCGGGTTCGACGGCTGCAAGGGTGTTGCGCGGGCCGGAAAGTGCCGGTCGCGGAGAACGCGCTGCGCCGCCTCGACGGACGAGCGCAGGAGTCGGCCCCGAGCCGTCGATCGCTACGCGCGTCCGAGCGACACGCCATCGCGGTCGATCGTGGCCGCGTAGGGGAGGGCACGGACCGACGGCAACGGGGACGTGCTCGAAAGGAGCCAGACGAATGAAAAAGGACGTGTGGAAGGAAGCTGCCGGACTCTTTGCGTGCCTGACCCTCGGCTGGGCGATGATGGCCGCCGCCTCGGGCGATCCGGCTGCGAGTCTGCAAGCATTGGGCGATACGACCTCGCAAGTTCGAACCAGCGCCTCCGCTGACGCGGGGACCGATGATGTCGGCGTACGAGGTTCGCTGGGCGCTCCACGCGGGACGATCTTCGGACCGGCGACGCCGGGAGACGGCCCCGTACCTCGGGGCGGCGTGCCCGGGGTCTGCGGCAGCGTCACGGTATGCTTGAACGCGGATTGCTCCAATGTCGAGCCGGGAACGGCAATCGCCTGTGCCGTTCCGCCCGACAACACGACCACTTTCGCCACCCAGTATGCCCGTTGCTTCACGCTGGCCAGTCCGATGGAGGTGTTCTGCCTCGACTTTGGCGTCGAGGCCAACGACCCGGCGCTCAGCATTGACGTCACGATCGTGATTTCGCAGGACACCAACGGCTGTCCGCCGACGGCCCCCGGTGGCGCCGATCTGGCGGTCATCGATTCCCGCGTGGTGACGGTTCCGCCGAACACGGGGCCGGGCTTCGTCACGGTGACCTACTCGCCGTCGCTGGTCCTGCCGGCCGGCGACGTCGTGGTCGAGTTGCTGGCCCCCGATGTGTCCGGGATCCAGGGATTCTTCGTCGGCAGCAATTCCCTCGAACCCAGCGGCGTGACGTACATGTCGGCACAGAGTTGTGGTTTTTCCACCTACAAGGACGTCGCGGGGCTGGGCAATTTTGACGCCATGAACTGGATCGTCCGGCTCGACGGGAATCCGCTCGGCATCACCCCGGGAAGCTGCTGTTTCGCCGATGGCTCCTGCCAGTTCGTGTTGCCCGCCAATTGCGCCGTGTTGGGCGGCACGTTCGTCGGCGGGCCGACCTGCGTTCCCAATTCGTGTCCGCAGATCCCCACGAACGAGACGTGCCAGACCGCCATCGGCTTGTCGCCTCCGGCGACCGTCACGGGGAACACGACCCTGGCTCTGCCCGATCTCCTGCCCGGCACCTGCGGCACCTCGTCGAACACCGGAGCCCCCGGCGTGTGGTTTGCGGTGTTCGGAACCGGCAACACGCTGACGGCCAGCCTGTGCAATCCCGGGACCGACTTCGACACGCAGTTGAGCATCTTCTGTGGAAACTGCGCCTGCATGGTCTGCGTGGACGGCAACGACAACGACGCCGCTTGCATCGCCGGCTCGGGGCTGGAGTCGACCGTCTCCTGGTGCAGTGCCGTCGGGGTCACCTATTTCATATTCGTCCACGGTGCAACTTCCGCCTCGGTCGGAGCCTTTGAGTTGACAGTGACCGACGACGGCGTCCCGTGCGTCGGCGCGGTCAACTGCCCGCCGCCGATTCCTTCCCAGTGTGTCGCTGCCATGTTGCACCGCCAGTGCGATGAGGACGATCACGCGACCATGCCC
>CAYQDV010000345.1:0-2818 GCA_964416295.1 uncultured Planctomycetaceae bacterium
ATTCGCGCTCTCTCATCCGCCGCACAGTTCGGCGACGAATCGGGTGACGGACTGGACGGTTTGCGACCTGGACTCGGCCGATTCGTGATGATCGATCAGCCGGCGCACGACCGCGCTGCCGACGATGGCGCCGTCGGCAAACGCGCAGACCTGCCGGACGGCCGCCGCCGAACTGATTCCGAATCCGACGAGCGTAGCGATGCCCGTGTCCGCGCGGAGAGCGGTGACATGCCGTTCCAGGTCGGCGGGCAGGGCGTTGCGCTCCCCCGTCGTCCCCTGGACCGCGACGTAATACAGAAAGCCGGAGGCGGCCTCGGCGATGGCCCGTTGCCGCGCCGGCGGCGTCGTGGGGGCGACCAGCATCGGCATCCGCAGGTCGGCGCGACCCACGGCCTCGGACACGCCGGCCGCCTCCTCCAGCGAGAGGTCCGGCACGATCAGGCCGTCCAGCCCCGCGGCACGGGCCTGCCCGATGAAGCCCTCGACACCGTGTCGATAGACGATCGACGCCGACACCATCGCCAGGATCGGACAGCCCACCTCCGCACGGACCGAGGCGACGCATTCGAAGATTCGTCGGACGGTGGCTCCGCCGTCGAGCGCGTGGGCGAAGGCGTGCTGGATGACCGGGCCGTCGGCGACCGGATCGGAAAACGGGAATCCCAGCTCGATGCCGCGGATCGGCAGGTCCGCCCACGCCCGCAGTAAATCTACTGTTGTCTCTATGTCCGGATAGCCGGCCGGAAGGAACGGCCACAAGCCGGGGGGCGATTCAGAGAGGGCTTGATCGATTCGGTTCATGGGCAACCCGCCGAGAGCACCGGCCGGCGGCCAAGGCTCGGATTCGTCCGCACGACTCAGCCTCCTGCCACGTTGCGGCCGCGCAGCCGGGCGACTTCGACACAATCCTTGTCGCCTCGGCCGGAAAGATTCACGACGATGATCTGCCTGGGGTCAAGTTTCGGGGCGATCCGGACCACGTGCGCGATCGCATGGGCCGACTCCAGCGCGGGAATGATCCCCTCGGTCCGGCTCAGCAACTCGAAGGCGTCCAGGGCCTCGTCGTCCGTGGCCGTCACGTAGCTCACGCGGCCGGTCTCGGCCCAGTGGGCGTGTTCCGGACCGACGCCGGGATAATCCAGCCCCGCCGACACCGAATGCACGGGCAGCGTCTGGCCGTCGTCGTCCTGCAAGACAATGGTCTGCATCCCGTGCAGAACGCCCGGCCGGCCGCGCGTGAGGGTGGCGGCGTGGCGGGCGTCCAGCCCCTCGCCCGCGGCCTCGACGCCGACCAGCGTCACGGCGTCATCCTCGAGGAAGGGATGGAAGATCCCGGCGGCGTTGCTCCCGCCGCCGACGCACGCCACGACGAGGTCCGGCAAGCGCCCGCACAAAGTCAGCGCCTGGCTGCGAGCCTCCCGGCCGATGACCGATTGCAGTTCGCGCACCATGACCGGGAACGGGTGCGGTCCCATGACCGAGCCGATGACGTAATGCGTCGTGTCGACGTGGGCCATCCAGTCGCGCAGGGCCTCGTTGATCGCGTCCTTGAGGGTTCGTTGACCCGCGTCCACCGCGACCACGCGAGCGCCGAGCAGTTCCATGCGATAGGCGTTCAACCGCTGGCGCCGCACGTCTTCGGCCCCCATGTAGACGACGCATTCCATGCCCAGCACCGCCGCGGCCGTGGCGGTCGCCACGCCGTGCTGGCCGGCCCCGGTCTCGGCAATGATGCGGCGCTTGCCCATGCGGGCCGCGAGGATCGCCTGTCCCAGCGTGTTGTTGATCTTGTGGGCGCCGGTGTGGTTGAGGTCCTCACGCTTCAGATAGATCCCCGCCCCGCCCAGCCGGTCCGTCAGCCGGCGGGCCGGATAAAGCGGGCTGGGACGACCGACGTAGTCAGAGAGGTACCGCTCCAGTTCCGCCCAGTAGTCGGGGTCGGTCCGGGCCAAGGCCCAGGCCCGCTCAAGTTCGTGTACGGCGGGCATCAGCGTCTCCGGCACGAATCGGCCGCCGAAGCGCCCGAATCGGCCGGCGGCGTCGGGCCAGCTACGGAATGGAGGGGACGTTGCGCTCATGCAGGATCTCAGCGGCGCCGCGGATCATAGCCGGGCCGCTCGGATAACCGCAAATCACGGCGAACTTTATGATTGTACCAGCCCTCGGAGGTGCTAGTATATTGCCATGACCGATTTTTCCTTCGAGACCGCCGAGCACATGGAGTCGCCATCGGTTCGCCAGTTGTCGGTGTTTCTCGACGATCGCGTCGGTGCCCTGCACCGGCTGTTCCAGTGTTTCGAGCGGACCGACATCAAGATTCTCGCGCTGTCGGTCGTTCACGCCATCGATTGCGCGATCATCCGCATCATCGTCGACGACACGGACCAGGCGATCGACGTCCTTCGGAAGCGAAACTTCCCGATCAGCGAGACCGAGATGATCGTGGTCGAGTTGCCGCCGGGTCACGGACTGCGGTCGATCTGCTCAGCGCTGCTCACGGCGGAGATCAGCATCGACTATGTCTATCCCCTGCTGGTTCGCCCGACCGGCCGGGCGGCCATCGCGATACACACCGATAACCTCGAGATCGCCGCTCACGTGCTCCGTGGGCGAAACTGTACGCTGCTCGGCGAAGACGATCTCGGCCCCGGCGGCGCTCGTTAGGCATCGCGCAGAAATAACACGATCGATTGCGCGGCTTGGCTGGCCCACTGGCTTGGCCGTTTGGCAGGCCTACCATTCACTTTGTTCTTGTGCAGATCCTCACTAGTGCATGGTCACACGTTGCTTTGTGGGTTCGAAGGCCCCTTGGCGGCCT
>CAYQDV010000346.1:0-2758 GCA_964416295.1 uncultured Planctomycetaceae bacterium
GGCGCTGCTGCAATAGGGCGAGGCATGGCCGCACGGTGAGGCTGCGTCGCTAGTGGCGGGCTGGACGGTGCCGGCTCTACGTCAAGAAGCGATCAATCATGCTGATCTGTTACCCAAACCACCAAGTCGGCGATGCCTGCGGCCCCCGATCGCGGGCGCCGCGGCGAAGCGGCTTCACGCTGCTGGAAGTGTTGCTGGTTGTCGGTTTGATCGCGCTGCTGGTCGCCGTCCTCACGCCGGCGCTGGGCCGGGCGCGCGAGCAGGCGCGGATGGCCCGGTGCATGGCGACCCTGCACAACGCCGGCACGGCGTTGACGCTCTATCTGGATGACAATAATGGCGCGTTCTGGCCGTACTTTGAGGACTTGTCGGGGCCGGCCGGCGGCCGGCGCTGGTGGTTCGGTTTTGAGCCTCACGGGCCTCCGGGCGACGCCCGACAGACGCATCGGCCACTCGACAAACGAGCGGGCTTCATCTCACCCTATCTGGCCGCGAGCAATGAGGACCTGCGATGCCCGAGTTTTCCGTACGACGGGGGCCGCTATTTCCCGAAGTTCGCGCCGCCGGCGGGCGGCTATGGCTACAACACGGCGGCGCTGGGCGGATTCGACCAGATGGCTCCGGGGGCGCGGCACGGGCGATATCTGCAGGAGTTCGACGGGCGAACGTCGGATGTGTTTGCGCTGGCGGACGGCATGCACTTCGACCGGCTGGACTATTCGAGTGAAGAGCCGCTGGGGCAGACGTTCAACGAGCCGCCGTACATCCAGTGGAGCGATCCCGCCTACTTCGGCAGCAACGTCGGCGTCAATGGCGGATATGGACACTTCCGGCACAATGGCCGGGCGATCGTCCTGTACCTCGATGCCCATGTGGCGGGCCAACCGGTCCGCCGACCGCTGCATCCCTATACGGGGAAGGGTTACGGCCCCGTGGCCAACTTGTCGGATGACGCGCTCCGCGTTCGGGAGATTCACCGCGGACCTCGAACGTTGAACGTGGACCTGATTTACGGACTTGAGTGACTTCGTCGTCGCCGTTTGGTTGTTTGCGTGCTTCGGCGGTAGAATAGCGGCGTGGACGACCATACGCTCGACAAACTGGAGTTCGATCGAGTCCGGCAAATGCTGGCGGCGTGCGCACAGTCTTCCTTTGGGCGTGACCTGGCGATGCGGGTGCGGCCTTCCCGGCGCCGGTCGCAGGTGACGATGTGGCTGGACCAGGCGCGGCAGTTTTCGGAGTGGGTCACCGTTCACGGCCTGCCGCCGTTTGGCGGGATTCGGGATGTGCGTGCAATGGTGCGGCGGGCGGTCCCTCCGGCAAAGCTGGAGCCGGAGGAGTTCGCCGAATTGGCGGCGACGCTGAACGGCGTCGAGGCGTTGCGACATTACTTATCGGGACTTGGAGACGGACATCTGTTGATCGCCCGCCTTGCCACCCGAATCGCCAGTTTTGCGGCGATTGCCGAGCGCATCGGCGCGGTGATCGATTCGCGGGGCCGGGTTCGGGATGACGCCAGCGAGCGTCTGCGACGGATTCGGGGCGAGATCGAGCAGATCGCGCAGCAGACGAAACGCCTGTTCGACCACTTGGTTCGAGAACCTGCCATAGTCAAATTCCTTCAGTATCCGAATGCGACCTTCCACGAGGATCGGGTGGTCCTTCCGTTGAAATCCGAGCAGCGCGGCCGGGTGCCGGGGATCGTGCATCGGAGCAGCGACAGCGGTCAGACGCTGTTCGTCGAACCGGCACAGGCCGTTGAGCTCAATAACAAGCGCATCGGCCTGTTACAGGCCGAGCGCGAGGAGATCGGGCGAATCCTCTGGGAACTCGTTCATCTCGTGCATCTGAATCAGAAAGAACTGCTGAACACGCTGGACGCGGTTGCCCTTGTCGATTTGCTCGCTGCCAAGACGCGGTTCGCCCAGCGCTACGAGATGCACATTCCCGAGATTCGCGACGGCCACCGCATGAGGCTCAAGCAGGCTCGGAACCCGATCCTGATGGCGACCTTCAACGAGACGGCGGAGGCGGGTGGTGCCTGCCGGACGGTCGTGCCGATCGACGTTCGGCTGGGCGACGACTTCGACATCATGCTGATCACCGGTCCGAACACGGGTGGTAAGACGGCGACCTTGAAGACGGTCGGGCTGGTGGTGCTGATGGCGCAGTCGGGATTGCCGATCCCCGCGACGGCCGGGTCGCATCTGCCGATGTTTGATGGTGTCTATATCGATATCGGCGACGAACAGAGTCTCGAGCAGTCGCTGAGCACGTTCAGCGCCCACTTGGCGCGGATTCTGGAAGTGTTGCAGCGGGCACAGAAAACAACACTCGTGTTGTTCGATGAGCTGGGGTCCGGCACCGATCCCGACGAGGGGGCGGCGATCGGCCGGGCCGTTGTGGACCGCTTGCGGGCCGTTGGCTGTCTGGCGATGGTCACGACGCACCTGGGGGCGCTCAAGGCGGTCGGCTTTGACCGGCCGCGCGTCGACAATGCCTCGGTCCAGTTTGACGTCGAAACGCTCCAACCCACCTATGAGCTGCGCATCGGTGAGCCGGGCAACAGCCACGCCATCGCCATCGCGTCCCGACTCGGGATGCCGAGAAAGATGGTCGAGTCCGCGAAACACCATTTGACGGAGCGCGGGCGGGCCTTGAACCGGGCGATCGCCGGAACGCTGCGCTCCCGCCGCGCCGCCGCACGGGCCCGCCGCGACGCCGAAAACGCGCGGGTCGAGGCGGCCCGGGCCACGCT
>CAYQDV010000347.1:0-2735 GCA_964416295.1 uncultured Planctomycetaceae bacterium
CCGCGGAAAAGGGCGGCCGCTTCATCGGGCCCACTGACGACGAGCTGATCGCCGGCGTCGGCACCTACGCCGTCGAGATCTTCGAGGATCTTCCGGACGTCGAGGCGCTCGTCGCTCCCGTCGGCGCGGGCAGCGGCGCCTCCGGCTGTTGTCTCGTGGCCGGAGCGCGCAAGCTGGCGAACCACCAGGCGTTCGAGCAGGCGTTGTTCGGCACCGGCTTTTTCGACAACCGCATCATCCCGGCGCTCGCGTACGTCGTGCCCGTCGTGGAAATCACCGCTGCCGTGGCCCTGGGCCTGCGGCAGTTCGAGATGGTCGGGGTGACGCTGGCCGTTTTCTTGTCGGCGGCCTTCGCCGGGCTGCACGGGTACCTGTACGTTCACGGCATCGTGGTGCCCTGCGGCTGCGCGGGTATCAAGGAATCCTTCGCCGGCGAGACCAACCACCTGGTCCTGGGGATCCTGTGTCTCGCCATGTTCGTCGCCGCGGGCGTGCTGGCGTTTACAGGCGATCGACCGCGATCCTTGCGCACGTCGCGCGATACGGGCGCCTATCCGTCCGGCTGTCCTGACCGGCGGCTCTCGACCCGCAAGTCACCGTAGACGACGCGCGTATCGCCGTTTTCCTGATGCCAGCGGACCAGCACCGCGTCCGCGTCTCCCGGCTGGACGGTCTTGCCGAAATACTCCGGCTCGCGGCCGGCCAGTTCGAGGAACGCAAAGAACGTCAGGCCGCGGAGGCCGGCCATGGATTCCGGCGTCGGGCCTTTCGGAGCCTCGCGTCCGGCGTGTTGGGCGGCCAGCCGTTTGGCCTGAATGAAGCCGCTCAGGGCGGCGACCTCATAGCTCAGGTCCACGACGCTCAGGGTCGAAGGATAGTGGCCGGCGATCTCGCTGAAGACTCGCAGACCCTTGATCATCGCCGCCTCGTCGGGCGGGGGTTGATCGGCGGGCATGCCCACGTCCCGGAGCACGTAATCGTCCGGGACGACCGGCTCGAAGGTGTCCGGCGCCAGCGGCGGGTCCCACTCAAACCGGTCGAAGACGATCGTCATGGCATAGCGCGTCGTGACGGGCAGGGCCTGGGGCGGCGGCACGCGCTTCGCGTAGCGGAAGACCAGTCGCACCGGTACGGACGTGGCGGCGTCCAGCCAGAGTTCGGCGCGGTTGTCGGGATTGCGATCGGCCCACGGCGGTCCGAGGCCGACCTTTTCCGCGGCGATTTCGAAGCCCACGACCTCGCGGCCGTCCTGCGTTTCGCGTCCCAATTCTCGATCGGCCCCGGCGCGCAGGTTGCGCACGCCACGGATCAGCCGGTCCGGGTTCTGCGACAGCGACATGAAGTGCACATCGGGCATCGGATGCCGATCGACGGCGTCCTTGAGCGCCTTCGGCATCTTCGGCTCCTCGTATGTGTAGTAGGCATGATCGACCGGAAAGACCACGACCGTCGGGCCCTTGGCAGGTGCGTAGGTCATGCTCATCACCTCGTCGTTCTCGTAGGCATCACGCCGAACACCGCGATCGGCGTTCATATAGAGCTTTTCGGTGCGAACGACGTTCGTGGCGGGAGCATCTTCAAAGCGTGACAGGTCGAAGGCCGACGGGTCCGCCTGCGGATCGGCCTCCATCTTGACGTTCAGCGTGGTTGTCACGCGGCAGACGATCGTGGTTGCCTGCCGGATGTGCTCGATCGCTGCGGCGAACGCGCTCTTTTCCCGTGGCGACAGGAGGATGCCCACGGCGATCAGAATGCATGCAGCCGGCACAAGAACGGCGGCCACACGGCGGTTTCGGGTGCTGTTCAGGGTCATCACAAAGTCTCCCAGGCGGCGCCTGCCGAGCCCCAGCCGCCCCGCGCGAGGGCGCTGCGGAGACTCGGCCGGCAAGACCGCCATCAGTTGGTCGCGCAGCCTGTCGTGGTCGCGGTCGAACGCCTCATACATCCTCATGCGGTCGATATGGTCCCGGCGAAGCTCACCGAGCCGTGCGCGACATGCGTCGCACTCGGCCAGGTGTCCGCGCATCCGCCGAGCCTCCGGCTCGTCGAACAGGTCCATGCTCAGGCGCGTCAGGTCTTCCATGCTGAGGCACGTCATGACGCGATCTCCCGTTTGCTCAATCGCCGCTTGAGGCGCTGGCGCGCACACGACAGCACGCGATAGAAACCCGATCTTGACAGGCCCAGCACGTTGCGGGCCTGCTCGGCGTCCTGCCCCTCCAGGTAAAAGGCATGGAGGGCGAAACGCTCTCTTTCCGGCAGCGAAGCCACGGCCTCGCGGAGCAACCGGATACGATCCTCCGGCGGGTTCGCACGTTCGTCGGCCTCCGTCGGACGGAGCGAGCCGGCAAACCGTGCAAGCCCGGATCGCTCGCGCAGGCGACCTCGGCGCCACTCGCGGCAGACCTGGCGGGCCATGCCGACCAGCCAGGCGCCGAACTTCTGCGGATCGCGCAAGGAGCCGAGCCTCTGGTAGGCTCGCAGAAACACCTCCTGGGTCAGATCCGCCGCCGCATGGAGGTCGCCGGTGACGTCATAGCAGATTGCCCGGATCAGACGCGCCCGGCGGTCATACAACTCCGCGAAAGCGGAGCGGTCCCCATTGAGCACGCCGAGAACCAGGGTTCCATCTGTCGCCGCCACGTGTTCGGCCTCCCGCGGCCATGATGGCCATCACGATACTAGTGAACCGTCAACCCTGAATCTGCGGGCTGCCCAGCGGGAGGGCGAGGCTC
>CAYQDV010000348.1:0-2710 GCA_964416295.1 uncultured Planctomycetaceae bacterium
CTCGATCCACCCTTTGTGTGGGGGGCGACGTCCCCGAGCGCCACAACTGTATCTGGCCCGACGACGACTGGCTCGAACGGATCGGCTTCGATCCCGGTGCGTGCCTCACGCTGAAGAATCCCGCCGCCGAGGGCAGCGCCCGGCTGCGGCGGACGCTCGCGCCGGGGCTGATCGCCTTCGCCGACCGCAACCGCCACCATTACGATCGGTTTCAACTCGTCGAAATCGGGAGCGTGTTTCAGGCGGGCGGCGCCGAGGTTGAGGCGTCGCAGCGACGCCACCTCGGGCTGGTGGTCGCACAGTCCGGAGCAAAGGCCGACGGCGTCGTGTGGGACCGGCTGCGGCGGGCGCTCGACGGCTGGGCCCGGCAGGTGCTCGAGATGCGAATCGATTGTGTCGACACCAGGGCTGCCGCGCCCTGGGAAGACGCCGACCGCCTGGCGGAGCTGTCCATCGGCGGCGCCGCCGTGGGTCGCGCGACGATCCTTCCGCTGAAATGTAAACAGAAACTCGACGAACGACTGAAATCATGGGCGATCGCCATCGCCGAGTTGAACCTCGGCGCCGTCGTCGGCCTGACGGTCGGCCACGCCCGGCTGGCCGCGCCGCCGAAGCACCCGCAGGTCCGGCTCGACTTCAGCGTCCTCGTCGACGGCACCGTGCGCTATGGGGCGATCGCCGAACAGCTCCGCGGTTTCGAACACCCTCTGCTGAGACGCCTCACCTACGTCGAGTCCTATGAGGGGAAATCGATCCCCGCGGGCAGGCGCAGCCTCACCCTCCGCGCCGAGATCGGCCGGAGCGATCGCACGCTCGACGACACGGATGTCACCGGATTCCAGGCGGCCTTCAGGGCGTTTCTGACCGATCACGCGATGGAATTGCGAGGGTAGTTCCATGACGTTCTGCAGATTGTCTCTATTCGCCCTGATTGCGATTCTGGCGACGCCGCTCCGCACCATCGCCGAAGACGGCCCGGCGGATCGAGTTCGGCGCATCCGGGGCGTCATCGACACCAATCAAATCTGGTCGGGCACGATCGTCATCACCGACGACGTGACCATCGACGAGGCGACGGTCACCGTGGACGCCGGCACCATCGTCGAGTTTGCGGTCAGCCGGCCCGGCCACGACCCCGTGCTGACGATCGGCGGGCCGGACACGGCTCGCGGCGAGATGAAACTCCTCGCGTCGCCGGACCGGCCGGTCGTGTTTCGCACACGCCCCGGCACCCACGCGGGCCGTCTCGTGGTCAACGTGCGACCGCGAATCGAAACGCCGGCACCGGAGTCCCGACACCCCACCACCCTCCCGGCCGCGACGCGGCGGCCGGCCAACGTGCATTGGGAACACACCCGCTTCGAAAACCTCGGAGTCGTGCAGAGCCGGCGCCTGCTCGGCAAGGCGGTGACGGTCGCCCGTCCATGCCTGACGTTCCACGTCCTCGGCGGCGCCCACACCCTGAGCCTGGCCCATTGCAATTTCGTGGGATCGACACGCGTGGGAATCTCGGC
This sequence comes from uncultured Planctomycetaceae bacterium, assembly GCA_964416295.1. Classification (GTDB taxonomy): domain Bacteria; phylum Planctomycetota; class Phycisphaerae; order UBA1845; family UTPLA1; genus JAPULF01. Next base: position 1,515 of record CAYQDV010000348.1, read on the forward strand.
GGCGGACGGCGCCCGAATCACGCTGACGGAGAATCGATTCACGAATCCTCGCGAGCGACTCGGTCTCGACGTGGCGGGCACGCCGGGACAGCCGCCGCCCGGTGAGGTCGTGATCGCTCGAAACACGCTGCCGGTGGCCATCCGCGTCAGCGACGCACCCGTCCGGCTGACCGGCAACCGCCTCATCGGCGACGAGGCCGCCCTGATCGTGACAGGAACGGCGGGACCGGTCCGCATCGACGGCAACTATATCCACAACACGACGAAAGATGACGACGGTAGCTATTGCCTGAACTGCCAGGACCCAGAAGCAGACATCGAGGACAATATCCTGCGCGGCGGCACGGCCTGTGTCCTGAATGGGTCCCGGCACATGTCCGGAAACGTGTTGATCGGGGCTGCAAGCCTCAGCAGCACCGTCAGTCGCGGCGCCAAGACCCATCAACTCGTGGCGACGCTGCCGGACGGCGCCCTGTTCGAGCGGAACCTGCTCTTGGGGCCGGCCTACGCGCTGCTCGGCCCCGAGCCATCGACGGCGCCGACAAGCCAATCGGCCCAGCCACCGAAGATGCCGGGCGTGCGAATTCGCCACAATCTCTTCGACGGTTTCGCGGCGTCCCATCGGGCAATCCACCTGGGCCGGCCCGGACGGATCACCACCGCGGTCGAGATCTCCGGCAATGTCTTCCTTCGATTGGATACAATAGTCTTCGTGGAGAACACAACGCCGCGCCGGGCCGTGTTGCGGCTGGTTGCCAACGCCGCCGCACCCGCGCCGGCGCACGTCATCGCCCGCGTCGGCGCCCGCGGACCGGACGACCGCACCGGGCTGTCCGTCGTGGCGCCGGAGGTGGCCTCGCTTTATCTGGAAGGGCTTCCGCCGTCGCGGGTGCCGGACTTCGACGACGACGTTCTGTCCGGCAGGATGACCGTGCGGGAACTCCGCTTGCGGCTGTTCGCGAGCTATCGTCCGCGGGCCGGCAGCCCGCTCATCGGCGCCGGAGACACGCGGTCCACACTCGGTCCGACCGAACCGGCGGGCAACAAACACTGACGTCGTCGGGGTTCGCTACGGCCCGATCATCGCGTTGATGAATGGCGCGACATCCCAGAATAGTAGGGTGGGCATTGCCCACCGACAGGGTCGGTACCGTGCTGGACCGAGAATCCCTGCCCGTGCTGGACCGAGAATCCCT
>CAYQDV010000349.1:0-2709 GCA_964416295.1 uncultured Planctomycetaceae bacterium
GATGGGCCCAGCGCTCGCGGACACCGCGTCGGGAGTGACCGCCCCGCCCCACCCGATGCCGGGGCCGGCCCTCCGAGCGGATGACGCCGGCTTCGTGCCGGCCGGCGCGTGGCTCGTTCGTTCCCTCGCGAGCCTCCCGTTCGCAGGTCCGATCGCGCGTCTGCCTGCTTCTCAACGCTGGCATCGGCGTCGGACAATATGAACATAAGAAACAATCGCAAGCTGGGCAAACCGGGGTGATAGTATTGATACCTACGCGGCATGACCGGACCTGCCTCGCCTGGGGAAACACTGGTACTGATACAGGCATATCGGTCAGGTGAGGCCCTGGCACTACAGCCTCTTGACAAGCGGACGTGCGAGACAACACAGATAGGTTCGAATCAGCGCTCATCCCGCCACATGGGCACTTGTGACATGAGGTATGAGTCGCGAATATAGGACCGTCGGGCAAAAATTGCAGGAAGAGCGCACTTCCTGCCGGACCACGCCTCCCCGCGGCACCCTGGACGGATGACATACGACCGACGGCGCGCACCGCCGCCGATTGAGCATCGACCCGGAAAATCACCCGACCGATGACGTTGAACGATGACGCCCTCGATCGATCCGCACAAATCCGCCCAACACGGCACGCCGCTCGTATCCAGCGGCGCGGCAGCGGGCCTCCGCCCCCTGCCCATTGAATGGATGGCCGCCGGAGCGGTCATCGTCAGTCTGATCGCCTTTGCGCTGCTCCGGATCTCGTGCGGCGATGTCGCCTGGCATCTCGCCACCGCCCGGCTGGCAATGAAGACCGGCGTCTGGCCAACGACCAACGCATTCAGCCATTCGTTCCCGGACTATCCGCTGTATCAGCAGTATCCGCTGTTCGATGTCCTGTTATATGCCGTCCACCAGGCGTTCGGCTGGCCGGGGCTGAGCGTGCTGCTGTGCGCCGGATGGTTGGCAGTGGTGCTGCTCTTTGTCCGCTGGGCAGGCTTCTGGTCGGCGGCAGCAGTGTTGAACCTGGCCTGGATGGTGGCCGTCGCGGCCCTATGGCGCCGGATGATGCTCCGGCCCGATATGATCAGCCTTCTCTGGCTGGCCTGCATGTTGATCGTAATCGACGGATATCTACATCGCAGCCGGTGGTGGCTCGCGGTCGTGCCCGCCATTCAGCTCTGCTGGGTCAACTCGCACCAGCTCTTTCCGCTCGGCCTTGCGGTCCAGATCATCCTCGTCCTCCATCTCGGTCTGAGCCGATGCGGACGCTTCGGCGTCGATCCCCGCGATCGGCGCATACCCATCTGGCCTGTCCTCGCAGCCCTGGCCGCCTCGGTCGCCGCGTGTCTCTGTTCGCCGCTGGGCACGGACATCGTCCACGTCCTGACTCAAACCGGCGGCAGCGTCGGCCGACACCGGCACCACATCCGCGAGCTGGCCTACGTCTGGGAACGAACGCCGGAGCTGATCCTGGCGATCCTGTGCGCCGTGCCCGCCGTCGGCGCCCTATGGCGCAGCCGCCGCCGGTGGGTTCCGTTCGACGTGGGCGTCTGGACGCTCTCGTTGATCATTGTCTTGATCGCGCTCCGCGGGCTGGCATTCTTCGGCGTCGTCAGCATCGCCGTCTTCGCTCGGTCGTGGTCGCGTCGCCCGCACGCCGGCCCGAGGGCGGCCTCTCGTAACCGGCTTCGCCGCCTGGCGCGACCGTTCCTGGCGTGCGTAACCCTCTTCCTCGCAGCTAATGTTGTCTATTTCAGGTGGGTCCGTCCGCCCCGGGTGCTCGGTGGGACCCAGCCGGGCCTGGGACGCAGCCTCGGCGACTGGCCGGACGCCGCGATCGCATTTCTCCGATCCGCGCCGCCGCCCGGCAGGATGATGAACATGCCGTGGTCCCTGGCCAATGCCGTGATCTGGGACCTGCCCGACCGGCCGGTGCTGATGGACGCCCGCTTCGAGGCCTATCCGCGCGCGTTTCAGTCCGCCTGCATCGCGTCCTATTCCGATGATGCCGCACTCGATCGGCTCATCGCTCAATATGCGCCTCTGTGGATATTCGCCGACCACCGCGTGGCCGGCATCCGCGACCGGATCGTCTACCTCCTGCGGACCGGCAACTGGTCGCTCGTGTACGCGGATACACAGACGGTCGTCGTAGTTCGTGTGTGCGATCGCACGACGGACTATCTGGCCCGCCATCACATGGCGCTGGCAGACATCGTTCCCGCCGATCTCTTGGCAGAGCCGGCCGACCTCCGAGCGCGACAGCGGCTCCACTTCGCGCGGCTCCTCGACGCCCTCGACCGGCGCCAGGCCGAGGCAGACCCAACCAAGACCACAAAACGTCGCGCAAGAATGAAATGATCGATCTCAAGGCTTGGCCGGCCCCCCGGCTTGGCCGTTTGGCGGGTCTGCCATGCACCTTGCTCTCACGCGACCCCTCACGGCGGGCCGGGCAGGCCCCGGCGATTGGCAGGCGTCGGCTCGTCGGCTACGATACCCTCGTTGGCGCGTCGTGCGACTGCGATCGCACGATGCAGGCTCCGGCGTAGCTCAGTTGGCTAGAGCGCCTGACTGTGGATCAGGAGGTCGCGGGTTCAAGTCCCGCCGCCGGTAATCCGGGCTGCCGCAAGCGGCGGTGTCTGACGCCCGTCGTCATGACATGGCGATGCGACGGCGTTGACTCGGCCGGCGGGGGCGGCTTCAATGCGGTGTTCCGATCCCCGG
>CAYQDV010000350.1:0-2703 GCA_964416295.1 uncultured Planctomycetaceae bacterium
GACATGTCGTACTGATGGGCGCGCTGCGGCGTGCAGACGATGTTGATCAGATCGATCGAGCCGTTCTCGATGCGTGCCCGGATCTCCGGCCCATGCATCGGCTCGAACCGGAAGGTGACGCCCGCGGCCTCGCCGATTTCGCGGAGGAGCGCCGGTGTGAAGCCGTCCACACGGCCGTCAGCATTCACGAACTCGAACGGGGCGCATTCTTCGTCGATCGCCACACGGATGACGCGGCGTGCGTCGCGGATCGGACGAGACGACGGTTGCGCCGGTTGCCCGGCGGCGACGGTCGGTGTTCCCGGCATGAGGGCGATCAGCGCGGCCGCCCGACATGCGAATCGTCTGTTTGTGCGAGCGGTGGAGCGGCAGGAAGGGCGATCGACCTGTAGCGGTGCGTGGGCCATACCGACGAACACGTCCCTGATTTAATCGCCGACAGGTGTCGACATACACACACCGAGCGCCTCTCAGAACCACGGCGAACCCTGTGCCTCGGCTGCGGCGTTGGGCTAGTCGAACTCGGCGGTATAGAGATCGCCATTAGTGTATCAGATTCAGTGGGCGTTGTCAGCCCGCTGCGCGCGAGCGTGTATGAGAACGCGTCCACGCAGCCAAAGCCGCGAATGGTCAAAACCGCGACCGGTCAGCGCTGCGACCGGTCAGAGCCGCGACCGTGAGGGAGCGGGCCGCGTTTGGCCACGAAACCCGCTTGCTCACGGTCGCGGTTCGGATTGGGCGCTCCGCGCCCCCTCGTCGTCGCGCCGGACGTAGCACCCGATGTACGCCGTGGCGAAGGGCCGCAGCAGGCCGTCGGCGGACGGCTCGGCACGCCGTTTCAAACGCAATGACGCCGTCGGAAAGAGACGCCGGAGGGGATAACACGCCACCTCGACGTTGTAAAACGCCTGCGCCGACTTCTCACAGGCGCGGCTGAGGAACAGGCGATCGAGCTCGCGGGCGGAAAACCGGCGGTTGGAGAACCGATCCGCCGATGTCCGTGTGCCCGTCAGCCGCCGGACGGCCCGCACCGCCGTGGTCACGACCGGGGAAAACAGGCGACAAGCCAACGCATCGGCACAGCGGGCGTTTGGAACGCTGACGAGGATCGATCCGCCGTGGCGCGTGACGCGGACCAGTTCGTCCGCCGCCCGGTTGGCGTCGTGGAGGTATTCGAACAACCCGAGAGCCAGTACCGCGTCGAAGCAGCGGTCGGGAGCGTCGATATGCGTCACGTCGCCCACGGCGAACCGGACGGTCGGGTGACCGTCACGGCCACCGCCGTTCTCCAACGCGAAGCGCCGCCGCGCCTGCGCGATCATCGGCTCGGAGAGGTCTGTCCCGCAATAACAGGCCCCCCGGCCGGCAACAAACGGTGCCAGGACGCCCGTACCGCACGCCATGTCCAACACCCGTGAGCCTGCACCGAGAAGCGGTCCGAGCAGCGTCTCCACCCGCCTGCGGCGGACGATAAAGCTGTAATTCGTGACCGCGTCGCCGCTTTCATCGTAGAGCGCGGCCCATCGTCCGCCGGCCGCGAACGCGTCAAAGTGCCGCCGGACTTCCGCCTTCGTCAGCATCCGCCGCTCCATCGTCCTGTCCGCCCCGGGAACGGCCTCGAGCCTGTTCCCCGCCCTTGGGAGAGGGCGCAGGGCACCCCATGCCCTATGTCGAAACGCAGACCCACAGATCGCTCAGCCGCGCAGCCAGCACGCGTCCGTTCGCGATGCCGTCACAGACGACCCGCGGCAATTGGTATGGATCGTCTCCGGGGCTGCACGCACCCCGATCGGTCGTCACGGCGCAGTCGAACCCTGCCTGCCGGACGACGTCCACCGTGTCGGGGGTCCGGTTCGACGACCGGCCGAACGGATAGGCGAAGTGCCGGACGGCGGCGTTCAGTTCGGCCTCGATCCGCCGAGCGGACCGGCCGATCTCCTCCTCGGCCCGCTGCCGATCGACGATGGCGAGGTTCGGATGGGTGGCCGTGTGGGCGCCAAACGTCACCAGCCCGCGCATTGGCCGCATCTGCTCCCACGTCATCGGGCGGCATCGATCCAGGATGCTCTGCTGCCGGGTCCTTGAAACGCGGTCCGGAGGCGGCTCGCGGGCGAACAGTTCGGCCAGGATCGCGTCACGGACGTCGATCGGCTGTCGGTTCAGGATCGCCATAGCCTCGTGATAGGCCCGCTGCCGATCGCGGCCGATCCGCACCCGGACATCGCCGACGCGAATCCGATGGGTGTCGGTCGCGTGGATGAGGGCCTTGAGCCGGTTGAACCAGAGCGGCTCGCCGGCGTCGATCGATGCGGTCGGCACGAACACAGTGGCCGGCACGTCGAAGCGATGCAGGATCGGATGGATTTCATCATGGAACGGGCGGCAGGCGTCATCGAACGTGAGGACGACGCCATTTGCCGGGGACGGCCGTTCGCCGGTCAGGCATGCCACGCACTCGTCCAGCGTCAGCACCCGATAGGCCCGGAGGAGCACGCGGAGGTGATCGGCGAACCGCTCGGCGGGAAGGTCGTGATAACTGAGGATGACGATGCGATGCCGGCCGGGCCGCACGCGGAGCCACGCCCCGAGCAGTCCGGTGTCCCACATCAGTGAGGCATACCGCGTTTTGATCAGGTCCTTGACCGCCTGCACCGCGCACCTCACCCGCGACCCCTGTGCAGGTCTTATCGACGGATTGCGGCG
>CAYQDV010000351.1:0-2622 GCA_964416295.1 uncultured Planctomycetaceae bacterium
CGGCCGTGGCGCAGCCGAACCTTACGGTCAGCCGCCTCGGACTCACGAGCGGCGGCAGCGGATCGGACGACTTCCAATACTACGGCGTTTTCAACGGGGTGCGAGCGTTCAGCTTCGCCAGCACCGGCTGCAACCTCGGCGCGACGCCCGCCGCATACATCGCCGGTCCCAGCGGAGACCACCCCGTCGTGGCGACCAACATGTATCGATTGCTGAACGGGCGGTTTGAGCAGATCGGCATGAGTTGGCTGCGCCACACCTTCTGCGCGGTCGGTGAGCCGACCTGCGGAAACTGCCAGTCCACACCATGCAGTTCGCTCGGCATCGGCTGCGCCGAGACGTCATGGGGCGGATTGGCGGGCGATCCGACGCTGCTCGGTCCGCACGCCCAGATCAACCCGCAAGGACTGGGGGCCGGCGGAACGCACACGGACCCACACCCCCTGCCCGTCGGTCCCGACCTCATCCGGGGACGGCTCCAGCTTCATGACGTCGATATCCTCGCCGGAGGGCGCAACTTCGCCGAGGCGCACTACGTCACTCACGATGAGCCGCTCGGATTCCGCCACGACAATGCGTCGTGGCGCGAGGTCAACGTGACGCTGACGAGCATCGCCGGTGTCCTGCCGGGGCAGGCGTCGGTCCATATCGGCGAGCCGGCCATTCTCGCGTGGGCCTTGATCGATCCGAGCGTCTTCCTCAAGGACACCACGATACCCGGCGAGGGCCGCTTTCACGTCGGCTCGAAGGTCACCGATCTCGGAAACGGCACCTGGGATTACGAATACGCGGTCTACAATATCAACTCCGATCGAGCGGGAGGCTCCTTCTCCGTGCCGATTCCCAGCGGCGTGATCGTGCTCAGCAGCGGCTTCCACGACGTCGCATACCACAGCGGCGACGGCCTGGGCGGCGTCGACTATGACGGCACCGACTGGACGGTCACGCAGCCCGCGGGATCGCTGACGTGGTTCACCGAGAGCTTTGCCGCCAACCCCAATGCCAACGCTCTTCGTTGGGGCACGTTGTACAACTTCCGTTTCGTCGCCAACGCCCCGCCCGAGGCCCTGCCGGGCGCGGTCACCGTCGGCTTGTTCAAACCGGGCACGCCGGCGGCCATCGCTCCCCGGGCGTTTGTTCCGTCGGCCAATGCCGTCCCCATCGATTGCGCGATCATCCTCGCGGGAGACGTGAATCTCGACACGGCCATCGACGGGCTGGACGTCGAGCGTTTCACCGCGATTCTGGTCAACGGCAACGGGAATGCCGCCGAAATCTGTGCCGCGGACCTGGACGGCAGCAACGACGGCGTCGTCGACCTGAACGATCTCCCCGTATTCATCACCTGTCTACTTTCCGGCGGTTGCCCGTAACGCCTCTGCCGTTGTCGGCAACAGCATGTCAAGGGGTCGCGCCGGCACAGGCGGAAACCTGTCGTGATGACGTGTCGGGACCATGCCTGCCGACGTTACCCATCGTGAGACGGCCGGCCGACGGAGGCATCGGACGAGCCTGCCTCGTCCGACCCGACCGCGAAGTCGCGAAAGACGGCGAATCGCTGCCCCGGATTTCTCACCGCAAGCCAAAACGGTCCGCGAACATTCTGTGGGTGACGCCGCGACGCGCCGCGGTGCGCGGCTGCGGCGGGGACAACCCTCGACGCTACAGATCGTCACCACACATCGCATGTCACCGTGAGAAATGCGGGCCGGATCACGCTTGCGTCCCGCACAGTCATTACCTACAATACAAGTAGCGGCGGCGTTCCCCGGGCGCGGGCTTCGCTCGCGGGGCACGGCCGCAGGATATCTGCATCCAACGGATTGGAGACCCGCCGGGAGACGAACGGACCGTCGGTCTTCGGGTACGAGGGCGACCCGAACGCGGCTCGCTGCCGAACTCTCGCGGAAGAGACGAGGCGGAACGGCTGCCATGATCGCCCGGCCGACAGCACTGTCATCGAGTGTTCTGGTTCTGAACCGGAACTATCTTCCGATCCGCGTCGTCAACGTGCGGCGGGCGTTCAGCCTGCTGTTCCGCAAACTGGCCGAAGTCATTCATGTGGAAGAGGGGCAATACACCTCCTACGATTTCACCGACTGGTGCGAGTTGAGCCAGCTTGCCCGCGAATTCGAGCCGGACGCGCATGATTGGATCCGAACGGTGCGATTCGACATCGCCGTGCCGCGCATTATACGACTGTCGATATATGATCGACTGCCGCGGCAGACGGTGAAGTTCAACCGGCGAAACATCTACGCCCGCGACGGCAACCGATGCCAGTACTGCGGTCGAAAGTTCGCCACGAGCGATCTGTCGCTGGACCACGTCATCCCGCGAAGCCACGGCGGCGCGTCATCGTGGGAAAACATCGTCTGCGCGTGCCTGAAATGCAACATCAAAAAGGGCGGCCGAACGCCGACGCAGGCGGGCCTCCACCTCATCACGCCGCCGCGAAAACCCCGTCGAAACCCGATACTGACGGTCAAGCTGACGGACGGACGCTACGCCAGTTGGAAGGCGTTCCTGGACAACGCATACTGGTCCGTCGAACTCAAGTAGATCCGAGACGGTTCGTGACACAACCGGCGGCGGCTGTCGTGGCGTCCCGTAGGGACGAAG
>CAYQDV010000352.1:0-2594 GCA_964416295.1 uncultured Planctomycetaceae bacterium
TTTCTGGCCACGACGGATCAGCGGCCGGAAGTGCTGTCGCCGGCGATGCGGCGGGTGACGACTGTTGTCGTGAAAGGTGCGCGTCTACTCGCCCGGGAGCTGCACGCCCGGCTCGTGGCCGTCTGGACCGAGGCGGGCAACACGGCCCGGCTGTTGAGCAAGCACCGGTTGGACTCACTCGTCGTCGGCCTGTCGCCGGATGAGCACGTGTGTCGGCGGATGGCGATGTATTATGGCGTTCTGCCGATTCGGATGGCGCGCATATCCCACGCGCCGACGATGCTCGTGGAGATCGATCGGATATTGCTCGACCGACATCTCGCCGAGGCGGGCGACCTAATCGTCGTGGTCGCCGGGACGCACCTCGATCATCCGGGCGACACGAACGCCCTGTTGATTCATCTCGTGGGCACGTCCGATAGCAGTCCGGCCGAGTGACGCCTGGCCTCGGCCGGCCAGCCGACGCCGACGGCCGGTGATCATGCACGTCCCTTAATCGCTGTTCATCCCAGCAGATGGATTGGCCGATTGACTACGGGGCCGAAGTTGCGCCGCGTGCGCTCCGTGCGCGCCGCTGGAGGGGACTGCACGTGGCCGAGTTGATGGATGAGACATTGTCTGCTCGCCTGTCCGGCGTGAAGCCCCGGCATGAGCGCCAACTGGAGGCCCTGGTGCGCGTCAGCCGTGCGCTCGGTACGGCGTCGGACCAACGGGACCTGATCCGGACGATCGTGCGGCAGGTGACGCTGGTCTTCGATGCGGAACGGACCACGTTCTATCTGCATGACGCTCAACGCGACGAGCTTTGGAGCGAGGTGGCCGAGGGGCTGGAGGCGATGCCGTCACGGTTGCGCGTGGCCGAGGACCGGGGGATCTGCGGCCATGTCTTTCGAACACGCACGCCGCTGTGCCTGCCTGATGTCCTGAACGATCCCCGGTTCGCCCGAGAGATCGCCGACCAGGTTCACTACTATCCGCGGTCCATGCTGGTTGTTCCGGTCGGGTATCGAGCGGATCGGTGCGACGGCGTTCTTCAGGTGATGGATCGTCGGGCCGGCCATTTCAGCCGCGAGGATATTCCGCTGATGGAGGCGATCGCGGTTCAGGTGGCGATCAGCCTGGAGAATTCGCGTCTGCACGTCGCCCAGAATCGACAATTTGAAAGTTTCATACGATCTCTGAGCACCGCCCTCGACGCACGTGATCCGCTGACGGCCATCCATTCGATCAACGTGGCGAACTATGCGATGGGCGTCGCCGTCAAGCTGGGTCTGGACGCCGGTGAGATCGAGCGGATTCGCATCGCCGGGTTGCTGCACGACATCGGCAAGATCGGCGTGCGCGAGGTCCTCCTGACCAAGGCCGGAGCGCTGTCGCCGGACGAGTTCGAAGAGATGAAGCAGCACGCGGCACACTCCCGGACGATCCTGTCGCAGATCGAGTTCATCGAGAGCCTGCGGGGCGTAGACTTCGTGGCGGCCGCCCATCACGAGAAACTCGACGGGAGCGGCTATCCCGACGGCCTGCAGGCCGAGGCCATCCCGCTGGCCGCCCGCATCCTGGCGGTGGCGGACATCTATGACGCGTTGACGCAGACGCGGCACTATCGCCGGAACATGTCGACGGAGGCGGCCCTGGCGATCATCGATGAGATGACGCCGGAGAAGCTCGACGCGCGGTGCGTCGCGGCACTGAAGCGGTTTCTCGGCATCGACGGGTCGATCTCGATTCAGGCGCCGCAGGCCGGCGATTCGTAGCATCTCGCACACCCACCGGCCACATGCGGCTGGGCTCGACCGATAACGTGTCCGTAGCACAATCGGCGCGTGATGGCTCGGCGTCCCCCGTAGCGTCGTGGCCCCCGTGCCCGACGTGGGTAGACGAGAGACCGCTGTCCGGGCGACCTCGGCTACAGGGAGCCGACGCTACAGCCGCTCATCCCGTCCACATGATCTGTCACACACCCACCGATAACAGTCACGCGTTGAATTTCCCTCCGCGCTCCGGGTACAATGAAGACTGGAGGAGGGGCGTCATGAGGAAGCCGGTCCTGGTCTCTGTTGTCGTGGTTCTTGTAGCCGGTTGCGGTGTAGCCCCGGAGACGCTGCCCGTTCCGACGCCGGTGGCAGACGCCGTGGTCGAGGCGGTCGATCGACTGCCGCCGCACGTGCCGCTGGGCACGGTCGTGAGCCGGATCGGCCTGGAGGGGCAGTGGATCCTGACCGGCGATGACGCGACGCGATTCTGTCTGAGCATTCAACAGACACGAGTGGCTATATTGACCGTCGGTTGCCGTCCGGACGGGACCGGCTTTGCCGCGCGGGTGGTGGACGCCCCACGGGCCTCGATCGCCGGTTCGACGCTCTTGCTGACCGCATCATTCAATCCCGTCTTATTTGACACGGCCGTGGCGCAACTGGTCTTCACGGGCGACCGCGCGAGCGACGGTTCATACGTCGGCCTGCTTCGCATCGAAGACCCGACGGCCGAGCCGCCCGTGTCCGAGCGCCCGGCGGTCCTGGCGCGGCCGTAGAACAGAAGGTCCGTCGGGGACGCACACTGCACGGATACGCCAACGGCGCGAGATGCCGTCG
>CAYQDV010000353.1:0-2592 GCA_964416295.1 uncultured Planctomycetaceae bacterium
GGATCGTGTAGCCCGCCAGCGGCCGATCACCCTGGTTGAACTGAAACGCCATCGCTCCGAACCTCTCGAAGAACTAGCCGATCACGCGCCGCGTCCCGGACCCCTCGGGCCATTCCTGCACGCTCATCCGCACGCCCGCAACCTCGAACGGCATTCCGAATTCGACCGGAGTCGATTCTCGACCCGCCCCCATCGTCTTGACGAACAGCCGCCCGCCTCGACACACCAGCACCGCACCCGCCGCCGCCGTTGGCAGCAACACGTGACACTCGCGGCGGTTCCCCATGAGTAACGGCCCACCCAGGAGAATCACACGCCGGCAGTCCGTCGTCGTCCGCACGCCTTCCATGAGATCGAGCACGGCCGTACAACTCTTCAGGCTCGGTCGCCGGAACTTCAGACGAACGCGGCGCCCCAGGCGAATCCGGTCACCGTCCTGCAACAGCGCGTGTTCGACTGGCCGCCCGGCCAGTTCGACGCCGGACGCCGCCATCACAAAGTAGTCATCGCCGGCTCGCACGATTTCCGCCTGTCGCTCCGACAGGTCGCTCACCAACTGCAGGTCGGCCGTCGCCCCCGGACCCGCCCGGCCGATGCTGATCCGCTCGCGCGGGAGCAGCAGAAAGCTCCCCACGCCGTCCACACGGAGCAGCATCCGCCCCGGCAGCGAACCATCGGCCGGTCTGCGGGCCGCGTCGATCACCGGCGGGGCGACCGCGGGCCTCGGCCTCGCCGGGAGCGTAGCGGCCGCGTCCTGCCTGTCGTGACCGTGGACACTCGGATCGTCGCGCCCCGACAACAGCCCGAGCGGACCTTCCAGCAGCGCCCGCCGGTGTCCCTCCAGCGCCGCGAGCTGGTCGCGGGCCTTCGACACCCACTCGGCGTGGGGACCCACTTGCCCGAGACGCCCCAGCAACACACCGGCACGGCCGTAGTGGTCCCCGGCGATGGCCTTCGCCGCGTCTGTGGCGAGCTGCAGCGCGTCGTGTAACTCCATTCGTTCGGTTCGGTTTCGTCCGACGTCTCCCAGCATCGCAAGGTCCTGTGCCGCTCGATCCAGCCGCCCGCTCGTGAAGCCATCGGCTGCCCGCTCGACCACCCGCCCGACCAGCGTCGTTTCCATCTCGGCCATGCCGTCCATCCGCGGGTAGAGTCGCATGGCCTCTTGAAAGCGGCGGGCCGCCTCAGCCAGGTCGTCCCGCTCCACGGCCGTGCGCGTGGCCGCCAGCGCCGCCCTCGCGCGATCCGACCGCTCGTCGATGGCGTGCGCGACTTGCTCGCGAGCCGAATCGCCGCCGGACACGTCGTCCAGCGCAGCAGCCGCCCCGTCGAGGCTGCCGGCGGCCATACGCTGCCGGGCGTCCGCGAGCGCCGCCGCGCGGTCCTGTCTCGAGCGGTCGTCCTGCTCCATGGCCGCTACGGCGCGGTCCCGCCACTCGGTCACCTTCTCCGGCGACGACCCGCAACGGCCGGCCCGCTCGAAATCCGCCAAAGCTTCGGGAAACTGCCGATTCAGAAGATGCTCCTGACCCCGTTCGAGAAACCGCCCTCCCAGCTCGCTGAGAAGCCGCCGACCCCGCCGGTGCGTCGCCAGATCGGGCGAGGACACGATGCCGAACGCCTCGTCGATGCGGTCTGCGGCGAGCGCCTCTTCTGCCGTCTTGAGTCGAACCGCCGTCAGCCGCTCGAACATCGGCTGCCTCCTCGCCCGCGAGGGTCCCCAAAGGCCCGGGCGACGCGAGCACACGCGTCGTCGCCGCGGGGGTATCGTCTGTCCATCCAACATCTTACCACGCGACACCTACCTATCGGACGCATCCGAGCCGACGCGTCCCCCGGTCTTGCCATCCCGGGATCGCCGGGTCCACGTCCTTCGTCCTGTCAGGGTATTCGGGAGTCCGCGGCGAATATTCGGAGCCTGCCGCCGTGGCCCGTTTTGTTGACTAACCCGGATAGTTCACATGTGTCTAGCAATATGCCCGGCGGGACGTCGGTGGAACGGCGTTCACCGCGGGGCGGTTTCGAACGAGCAACGAACGGGTCGGACGGCGGTCGTCCGGCCGGTGCGAATGTTGGACGCCTTGTCGCGTCGGCGCCTGGGCCGCGCGCGGCGGGCCAACCCTCGAAAGGGCAGAGCCATGCGAAAGACCCTGACAAGAATCGTGTTGACGTTGGCCCTGATCGGACTGGTGATCCCGACAGCGGGCTGCAAACTCCGCCGCGACCGGAGTGATTCGTCGTTCAGCGACTCGGGGTTCGACTTCGCGTTCGACTTCGGCAGCTTCGACTTCGTGGACAGCGTCTTCGTGGACGAAGGCTCCATCGACGAGTTTGACGACATCCAATACGACGACTCGTTCGACGCCGGCTACGACGACTTCAGCACTTGGAACGACGGATGGGGCTATGACGGCTACGGCTGGGACAACGGCTGGAAGGGCAAGAAGGCGGACCGGAAGTAAGAGGATGTGGCTCGCCGATCCGAGCCCCAAGCGCCGGCGCGGGGTCGGCGAACGGTGCCGCGCCAATCAAGAATGTGGCGGGTGGCATGTCCATCCGCGCAGCGGTGGACATGCGAAAGTCGGGCAGCGC
>CAYQDV010000354.1:0-2590 GCA_964416295.1 uncultured Planctomycetaceae bacterium
GGCGGGCGTGGTCTACGTGGGCCGGACGCCGTTCCGCTTCGCGTCCGGCCGAGCCGGCGAGTGCGTCCGAGCCTCCGGCCAGCGCATTGACGTCGGGCCGACCGGCGGCGGACGCTATTACGAGCTGCATCTGGCCGTGGCCGCCGTCGCCGAAGAGGCCGTTGACGCATCGTGGGAAATCGAAGGTGCCGACGGCCGGACCCGTTCGCTGTCGATCCGCATTCCGCCGTGGCAGAGCGAAGACGCCCGTCTGCGTGTGCGTTTCACGCATCTTCACGGATCGGACGAACCCGCGAGGCCGGGCCTGGCGATTGTGACGCTGCCGGTCGCGGCGGCGTTTCCCATCGAGGCCCTGCGTCTTCCCGACGACCCCCGCCTCTGTCTGTTCGCCGCCACGATCCACCGTCGCGACGACGCACCCGAGGACACGGCGTTCCGCCGCGACTGGCTGGCACGCGAGGCGGCAGGACCGAAGGTCGAACGCTATCTGCGCGACGTCCGCTACGGACCCTGGTTCACCGATCTGTCCGGCGAAGACGTACACGAAAAACGCCTCTTTGATCTCTTCCTCGCACGGAAACAGGACGCTTTCGATCACTTGCTCGATGACCGCCTGGCCGACTTTGAGCGCCGCGGCGCCGAACTGAAGAAGGGCAAGGTCTATTTCGTCGGCGAATCGCACATCGACCTCGAGTGGCTCTGGCCGTGGCGCGAAACGGTCCAGGTGTGCCACGACACCTTCGCCCAGGTGCTCCGCTTCATGGAGACCTATCCCGATTTTCGTTTTTCACAAGGCTCGGCCCAGACCTACCAATGGATGAAAGATCGCTATCCCGACCTCTTTGAGGCCATCCGCGCACGCGTGAAGAGCGGCCAATGGGAACTCGTCGGCGGTACGTGGACCGAACCGGACTTCAACATGCCCGCCGGCGAATCGCTCGCGCGGCAGATTCTCCGCGGCCGCCGCTTCTTCGACCGCGAATTCGGCAAGGACGTCCGCATCGGATGGGCGCCCGACTCGTTCGGCTACACCCATCAGTTGCCGCAACTGCTTCGCTCCGCCGGCATCTACGCATTCTTCACCACCAAGATGCTCTGGAACGACACGACCGAGTTTCCCTATCACCTCTGCCGCTGGCTCGCCCCGGACGGGTCCGTCGTGGTCGGTTGCACACCGCCGCAGGGCATCGGATCGCGCGTCCGCCCCGAGCGATTGAAGGGCATGCTGGATGCGATGGAGGAGCGTCACGGCCTCCGCTCGGTCATCGTTCCGTTCGGCGTCGGCGATCACGGAGGCGGTCCGTCTCGCGAGGACATCGAAACGATTCTCGACCTGGGTAGGACCGATCTCGCGCCCACCGTCAAGATGTCGACCGCCGTAGACTACTTCCACGACATCCTCAAGAAGGGCGACGCCGGTCTGCCGATGTTGGACGACGAAATGTACCTGCAGTATCACCGCGGGACCTACACGTCGCAGGGCCGGATCAAGTGGTTCAACCGCAACGGCGAGGTGCTCCTGCTCAGCGCCGAGCGATTCGCCACGCTGGCCCGCGCCGACGGCGCCGAGTGGCCCGCCGCCGACTTCGATGAAATGTGGCGCCGGGTCTTGTTTCACCAGTGCCACGACGGCCTGCCCGGCACCAGCGTCCCCGTAGTGAAAGAGGACATCCAAAAGGACTACGACTGGATCCTCGCCACCGGCCGGGCGCGCCTGAACGACGCCCTCGAGACCCTCACCCGGTCGATCGATACGTCCGGGCCGGGACGGCCCATCGTCGTTTTCAATCCCCTCGCGTGGGACCGCACCGCGCCGGTCACACTCTCCGAAACCGACGCCGCCATCCTCGACGCCGACCGCCACGCCATCCCCTCACAACGCACCGCGGACGGCCGGCTGGTCTTTATGGCGGACGTCCCCTCGCTGGGGTACGCCGTTTTCCATCTCGTGCCGCGCTCCGAACGCCCCGAAGCCTCCGCCCCGGCGCCGGCGCTTCGCATTCAAGACTGGACATTCGCCAACGACCGCCTCGAATTCTCGCTCAATCCCGAAACCGGCCACCTGGCCTCGGTCCGGAGGCTGCCGGACGGTGACGACGTCCTTGCCGGTGACGGCAACCTGCTCGAGTTCTTCGACGACCGTCCCAAACAGTGGGACGCGTGGAACCTCGGCCTCTCAAACCGCAGGGTAATCAGCGCCCTCGACGGCATCGAGATCATCGAACGCGGGCCGGTTCGCGTCGTCGTCCGGCTCAAGCGATCGTTCTCGAAGTCTCAGGTCTCGCAGGACATCGTGCTGTATGCCGAACGGCCGTGGATCGAGTTCCGCACGAACGTCGACTGGCACGAAGATCACAAGTTCCTCCGCGCGGCGTTCCCGCTCGTCCGCTGGAGCGCCAAGGCGACCTACCACGTGCCCTTTGGAACGATTGCCCGGCCGGCCGATCCGCACACCGATGCCGAAAAGGCGATGTTCGAGGTGCCCGCACTGTTCTGGGCGGATCAGGGCGACGACACCGCCGGCGCCGCCCTCCTGAACGACTGCAAATACGGCTATAGCGCCCATCAACAATGGCTGCGGCTGTCCCTG
>CAYQDV010000355.1:0-2575 GCA_964416295.1 uncultured Planctomycetaceae bacterium
TCCCATTTTCTGTTTCCAGTATACAGCCAGTCAGAAAAAGGCCACAGGCACAAAAAAGAGCACAGCGGGCCGTCGCAAATCCAGTGCATCAGGCGCCAACGGCAGCGAAATGAAGACACCGAAGAAAGGGGTGCCCAAAGAGGCTCGGGTGTCCGGCACACGAACCACGCGGCCGCACGCGGCGCAGCCGTGCCTCGACCGCGACGAGTCCGGCGAAGGCCGTCGCCACCAGCCACTCGATCCGGGCCTCTGGATATCGATGGCCTAGACCGTGCAGGACGGGCAGGGTGTGAATGATGTCGCCCGGTGAACTCGGCTTGATCAGGAGGATTCGCCGGAATTCGCGATCAACCAGCGGTGTCATGTCGAGAATCCGAACTGGACCACGCGCTCGACACCGGCGAGATCGCGATGGCGCTCAAGCGTTGCCAGGCCTTGGGCATCGGCCAGTATCGTTTCGACCGCGTCGGCCTGTCCGTCACCAATCTCGAGAATCAGGGTTCCGCCAGGCCGAAGCACACTCCGGATCCCGCCGGCGATTCGGCGGAATGCGTCGAGTCCGTCCTCGCCACCGTACAACGCCGTCGGCGGCTCGAACGCGCGGACGTTTTCGGCCAGCGCGTCGGGGTCGTTCTTCGCGACGTAGGGCGGGTTCGCGACGACGATATCAAACCCTCCGGCCGGCACCGCGCCGTCCGCAAGGTCGAGCATGTCGGCGCGGACCAGGCGGACACGATCGTCGACTTTGTGTTGGCGAACGTTTTGTTCGGCGACCTCGAGCGCTTCGCTCGAGCAGTCGCTGGCGAGGACGTGCGCCGCCGGCTGCCGCGCGGCGATCACGATGGCGATGCAGCCGGAGCCGGTGCCGACATCCAGAATGTCGAATCGCTCGCGGGGGTTTTCCTCACACCAGACGAGGACCCGTTCGACGAGGAGTTCGGTCTCCGGTCGCGGAATGAGGACGGCCGGTGTGACGTGAAAGTTGAGCGAATAGAACTCCTTCCGGCCGATGAGGTAGGCGACGGGCTGCCCCTTGACCGCGGTCCGGACCAGCTCTCGAAACACGGCGCGCTGGTCGTCGGATGGAATCTGGTCGAACCGGGTATAGAGTTCGATCTTGCGGCAGCCGAGTGCGTGGGCCAGGAGCAGTTCCGCGGTCAGGCGTGGCTCATCGAGACCATTGGACTGAAAGTAGTTGCGCGTCCATGCCAGCAGCCGCCGGAGGGTCCAGGTGTTGGTTGAAGCCGTCGCGCGGTCCGTCATTGCTACTCCGACTCGGCTGGGAGGCAAGCCGATCGTCACGGCTCCGCCTGGAAGGCGAACGGGAAGACGTGCCGGCCCACTGCGGGGGTCTGCGCCGCGTCCCGGACGGCCGGGCAATGGGTCAGTCGGGTTCGGCCATGTACCGGCGGAGCCGAGCCATTTCGCCCTTGCTCCCGACGAACAGCGGCGTCCGCTCGTGCAGCGAAGTGGGGATCTTTTCCACGATTCGCTGTGTTCCATCCGTCGCCTCGCCGCCGGCCTGTTCGGCGAGGAAGGCGATCGGGTTGGCCTCGTACATCAGGCGCAGTTTGCCGCCCGGCTTCTTGGCCGTCGGGGGATAGAGAAAGATGCCGCCCCGCAGAAGCGTCCGGTGGAAGTCCGCCACGAGCGAGCCGATGTACCGCGCCGAATACGGCCCGGCTTCCTCGGTCTTGCACCACTTGAGGAAGTTCTGAATGCCCTCGGGAAACGAATTGTAGTTTCCTTCGTTGACGCTGAAGTACTTGCCCGATTCCGGCATCTGGACGTCTTCATTCGCAAGAATGAACGCCCCGACGGACGGATCGAGTGTGAACATGTGAAGGCCGTCGCCGGCCGTGTAGGTCAGCACCGTGCTGGACCCGTAGACGATGTAGCCCGCGGCGAGTTGCTTGAGACCCGGTTGCAGGACATCGGCCACGGGGTCATTGTGGTTGAAGCCGCCCGGCTCTCGCTCGAGCACAGAGAAAATCGTGCCCACCGAGACGTTGACGTCGATATTGCTCGATCCATCCAGTGGATCGAAAACGACGACGTAACGACCGGACGCGCCCGTTGTCAGGACGGTTGGCTCATCCAGTTCCTCGGACGCCATAATGCCGACATTGCCGCGGTACCCCAGGCATACCTCCATCGTCTTGTTCGCCAGAACGTCGAGCTTTTGTTGCTGTTCGCCCGAGAGGTTGTCGGTGCCGGCGTCACCTAGGACGTCGAGGATGCCCGCCCGCCGAACGTTGGCCGAGATGATCCGTGCGCCGAGCGTGATCCCGGACAGCAGCCAACTGAAGCTGCCGGTGGCCGTCGGGTGCGCCCGCTGACGCCGCAGAATGTGTTCCTCAACCGTCATCAGTCCCGCATCATGCTGAACTTCGCCCAACATCGTATTCATACCTGACCTTCTCCCAATAGTCCCGGGCCGAGCACCGTCTCCAAGCCCGGCGCACTGCGACTCTCCAGCCCTCCCGCCCCACCGTCGAGGCGACCATCGGCTGCGATTGTACGAGCGTCGTGAAGCGAGCGGAAGCACGACGCCTCGTATCCCAAGACATTCTAG
>CAYQDV010000356.1:0-2535 GCA_964416295.1 uncultured Planctomycetaceae bacterium
GGTGCGGAACGCGATCGGCCGTTCGCACCGGCCAGAGGCCGATGCTCCCCATCCGCAAGAACGCGTGGACCGGCCCCGTAGCGGTACGCTTCGAGGCAGCGTTCTGATCGCGATGTTTGGCATGGCGCTGCTGTCCGGCAGCGGGTGCCAACTGGCCTATTTCGGGATGTCGGATCGCCAGCAGGAGATACCGGCCGAGTATGCCAAGTTGGCCGGCGAGACCGTCGCGGTCGTCGTGTGGGCCGATCAGGCGACGCTGGACCTGGACCCCTACGCGCGGCACAACGTGGGTGTTGCGGTGACCTATCACATGAGCAAGGCCCTCCCGACGACCCGATTCATCAAGTCTGCGGACGTGGATGAGCTACAGGAGTCTTCAGGGTCGGAATGGGAGACCTGGTCCGCGGCCGAGTTGTGCCGCCGGCTGAAGTGCGATCGGATCGTGCGGATCGACCTGCTGGAGTATACGACGCGTGCCCATGCGTCGACGGCCTTGCGCCGCGGGCGGATTTCCGGCACCGTTGCCATCTTTGGCGACGAGGAGACGTCGGGTATCGAAGCTCTCTACACCGGGGACGTCACCGCCATGTTTCCACCCGAGACGGGTACGACCGCGATGGACTGGAGCGACACGGATATCCTGCATCAGACGGTGGAAGATTTCGGCAGTGCCGTAGCGATGAAGTTTTATGATCACCAGATACCCTACACACGCACGCGCGAGCACTGAATGCGCGGTTCGTGCTCCTTCATGCGGATTGACGTGGATGGCGCTGGTCGTTTGCGGCGTGCTGCCGGTCGCATCGGGCGGCTGCTTCAAGGCGATGTCCGCTCTGGCGGCCGTCACGGGCGGCAACTGGATCGAACCGGAATACAAGCTGACCGACGGACCGTTGCTCATTCTCGTTGATGATCTGAACAACCAGATCAGCGAACCGGGGCCGATCCGGGAACTCCACAAGACCCTGTCGGACCTCTTCCTCGAGTATGACGTGAATAAGCGTGTCATCCCGCTCGATAGCTGGAAGGAGCTACGGCAGTCGGACAAGGACTACGACAAACTGCCGGTGCGCCAGATCGGCGAGAAGCTCGGCGCCGAGCAGATTCTCTATCTCGACGTGGTGCGGTTTACGCTGTATGGCGAACCCGGCGCGGACATCTTCAAGGGGCAGTTCACGGTTCGCGTCAAGGTCTTGTCGACGCGACCGAAGCGTGATGTCCGGCTTTGGCCGCGCCAGGAGTCGGGCAAGCGCGTCGTCGTGTCGATGCCGCCCGAGCCGAACGACGGCGACCGCTCCGCCTCGGTTGTTGCCAAGGATTTGTCGGAAAAACTTGGCCACGAGGTTGCGAAGCTTTTCTACGGCCATCGGGAACTCGACGATTGATCTCCGTGCTGCACGTCCTCGGCCCCGGCTGCGACGAGACGGCCTGCCAGACGCTTGAGATGTTGTGCTCGCGGCTTGCGGGCGACCGTGCCCGCCACGCGGTGTGCAGCATCGATGGGCGCACGGCCGTCATGGCGAAGCGGTTTCTCACGACCGACATCCGACCCACGCCCGCCCGAATCTGGTCCGTGTTGAACTGGTCCCCGCGCCTTGCAGACGCCGCCCACGCCTGCTCGGCCGACGTCATTCACGCGTGGGACATCGGAGCCGCGAGGCTGGCCAGCGCGCGGTTGCCCGATCTCCCGCTCGTCCTGTCCCTCGCGGATCCGGGGTCGGCCCGCGATTTCGCGAGGTGGCTGCGCTCGCTCCCGCGGGCCGCGGCCGTTGCGGTCGGAAACCAGACGATATTGTCCCGCCTTCTTGCGGCGGGCGTCGCCCCCGAGCGGTCCGTGGTCGTGCGCGGAGCCGTCGACTTCAAGGCGATCAATCAGGCCCGCGCCGCCGCGTCGCGGGCGTCGTCGGGCGACCGAGACGGCCCGTCGGTGCTGCTTGCCGGACCGCCGTCCGAGGCGGGCGGGCAATATTATGGCGTCTGGGCGGCGGCTATCGTCAGCCTTGTGGTGCCCGGCCTGCGGGTCATGTTGCCCTACGACAATCGCGAGAGCCGCCGTCTTCGTCGCTTCGCAGAATCCATACAAATGCCATCATTGATCTCGGTGCCGGATCCGCCGGACCGCTGGGCCGATCTGGTGGCCGGGGCCGATGTCTTTCTGATTCCCGCCGTGGGGGACGTCTGCACCGAGCCGATCGGCTGGGCCATGGCTGCAAGGCTCCCGATCGTCGGGTCCGCCGTCCGCTGCGTTGCCGAGTTGATCGCTGACCGGAGCAACGGCCTGCTCTGCAAGCCGCGCCGGCCACGGCTGCTCGCCGCGAGGGTCCTGACCGCGATCGAAGACGCCGGCCTGCGGACCCGGGTCAGCGATGTCGCCCGCGGTCAGGCCTATGAGGTCTTTGGCCTCCGGCGCTTCGCCGACGATTTCGCCCGCCTGTACGACAACGTCCTCTCGAACCGATTGCCCGGCGACGGCATTCACGACGCTGCCATGGTCGCGTGACAGATGCCGAAAGCCGAAAGCCGAAAGCCGAAAGC
>CAYQDV010000357.1:0-2531 GCA_964416295.1 uncultured Planctomycetaceae bacterium
CTCCCGGATAGGTGTAACTCAGAACCAGCCTTTCTCCGTTTCACGCTGAACCAGTGCATGCTCAAGATTGGAGACGATTGTCATGCCTTGCTCCGGCTGTGAAAGCTATCGCCAAATGACCCGCCGCCGGTGGCTCGGCTCGGCGTTCGGGGTGGCCGGCGGGGCGTCGTTCCTCGGGATGCTCGACCCCGAGAGGTTGTTCGCCGCTCCGCGAAAAAAAGACAGCACCGCCGACTCCGTCATCCTCCTCTGGATGGCCGGCGGTATGAGCCACATCGACACCTTCGATCCGCAGCCCGGTGCCGAGGTCGGCGGGCCGTTCAAGGCCGTGCAGACCGCCGCGGAGGGAATCGAAATCTCCGAGCACCTTCCGCGGATCGCCCGACAATTCGAGCACCTCTCGCTCATCCGAAGCATGACGAGCAACGAGTTCGACCACACCCGAGCGTCCTACCAGATGCACACCGGCTATGTGCCGATCAGCAGCATCAAGCACTCGTCGCTCGGCTCGATCGTCGCGAAATACAAGGGTCGCAGCCCGCGCGATCCCAATCTGCCGCCCTATGTGAGCATTGGCATCGACTGGGCGGCGGGCTATCTCGGTCCGAAATACGCCCCCTATTACGTCGGCAGCGCCCGCGATGCCGACGCGAATCTGCGAATCCGCGACGGGCTGGGCACGCGCCGCTTCAACGACCGCCTCAAGCTGCTGAACGAACTCGACCAGCACTTCAGGAAACGGCATCCGCGAAACGATGCCTTGTCCGCCTATGCCCATCACTACAACGCCGCCCTTCTGATGATGCGCCCGCAGACCGCCCGGGTCTTCGACCTCGACGACGAACCGGAGGCCCTCCGCGAGGCGTACGGCCTTCGATCGGCGTTTGGTCAGGGTTGCCTGCTGGCCCGGCGGCTGGTGCAGGCCGGCGTCCGTTTCATCGAATTGTCCAACGGCGGATGGGACACCCATCAGGACAACTTCGAGACCGTCAAGCAGAAGTCCGCCGAGCTGGACGTCGGCTTCAGCACGCTGATCCAGGACCTGATCCGGACGGGCTTGTACGGGCGGACGCTCGTGGTGCTGACCAGCGAGTTTGGCCGCACGCCGCGGATCAACGGGAATGACGGCCGCGACCACTATCCGCAGGTCTGGTCCACGGTCATCGGCGGAGGCGGGATCAAGCCGGGCCGAAAGATCGGCAAGAGCGACCACGGCAAGGGCGTTGATCGCAGGCCCGTGCGCGTCGGCGAGTTGCACGCCACGCTCTGCAAGGCCCTGGGGGTCGACTACACCCAGACGAATTACTCGCCCGAAAAGCGGCCGTTTCGCATCGTCAAGGACAAGGCCGCCCGCCCCATCAAGGAACTGTTCGCATAGCGAAGGGGTCGACTCAGGACGCCCGCATCGGTCTCCGTCGCAGTCCGCATGACACGCGCGAAACGGCTATAGTACGCCGCATGGCCACCAAGTCGGACCAACCGGTCGACACGGCGTTTGAGCGCCTCGAACACGGTGGACACACCTCCGGCACGAGCCGCGCCATCGGCGGCGGCTTCATTGCCGCGCGGGATAGGATCGCTCGCGCTCTGATCGGCCTCGGCGCGACGCCGAACACCGTCACGGCCGCCGGCTGCCTGGCGACGGCCGGTGCCGCGGTGTTGTTCTTCTATGGCGGCGGTTTCACACACGCGGCCCTGCGCGACAGCGGCGCACCGCCTTATCTGGTCTATGCCGGCGTGTTGCTGTTCATCGCCGGGGCCTGCGACATGCTGGATGGCGCCGTAGCACGGATCGGCCGGCTCGGGACGCCGTTCGGCGGCTTCTTTGACTCCACGCTCGACCGCCTCAGCGATTTCCTGATCTACATCGGCCTGATCGGCCATTTCGCATGGACGGGGAACCTGACCTACACGATCCTCTCCGCGGCCGCCATGGCGAACGCGTTTCTGATCAGCTACACCAAGTCTCGGGCGGAGACCCTCATCCCCGACTGCTCCGTCGGCTACTGGTTCCGGGGCGAGCGATCCGCCGCAGTGTTCATCGCCTGCCTCGCCGGACACCTGCCCGCTGTGCTGTGGCAGCAGGCGATCCTGCCGTTCTTTACGGTCCTGCGGCGGATGGTCTGGACGCATCAAGTCCTCAGCGCCCAATCCGCCGGGCGTCCTGCTCCCGCCGCGGGTCCCTCACCGGGTGTGGCCGGTCTGCTCCGACCGTGGCGCTTCCCGCGAGGATCCATCCCGTACGATCTCGTGACCGCCGCGAACATCGCCTTCATCCTCCTCGCCCCGTATTGGCACCCCATCTTCACCGCCGGACGTGATCCGTTGGGTCGCCTGCTCGCGGGCCAATAGCCGCATTCCGAGCCGCTCGGATCGCAGCCTTGAGCAGGCGGCGTGACGGCCGCCAAGGCGCTTGCATTCTCCGGCGTCTCCGATACCATGCTCACCCGAGCACGGGGCGTAGCTCAGCCTGGTCAGAGCGCTGCGTTCGGGACGCAGAGGTCGGAAGTTCAAATCTTCTCGCCCCGATT
>CAYQDV010000358.1:0-2523 GCA_964416295.1 uncultured Planctomycetaceae bacterium
GGGCAAAAGAACCCGTGACACGCTTGGCGGCAACGGCCGGCCTCCCCGATGGGTGCCACGGGCCGCTTGTCCGCCAGTACATCAAAGGGCAGTTCCTTGCGCGGACACGGGCAGGCGAGCCGCCTGTGGCACCCCGCCTCCAATTCTGTCGCGCCCCCCTGCCCATCCCACAGAACGCTTCAAACGAGGTTTGCCAACCCAGTGGCATCCGGTCCGGTGGTTGCCGCACGCCCTCTTGCAACGGCCCCGGCGGAAACCCGGGCGCCACGCCCATCGGCGAAGCCGTGGGCGTGCGGGACCGAGTGAAACGCGTGAAGCCCGCACAGACCCACGGAGAAGTGCGGTTCCTCCGATGTTCCGCATGTCCACCGCTGCGCGGAGGGTCATGCCACCCGACGTCCTATAGCGATCCGCCCGCCGCCCCATATATAAACGTCCTGAAATATGGTGCGCCGCGCCCGGTCGGGTGGCGGGCGTGCATTACCGGCCTGCGTGTTCTCATGTCTGAACGAATATATACGGACGTCATCCATGGCCGACCGCCACGCCACGCTTGAATCAGATCGATCATTCTGATATGCTCATACTATCAGGGGAGTCACAGCGGCTCCTTGGGGGGATGGGGGATTATTGACCTTCGTCTCTGGTTGTAGGGTGTTGCTCGGCTGCAGCTCGGCGTGAAGGCCGGAGGTCCAGGGTTCGTGACGGTGTGTCGCGCGCGGGCCTTGGGCAGCAGGCATACCAGTTTCTTCAGGCGACGGGGGACAGACCGTCAGCCGAACGAACGTAGTCTCTTGGATTTATTCAGGTTTTGTGGTGCATGGTGTGTGCACACGGGAGAAAGAAGCAAAGGAGAGGAACCCATGAAAGTGTTGAAGTTTGCTGTTGTGGCCGCCGCCGTGGTGGCGATGAGCGCGGGCGCCGCGAACGCCCAATGGGCCGAGGTCGGCGATGCCGGCAGTTTCCCGGCCGTCAGCGGGGCCCAGGCCACGGGTGCCGGCCTGCTGACAACCATCACGGGCGCGACTTCCGGCGCCGCTGGAGACACCGAGGACGCCTATCTGATTCGCGTGGATAACCCGGCTCTGTTCCACGCAACGACCGACTCGCTCCAGGATCCCGCCGCCGCCACCAGTTTCGACACGCGGCTGTGGATGTTCGACCTGGCGGGCAACGCCGTTCTCGCGAACGACGACAGCCCGACCAACACGGCGTTTCAGTCGCTCGTCATGGACTCGGCCAGCTTTCCGGGGACGATCGGCCTGAACGCTCCTCTTCCGCTGGTGGCAGGTGGGCAGTATGTCCTGGTAATCTCGGGTTTCTCCAACGATCCGCAGGACATTGCGAATAACGACATGGTATCGCTCGGCGCGTTTACCGCCCTGAACGGGCCGAATCCGCTCGCGGGCGCCTTCGATCACTGGCAGCCCCAGTTTGCGGCCTCCGGCACCTACACGATCGCCCTCACGGGCGCCAGTGCCGTTCCGGAGCCGGCCACGCTCGGCATGATGCTCATCGGTGGTATCGCGCTGATTCGCCGCCGCCGCTAGAAACTGGCGATGGGCAAGTAGAAGCCGTCGCTTTCCAGTCAGCCAACGGACCGGAAGTCCCTCTTCGGAGGGTGCTTCCGGTCCGTTCTTTCTTGCGCCGCGCTCCGGGCTCGGATCGCAGACGGCCGTGCTCAGGAGTGGGTGGCCGATCCGAGCCTCAAGCGCCAGCGCGGGGTCGGCGCGCGATACCGCACCAATAAGATGTGTGGCATCCCGGCGCACCACCACCACCTGACCCGACACAGCACCGCCGATCAACCCGTCGCTTGCGCTCCGGGCTCGGATCAAGGACGCACGCCTCGGGCTCGGGTTGACCGCGGGTCGTCGCGGACGCCGATTCAGCGACCGAAATCTCCGGACGGATCGCTGCTGTCGTCGCTGTCGCTGCTGTCGTCGACGAGCAGGCAGAGGTCCGACGAGCAGGTGGCGGTGTTGCCGGAGGCGTCGGTCGCGGTGACGATCAGGACGGCGCCGGCGGCCTCGATCTCGAGGATGCCGTTTTCGTCCTCGACCTCGCACTCGTCCTCGTCGGTCTCGCATTCCAGATCGATCAACTGGCCGCTCTGCACGGGAATCTGCTGGGTGCCTGCGGCGCAGGTGATCTCGATCACGGCGGTGACCGTCACCGGGCCGCAGACGCCCTCGGCGCTGAACTCGATGATGAGGTTCGCCTCGGCACTGTCCTCGCTCAGGAACATCGCCCGATTCGAGATGTTCGGCAGGCGATGGACGAACGCCCCGCCCGGCGGTGCGGCCTGTCCGCTCGCCGAACACGTCACTGTCGGCGGCTCGTCACAGGGGGTGCCGGCGCCGTTGAAGGCCCCGCCATCGGCCTCGCAACAGGTCTGAACGGTCTCCATGCACGTTCCGTCGGGAAGGCAGCACGCCCCGGTGTCCTCACATTCGTCGGGGATGCCGTTGGCGTTGCAATCGGCGCTGCCGCCGCAGCCGGGCACGTCGCAGGGACCGCCCA
>CAYQDV010000359.1:0-2459 GCA_964416295.1 uncultured Planctomycetaceae bacterium
GACATCAACGGCGACGGACTGGTCCTCGGCAATGACATTGCCGGCTTCGTTCGCGTCAAGTTGGGTTCGCCCGATCCGGCCGACGCCGAGACCTGTGCCGACTTTGGCACCGGGACGTTGTCCGGCGATATCGCCGCCTTCGTCACGACACTGTTGAATTAGAGAGAACCGGCTCGCGGTCCGGCGGCGAGAGCGTCGCCGGGCCCGTGCCGGTCATCATGACAACGCCGGATCTCTCGCCAACGGATACTCCATCCCCGCTGTCGGTTGGGCGACACCGTTCCCTCCGCCGCGGCTGGGATTCCCGTCAGACCCGGGGCTGGCGAACCACAACTCGACGTTTGATCGCAACGGCTCCCCATTCGGGAGCCGTTGCTTTTTTGTCGACAGCGCAGGGCAACGCCGATCAACGCCTTCTCCACGCTCCCCGAACAGCTCAACCGACCGAGGCGGCCGCTCAAATGCGTCCCATGCGGATCACAGACGGCATGTTGCCGTATGATGAAACGCATCGTGTGATAAGCCACTCACGACAATCGAAGGAGTCATCACATGTACCGTTCAGGATTGAACAATTCCAGCCGGCGTGCGTTGCGGAGGGTGAGTTCGGCGTGGATCGTGACCGCGTTCGTCGCGGCCCTGCCCGTGGCCCGCGCCGGCGATGGTCGCGTCGCGGCCGGCACGGATGCGCCACGGCTTACGACTAATTGGGTCGCGCAGGCCAACAGCGTCCTGGGGCTGGCCGACAGCGAAGTGGTCCCGCTGGATGTACCCACCGAAGTCCGTGTGCCCTTCCGCATCGTCGTCCCCATCGAGGGACAGGTCTACACCCTGGACCTCGCCCCCCACTCCGTCCGTTCGGCCAAATACCAGCTCCTGGTCCAGGTCGCGGACGGCTCGCTGGTGCCAACCGAGCCGGGCCCCGTGCGGACGCTGCGAGGCACGGTTTCCGAGGTCGACGGCGCTCAGGTCGCGGCATCCCTGCTGGAGACCGGCCTGAGGGCCATGGTGCGCTGGCCCGACGATTCGCAACACGCGATCGAGCCGCTGGCGCTGCACGTGCCCGGAGCCTCGGCAAACCTGTACGTCGTCTACCGCACCGAGGACGCCCTCTCCAGCGGCGGAGTGTGCGGCCCGGCGAACCAGCCGGTGCCGGTCGAGGGTCACGGCGGGCCGGAGCCGCGCGGCGGCTGCGGGTTGACGCTCTGCGTTGCCGACCTCGGCGTCGATGCCGACGTCGAATACGTCAATGCCCATGGAGGTGCGGCCGGCGCGGAGGCCCAAATCAACCTCGTCATCAACACACTGAACATCCAGTACGAAACGCAGGTCCAGATCACGCACGTCATCAGCCACCTCGTCCTACGGACGTCCGAGCCGGACCCCTACAGTTCGACCGACCTTTTCGGTCTGCTGAACCAGTTCCGGACGGAGTGGTTGAGTAACCAGAGCGGCGCTGTTTATGATCTAGCTCACCTGTTCACAGGCAAGAACTTGAACGGGAGCATCATCGGGGGCGGCTGGGGCATCGGCGTAGTGTGCACGACCCAAGCCTTCACTTTGGCGCAGTCAGACTGTTGTGGGGGGTTGGCCTGTGCCACCGACCTCAGCGCCCACATGCTGGGCCACCTTTGGGGCGCGACCCATTGCACCTGCCCGGGCACGACGATGAACTCGCCCCTGGAGTGCGCCAATACATTCGCGCCCGTCAGCATCGCGGAGATCGTCCACGTCCGCGACTCCGTGACCTGTCTTTCCCCGGGCGGAGATACAACACCGCCCGCGCCGCCGCCAACCATTATCCTCCCGGTGACGGTCACCGAGTCCTCGGCCAGCATGTGCGTCACAATGGCAGTGGATGCGGACAGCCCGCCGGTGGAGTATTTCTTTCAGGCCGGCGGCGGTCCCGGGGCCGACGACAGCGGCTGGCAACTCAGCCCGTGCTATACTGACACGGGTCTTAGTCCGAATACAGGCTACTTCTACCGGGTCAAGGCCCGTGACAGTTCGCCCAATCTGAATGAAACGCCGCTCTCGGCCCCGGCGATTGTGCGAACCCTCGCCGCCGTGCCCGGAGCGCCGATCCTGACCAACCCGACCGCCTCCTCGATCGACGCCAACGTCGATCCGGCCGCCAACCCGACCTTTACCGTGTTCGCGGTGCAGGTCAGCGCCACCAGCCCCGTCGATCCGACCTGGGACGGCCAGTTCGTCGATCCCGCCGGTAATCCGTCGGCCGCGGCCGTCTGGCAGACGGATGCCAACTGGGGGACGACCACGCTGCTAGGGCTGCAGTCCAGCACCACCTACACCCTGCAGGTCAAGGCCCGAAACACCAGTGGCATCGAGACCGCCTTCGGGCCGACCGCCAGCCTCGCCACCAGTCCCGCCGCCGGCGGTGCCTGCTGCCTCGCCGACGGATCCTGCAGCGTCCAGACTTCGGCCGCCTGCGCCACCGC
>CAYQDV010000360.1:0-2451 GCA_964416295.1 uncultured Planctomycetaceae bacterium
TGGTCGTGCCGGGCCGCGTGTCTCGAATGTCGACCCGATTGTCGAGCACTCGGGTCGATTCGGGGCACAGCCCGCTCAAGAAAGAGGCCCGCGACGGCCCGCAGAACGGCGCGCCTGCCGCTGGCCACCGGTATCTCGCGCGGCCCGCTAACAGGGTCTCTGCGGCGGCAGTGTTGATCGCCTGCGTGCGCTCAAGAAATAGACCCGTTCTCGGATCGCGTGGGGGAGCCGATGGGCTCGCTCGCCAAGTCCGAGATTGAACCGTTGCCGCGTCGCGGGTGTCGCGAACGCCGATGGATCAACTGCCCGATCCTGTTTCGCAGCGCTCGATCGGCCATCACCGACAAGCTGCGACGTGAGCTGGGGGCATTCCTTCGTTATCCGAGGCTGCTCAGCGACGTCCCGAAGACGGCCCTCGCGCCCTTTCTGGGAGGGATGGCAAAGGCAACCGGTCGCCCGATGCCCATCGTCGAGGTCGTGCCGCTGAATCCGGAGCAGACCCAGGCCGCCACCGAGGCCCTGAGCCGGCCCCTCACGGTCATCACCGGGCCGCCGGGCACCGGCAAGTCACAGGTCGTCATCGATCTTCTGGCCAGTTGCGCAGCAGCCGGCCGGCCCGTCCTGTTCTGCAGCCGGAACAACAAGGCCGTCGATGTCGTCCGCGAGCGAATTCGCGAACTTCTCGGCAAGGAACATGACTGGACACTCCGCCTTGGCAATCGCCATCACATGGAAGCCACGAAGGAGGAGATGACCCAGAGGATCGACACTTGGGAGGGTCCCCAGCCGTCGCCACGGACGCCGGACTTTGACGAATGGGACCACCAAGTCGAATTGGCCTATCGCCAGCGCCAGCAGATCAGCCAGATGCAGGATCAGTTGAACGAGGCCGTGGAACGCCTGCGGGACCTGGCCGGTTGCCTCCCGGACTCGTGGATCAGCATGACGCCGTCGGAGTTCCGGGAGCGGCTACCCCTGGACCGCGTCACGGCCCTTCGTGATCGAGCCGCACGGCTGTCGGGGCAAGGCTCGATCGGGCTCTGGCTGAGGCTCGTCCGCTGGCTGTTCCCTCGCCGGCTGCTCAATCAATTGCAAGAGAGTCTGGTCGAGCTGCTCAGGCACGTCCCCGCGCCGATCGCGAGCGAAGCCATGCACACCGCGGAGGGCGAGCGTGGATTTCGTTCGCTCGCCGAGGCCTTCGCCCGGCTCCTGGGCTATGCCCGTTGGCTGGGAGCGCGGGACCAGGTGGATGACCTCCAGTCGAGACTCGCACGTCTTCCGACGACGCCGCGACTCTCGCAAGAGATCAGCGACGCCAAGCGGGCCCGGTCAGAAGCGGCCGCCCGTTGGCTCCGGGATGCCTGGACCGCCCGCGTCACCGGCTCGCAGGCCGAGGTTCGTGAACTGCTGGCCTCCTTCTTCGGCGCCAACGACCGCCTCTATGCCGCCGCCGGCCGGGAATTCGTCCGGCGTCTTGAGGAATTCGCGAGTGTGATCCGCGGACTGGGCGAGCACCTGCCCGTCTGGATCGTCACCAACCTCTCGGTCCGGCGGTCGTTGCCACTGAAGCCCGCACTGTTCGATCTGGTCATCATCGACGAGGCCAGCCAGTGCGACATCGCCTCGGCGCTGCCGCTGCTCTATCGAGCCAGACGAGCCGTGATCATCGGCGATCCGCACCAGCTTCGTCACATCACGGTCCTGCGTGAGCCGGAGGAAGTCGAACTGGCCCGGCAGTGTTCCGCCGGCGACCTCTTGGACGACTGGTCGTACGTTCGCCACTCGGTCTACGACCTTGCCGCCCGGGCGACCAGGCGGGCCGATCATGAGCCGATCTTCCTCCGCGAACACTTCCGGTCGTGGCCGCTCATCGCCGAGTTCTCGAACCGCCGGATCTACCAGAGTCGTCTTCGGTTGCGAACCGACCTGCAGCGGCTTCGCCGGCGGCTCGACGGTCGCGAACTGGGAATCGTGTGGCATCCGGTCCGCGGCAACGTGCCGGCGACACAACGCAGCGCCTGGAACCCGGCCGAGGTCCAGGCCATTCGGCGCCTCCTCCAGGATTGGTGGGATTCCGGATTCCTCGGCCGGCCGGACCTTCGATTCGGCATCGTGACCCCGTTTCGTCTGCAGGTGGACCATATCGGCGAACTGCTCCGCCAGCAGTCCTGGTGGCCCGAACTGGATGGAAGGCTCTTGGTCGGGACGGCCCACCAGTTCCAGGGGGACGAATGCGATGTGATGATCTTCTCGCCCGTGGTCAGTGCCGGGATGCGAACACGGACCCGGGACTGGCTGACGCATACCGAACACCTGCTCAACGTGGCGATCACCCGGGCACGGGCGGTGCTCCATGTGGTCGGCGATCGGCATGCGTGTGTCGACGCGGGCGGTCTGCTGGGGGAGTTTGGCGAGGAAGTCAAGGATAGGGCGTAACCGGCCGCGCCGGCG
>CAYQDV010000361.1:0-2437 GCA_964416295.1 uncultured Planctomycetaceae bacterium
CACCGAGGACCGGCCGGCCCGTGCCCGCCGGCCCCGCGCGCGCTGCTCGGCGGGGGGGCGCGCCTGGCAGAGACTTCGGTTCTGGCGCGGCGCCTCCCGCCACAATCACACACACGCCGATCAGCAGTCGAACCGCCCCGGTCATCGCCCACTCATGTCGTCTCACGTGCCTATCGCCTCCCGCCGTGTGAGGCGGTTTCGTTCCGCACGATGCCATGCCAAGGAATTGTCGCCGGGACGATCGGCGCGTGTCAATCGGTTGCGGGCACGCGAGCTGGTTTGACGCCGCCGCCGCTTCGTTTCACAATTCCAGGCCGTGCTGAGCCCCGTCCTATTCGGAGACCCCGTGATGTCCCTCCTCGTAACCGGAACCATCGGAATCGACACAGTTGAAACGCCACACGGCCGCGCCGAGGACGTGCTCGGTGGGTCGGCCGTCTATTTTGCCTTCGCCGCCCGGCTGCTGCAGCCTGTGCGACTCGTCGGCGTCGTCGGCGACGATTTCCCGGCCGAGTTTCGAGACCGGCTCGACGTACCCGGAATCGACACGACCGGCCTCGAAACACGAAACGGCTCCAAGACCTTCCGCTGGCACGGGAAATACCACCGCGACATGAACATCCGCGATTCCCTGAGAACGGACCTGAATGTCATCGCCGAAGCCCCACCCACCCTGCCCGACGCCTTTCGCGACAGTCGCTACGTGTTTCTCGCCAACACCCATCCCGCGCTCCAGTGCGGATTCATCGACCAGCTCACGGCGCCTCACTTCGTCGTCTGCGACACCATGGACCTCTGGATCCGCGAGCACCGGGCCGACCTGCTCAAGACCTTCGCCCGTGTCAACGGCGTCGTCCTTAATGACGGCGAGGCCCGAATGCTCACCGGCATCGACGACCTGATCCTCGCCGGGCGGGCGGTGCTCGACCTTGGACCGACCTTGGTCGTCATCAAGAAGGGCGAACATGGGGCGATGCTGGTCATGCGGGACGACGTGTTCGTCTTGCCGGCCTACCCCACGGCGGCCGTCAAGGACCCGACCGGCGCCGGCGACAGCTTCGCCGGCGGCATGATGGCCTGGCTCGCCAAGGTCGATCGGACCGACGCGACGGCCCTCCGCTCGGCCATCGCCCGCGGAACGTGCGCCGCGTCCATCACGATAGAGGACTTCTCGTTGAACGCGATCCGGACCGCGGATCGACAGGCGCTGGAATCACGCCTCGCGCGGTTCAGGTCGACGCTCGCGTTCGATTGACAGCACGCGGCGAAGACGCCGCCCCGGTCGCTCGACACCGACCGAGTGCCCCAGTTTCAAGGCTCGCTCCGTTCGGATCAACGTCCAGGTGTGGCCGGCTCATGCGAACGTTTATCGCGATGGACTTCGGCGCGGACATCGAACGGTGCATGGCCCGTGTCCAGCGCAAACTCGAGCAGCAATGCCCGGTGCGCGGTCTTCGCTGGATCGACACGGACCACATGCACCTGACGCTCCAGTTCCTCGGCGAGATCGCGGACCAACAAATTGCCCCGGTCTCCCGGGCGCTCGATGATCTCGCCGGCACCAGTTCCCGATTTGACATCGACGTCGGCGGCGTCGGCGTCTTTCCGCCGAAAGGCCCGGTCCGCGTCATCTGGGCGGGTATCCACGACGCACGCGGCGAACTCGCTCGATTGCAAGCCCGCTGTCAGGAGCGGCTGGCACCGCTCGGTGTCTCACCCGAACACCGGGCCTTTTCTCCCCACCTGACGCTCGCGCGCAACCGCGACCCGCGGAGTTCGGAACGGATTCTCGCCGCACTGAAGACGCACGTCGCGTTCAGCGCCGGCACGCAGACGGTCGATCACGTGACGTTCTATCAATCGACGCTCACGAAACAGGGGCCTATCTACGAAGCGCTCAGTCGCCACCGATTTGCGGAGTGATGCGATCCGCGAACCGGACCGGCTCAGTCGTCCGACGCGTCACACGCCGCATCCACCTGCACGACGTCGGTCACGCCCGCGGGAAGGTCGTCGACGCCGGGCCGCGCGAACTTCGCCAGGCTGACATGCTCCACGCCGCGCATCCGCCCGATCCGCATCGTGAACTTCCCGCCATCCTGCGGCCAGTCGATGTTGATGTGATGCGCGACGAGCGGGCCGCCGTCCCACGCCGGTCGATAATCGTCGAGAAACGCGCTCATCGCCCGCCGGCCGAAATCGTCGCGGAACAGCACGACTTGAATCAGATAGGGTCGGACTCGATCGACCCAGTACTCGCGGTCCACAACATATCCGCCGTCCGAAGCCATCCGCCAGTAGACGAGTTTGTCGTACGTCTTACCGTAGATGCGCGCCGGCCCGATCACGCCCTCGGCGGGTGAGCGCAGGGCGCCGGCCCCCAACGCCGCGGCCCCTTGGTCCGGCCGAATCCCCCGAGGCCCGCCGCGCCGCGTGC
>CAYQDV010000362.1:0-2415 GCA_964416295.1 uncultured Planctomycetaceae bacterium
CGTGTCGCCCCCTGCTGGCCCCGCCACGCGGGCCCAGGGCGGGAGAGAATAGCTCAATGCCGTCGATGCCGGTCTATTTTACGGGGACTGACGCAGCCGATCTGCCCGGCATGCGGCGAGTCGATTTGAGCAGAGCAGGGTGGGCATTGTCCACCAAACGGGAGGCGTGACTCGACACAGAAATCCGCGAAGTTGCGAGTCGGGATCGCCGCGTATCGAAACAACACCAGGCTGTTTTCTGTCCGCCACGGCGCCCCGCCTCGTTTGGGGTCCCGCCGGAAGCCGTGAAAGGCTTCGTGAAACGCGAGTTGCAGATTGTCTGCCGTCGAGTGTTTGCGCATGTATTCGTCGCCCACGCGCATGAAGACCTGTGCCTTTGGGTTCCCGAGTTCAGGGCAGAACAACATCCACGCCGAACCCGCGGACGCGTCACGCTTCGTCGTCGCGTCGATGATCTCGGTGATGACCCCGGCGGGCGTGATTCTGAAGGCATTATTGCTGAACTTTCCTGTCACGAAAGCGTTGCCCGCAGTGTCCACGGCGGCGCAGCAAGGATAACTGAGGCCGTTGCCCGTGCCGTCGCCGGTCGCGTCGATGATCTGTGTGATGGCTCCGGCGGGCGTGATCTTGAACGCGTCGTTGCTGAACTGTCCTGTCACTTAGGTGTTACCCACGGCGTCCATGGCGATGCCCCAAGGACGATCAAGGCCATTGCCCGCGCCGTCGCCGGTGGCATCGATGATCTCGGTGACGATGGTCTGGGCCGCAGCTCTGCCGGTCGGGAGGGCGGATGCGACGAGGACGGCGGCGAGCGCCGCGACGAGTCTGATCGTTTGACATTGCGTCTTCATCGCCTGTTCTCCTGTTTCTCATCGCCCGTTCAGGACGAGACTGCGTCCGCAAGCGCGGTGGTCGCCGTCGCTGTGATCGAGACCGTCCGGCATGGCGCAGCCGGTGCGTTCGGGATACATCGGCGCTGATGCGGATTCATGCTTGCAGGCACTCGGCGGTTCACGACTCACCGAGTAGTATCGTAATCCGTCGGGATGGCAGTTGCAAGTGGAATCGCGGTGTTTCGAGTCGGCCTGCGCTATGCCGGCGACCGGCCCGGTGTGACCCCAGCGGCACAGGCGTCTCGCGCTGGAACGAGAATGCCATCTCGTTTCGGTCTCCCCCAGGAGTCGCTTCCTGTATCGCCGATAGCGGTTCCCGTTGGGCCGCCACATGGGAATCGATTCCCACACGGTCAGGACCGAGAGGAGATTCTCGGTCCAGGGGCATTGACAGGCCGGTGGCCGGCCGCTACGCTTCTGCCCTCGCCGCTTCCTCGGGATGAGGGGGGGCGAGTGTTGATGTCTGTCCCCATGGGGCCGACCGATGGCGCGAGGGTGCGGCGGCGGTCGGAGGGCGTGTTGCAACGCGGCAGGGCGCTCTAGCCTCGGGACGGACCCTTCGCAGCCGCGTCTTTTCTTGCCTTCGGGCGGATCGGTGGAGACGGCGGTCGGTAATCCGCCGTGCTTCGGCTGCCAGACAGAAATGATGGTTTTGCCGGCTCCATGCCGGCGTGGGTCTCGACGGTCGCGCTTTCGCCGCGAGGCACGGGTGGTTTGTGTGGCCGGCCGTCGACGGATGGCGTGGATGACGTGTGGTGGATACCCGGTAGTGTAATGGTAGCACCTCAGGTTTTGGTCCTGATAGTCGAGGTTCGAATCCTCGCCGGGTAGTTCGGCATCGAACCGGGAGCGACGGAGGCTATGGCGGACGGATCGACAGGGCAATCGGCGGCGGGAGGCTCGGGTCGCGCGCTGGCGGCGGTCATTCTGGCCGCGGGTCGGTCCACGCGGATGAAGACCGACCTGCCCAAGGTCATGCACGAGCTATGCGGGCGCCCGATGCTGGCCTATGTGCTCGACGCCTGCCGGGCCGCGGGCATTTCCACGATGTACGTGGTGGTCGGGTTCGGGCACGCGGCGATCCGGGCGGCGTTCGGGCGCGAGCCGGACGTCCGATTCGTCACGCAATCCGAACAGAAGGGGACCGGCCACGCCGTGATGATGTGCGAGGCCGCGTTGGATGGTTTTTCCGGTGATGTCGTCGTCATCGCCGGCGACATGCCGCTGATCCGACCGGAGACGCTTCGCGATCTGGTCGGCGGGCATCGCGCCACCGGCTCGGCGGCTTCGCTGGCGACGACGATCCTGGATGACCCGACGAGTTACGGCCGGATCGTGCGGGACGCCTCGGGCGCGTTCGAGCGCATCGTCGAGCACCGCGACTGCGACGCAGAGCAACTGGCGCTCTGCGAGGTCAACCCGAGCTACTATTGCTTCGACTGGCAGGGGGTGCGCTGGGGCAGGGCGCGCCGCGCCCGCCGCGCAGCCTCAGATCTCTGTGCTCGAGCGCACTAGCGCCCGA
>CAYQDV010000363.1:0-2338 GCA_964416295.1 uncultured Planctomycetaceae bacterium
CCGCCGTGTTGTCCGCGTGTGCGCGGAGGGCGACGCAGACGATGCGGGTCAGCTAGGCATATGGTTCTGCGCCCACCTGCCCGCCGTGCGCCACCCAGCCGGTCGTCGGCAGCACGATCAGGCCGTGGGCGAGCCAGGCCGCGAGGAGGCCGGGTCGGCGGCGGCGCACGTAGACGGCCGCGGCCGTTATCAGGATCCCGCCCAGCACAGCGCCGAGAAACCAGGGATTCGTCAGGATGTCTATGATCGGATGAGGGCGGGCGTAGAAGGGTGCAATGCCGACAGGGACGAAGGTCAGCATGGCGTACCATCCAAGGCAGAGGAGGGTGATGAGGGTCTGAACGGAGAGCGGCTCGGCGCGATAGTCGGTGGTTGCGAGATTGGCTCGATAGGCCAGGATGACGGCGGCCGTCGAGACGGCGACATAGGGGAGTTTTTCCAGAAGCACACGGCGAACGGTGGCGCCGCGCGTCCCCGCGCTCTGACGGAACCGCCGGAGCGGGTAGATGTCAAGCAGGACCCAGACGGCCACGAGCGGAACAGCGATCGACTTGCAGAGGAGGGCGGCGATGAGGCACAAGAGCGCTGCGATCCGCCAGCGGCGGCGGCCTGTGTGGACGGCGCGGAGATAGCACGCCGTCGCGGCGAGGCATCCGATCGTGGCGAGGAGGTAGGGCTGGCCGGAAGCCCATGCGACGACCTCGACGCGGAGCGGATGGAGGGCGAAGAAGAGTGCGGACGCCGTCGCGCCGATTGCCACGTGTGTCGGCGCGAGCGCCGGCCGGTCGCGCAGCGCCAGCCGCGTGAGCCGCGCGACGATGAAGAAGCAAAGGATCGCGGCGATTGCGTGGAGGCTGATGCTGACGGTTTGGAGGCCGCGGCGGAAGGAGGTGGGGTCGTCGCCGCCGAGATACCGATATTCGATCATGGTGGCCCACCACGACAAGGGCTGCCAGACACCGAGGAGATCGGTCTTGACCATCCAGCGGACGTTGTCGACCGAGACGGCGCGGATGTGGGGGTTGTCGACGAGATTGTCGTAGTCGTCCCAGTCAACAAAGGTGTTGTTCATTGCCGGGCGAAACGCGAGGCAGACGGCGAAGACGAGGATCATGGCCGCCGGGACGATGTGCCGAAGTCCGAGGCCGTCCGAGGCGTGGGGAAGGAGGCGCGGCGCGGGCTCGGATCCGGCGGTTGCTCCGACGCGGCGGAGGCGACGGGACGTCCTGCGGCGCCGGGTTCCGGTGGTGCGGTGCATGCGTCCATGGTAACGAACCGGGCCGTGCGATTCCGACGGCGCGCGGCGTGCTCGGCCTAATCTTTTGTATTTCAGTGGGTTAGGCGCCATTGCATCGGCTGCGTGGTCGCCGGATTGACGGGGCGGGGACGGCGTGGCGAGAATCGTGAAAATTCTGCAGAAGGGCTTGACAGGGGGGCATCGGACGGGTTATTCTGAGACGTAGGAGTGAGAGCAGGTGCAGCGCTACGGGGATAAGGTGTGCTGCGTGGATGGGTGAAAGGGTGTCTGATTTTCGGTAGAGCGAGGACGGAAGGAAGCCATCTGATGGATACACTTGGAATGCTCTCAGTCGGCGCGGGCCGGGCGCGGTTTGCGGCGGCGATGTCGGTCGTGGCGTTGTGCATGGTGCTGGCGCCGAGCGCGGCGTTTGCCGGCGCGTTCGGGTACACGGCGTTTAACGAGCCGGTCGGAGGTCTTGAGCCGAACCAACCGGCCATCCTCGACACGATCTACGGCGGGACGTTCGTCGCCAGCGGTGTGGACTTCACCAACGGCGCGATCACGGCCCGCCGGGTGTTCGACCACGGCGGCGGCAACCTGCCGCTCAACATCGTCACCGGGAATCAGACCGGCGTCGATCAGACCTGGACGGACGGGACGGCGATGATCACGGCGCAGGCGATGTTCGCGCTCTTCCCCCAGTCGTTCGGCTGGAACGGCGGCGGGCTGGGCACGACGTACACCGAGTTGCTGACGGATGCGGACATCGGCGGAGCGCCGATCAACCTGTCCGTTGCCGGCGATTTCCTCTGGGGCATCAATCCGGGTAGTCCCGACATGTGGTGGTCGTTGCAAACGAACAACAACGATGGGGCGAATGATCACCTGGTGACGTACGCTGTTGAAGGACTCGGCATTCCTGAGACGGTATGGCTGCTGTTCTGGGAGGACAAGCCGTTCGCCACGTCGGACCTGGACTACAACGACTTCGTGATCGAGATTCGGGCGATTCCGGAACCGGCGAGCGCGTTTCTGCTGGCGATTGGCGGATTGATGCTCTTGAAGCGACGCCGCTGAAGACGTTTTCAGTTTTCAGTT
>CAYQDV010000364.1:0-2336 GCA_964416295.1 uncultured Planctomycetaceae bacterium
GTGCCGCACCTCGCCCGAGCCGCTGTTGAAGACGATTGTCTCACGTGGATCCTCGGCGGTCTTGCGGCCCACCTGCGCGAAGAAGGCGGCGAAGCTGTAATAGTCGTCCATCGTCCACCGCTCGAAGGGATGGTTGTGACACTGGGCACACTGGACGCGGATGCCGAGAAACACCTGGGCGACGTTTTCGGCCATCGACTTCGGGTCGGTCTCGACCATGTAGAAATTGGCCGCGGGGTTGGCGAAATTGCCGCCGCCGGCCGTCAGGAGCGTCCGCACCATCCGGTTCATGGGCATGTCGGTCAGGATCGCGTCGCGAAGCCAGTTGTTGTAGCGGAACATCGCCTTGAAGCTGATCCGCCGCGAGCCGGATTCGATCCGCAGCAGCTCGGCCCACTTCATCGCCCAGATCTCGGGAAACTCGGGCCGCCTCAGCAGCTCGTCGATCAGCCGCGCCCGTTTGTCCGGAGTCTCGTCCGAGACGAAGCGGTCATGCTCGGAGACGCTCGGCAGCCCTCCGACGAGATCGATATAGACGCGGCGCAAAAACACGGCGTCACCGCACACGGCGGATGGGGTGATGCGCAGCTTGCGGAGCTTGTCATAGACGCGCTCGTCGATGTAGTTGCCAGCCGGCACATCGGGCCAGGCCGGCGCCGCTTCGGCCGGCACGACGATGACGTGGGCCACCTCGGCAAACACACCGTAGCGGACCATGATGTGAGCCTCGCCCCGCGCGCCCGCCGTGACCACGCCGCGATCGTCGATCGTCGCGGACCGATCGTTGTCCGTCGCCGTGACCGCCAGGTTCGTGACGTCGCGGTCTGCGCCGTCGGAATAGGTCGCCCGCACAAGCAGTTGCTGCGTCGCCCTCGCACCGGCGAGGACCGACTCGGGCGGCAGAACCTCAATCCCCGTCAACACGGGCAGGTCCTTCGGATCGTCTTGCGCGCCCTCGGCAATCCAACGTTCGATGGTGTTGTAGTACGGATCGCCGGGTGCGAAGCAGCGGCCGCCCTCATGGGCCACGATCGTGGCGGGCTTCTGAAGGATCAGGCTGCCGGTGGGATCGGCGACATCGACGCGCCGGGCGTGGGTCTGCCGCGTCAGCCGCATATAGTCCGCCGCCGGATCGAACCCGAACAGCGACAGGCGAAAGCCGTTCTTGCCGCTGGCGGCCCCGTGACAGGTGCCGGAGTTGCAACCCGCGCGCATCAGCACCGGCTCGACATCGAGGCGAAAGCTGGCAGGGGGGTGCAGGACGGCATTTCGGACCGAGATTTCTACGCTGGTCGATTGTCCGCCGTAGGTCGCCTGCAAGGACACGTCGCCGTCGGCGACCGGCAGCAAGACGTCTTTCTCGAGTCGGGCCAGGCCCGCCTTGCCGAACGCGAACTGCGCGGCGGCCGTCACGTCGCGCGTGGTGCCGTCTGCCATCGTCGCGACGACGACGATCTGTTGCCGGTCTGCGGCGGAATCGAGTTGCACCTGCGACGGATAGACGGCGAGCGCCGCGGCGTCGGAACTTTGCGCTGATTGGGCGCCCGCCAGCACCGAGAGGGTAAGTGCCAGCCCTGCAAACAGACGGGCACGGACCCCACGGAGATGTAGCCGGTTAGGGTGATTCATGGGTGCCTCATGCTGGAGGTCTCGCTATCGGGAGCGTGTTCACGGAGGGGGGCTGCGCGGGCTGAAGCCCGCGGCTCAGTGCGTCACGCTTCTGTGTCACATCGTCGCGCGGGCGTCGCCGCCGTCGCTTCGGTTTTTTCATCTTGTCTTCCTTGGGTTTTGGCGGCAGGGGTTTGTCGATCATCAGTTGGCCCCCGCCCGACTGATGCACAACCGCCTCGCCGTTCGCCATGATCGTCGCCCGGACGAACAACCCGCGGTGGCGGCCCGGTGGGGCGTCCGGCTTCGTCTCGATGGGAAAGACGAGTTCCGTGCTGTCCTTGGTGATCTCGAGCGGCCTGGTGGCCACGCTCCGCGGCAGGCCAACGAGTTCGACCCTGGCAGCGCCCTCGAAGTCGTGTTTCTTCCGCACCTCGACCGTCAGATCGACGGCGTGCCCCCGTTCGACCCGGGCGCGATTCAGCTTGAACGCCACCCAGACGTCCGAGACATCGAGCGTGGCGAGTTGCGAACCGACCTCGACCGTGTCCCCGCCCGCCTTCGCGGAAGCGACCACCGCGATCGGCCACTTGCCGATCGCCGCGCCGCCGCCGGCGTTGATGTGCAGCAGCGCCTCGCTCTGATTGGCGGCGATCGTCGCGCTGCCGCTGTGGATGCCCGGCGGGGTCCACAACATCCCCAGCCGGCACGGCCCGACGAATGCCCCC
>CAYQDV010000365.1:0-2248 GCA_964416295.1 uncultured Planctomycetaceae bacterium
CCCGCAGGCGATCCATGCCGAAGAGCCTGCCACCGCCGTTGCGGGCCTCGAGCACTCCGTCACTGAACAACAGCAGGTGGTCGCCCGTGCCGAGCCGAACGCCACTCATATCGTATCGAACGTCCGGGGACACACCGAGTGGCAGGTTGGCATCGCCGGCGGCCTCGCTCGCCCGAAGCGGCACCTCGCGCCAGCAGTCGCTGCCGCGCCGAGCCAGCATCGGCGGATGCCCCGCATAGCAATAATACATCTGCTTGAGGTCGACGTAGTAAGAGGCCACCGCCGCCGTCGTCAGCGCCCCGAACCCCCGCGTCACCACGCGATTGTTCAGCTCCGATACCAATCCCGGTAAATCCGGATCATCCAGCCGTGTCGTCATTTGCTCATAGACCCATTGGCTGATCCGGCTCACCTGTTCGCCGTGACCGACGACGTCCGCCAGCACCAGACGTGAAACACGGTCCGCCCCGCAGACGGAGAAATAGTACGCGTCTCCCCCCTTGCCGCCGTCGCACGAGCTGGAATAGAGGCTGACCGTCATGCCCGACGAGCAGACGTCTACATCGGTGTTCTTGATGCCGCCCCAGACTTCCGCACACTTGAGCCGGCGCATGATCTCGCTCCAGGCCCGCCATTCGTCCCGATCGAGCAGACTTGCCATCCGCACTATACTGCCTGACCCGGCGTCCGGACAGCTCTCTTCCCCCAAAAAACCAGAAGACCGGCCAGGGTTACCCCCGAATGGCCCGAACCCGGGCCGCCACGTCGCTCGCCGACAGCCCCACCATCGACAGTATCTCCGCCGGCGTCTTGGCGCTCTTGGGAATCCGCCGGCAGCGCATCGACTCGACCCGGACGTCGCCGGAAACGGCGGCCGCTTCCGCCACCGCCGACCCCAGCCCACCCCCATAGTTGTCTTCGACGCAGAGAACTCGCCCGCCGGTCTTCGCCGCGGCTGCGAGGATCGGCCCGGCATCGAGCGGAAACGAATAGGCATCCACCAGCGCGCACCGGATGCCGTCGGCCCCCAGTAGTTCGACGGCCTCGCGGCAGACATGAACCATGTACCCCGCCGAGACGATCGTGACCGCCTTGCCTTCGGTGAGAACGTGCGACCCGCCGACCTCGAATCGCGTGTCTGGCGCATAGATCACCGGCACATCCGGCCGGTGGGTCCGCATCGCGCACATGCCCGGATGATTCGCCATCAGCACGGCGCAGTGATACGCGGCCACCGCGTCACTGGGATGGAACACGACGCACGCCGGTCGACCGTGTCCGTCATCGGCACCCGTCGCGCTTCGGAAATAGGCCACGTCGTGGAGGCTCATCTGGCTCGGACCGTCCGCCGCCAGCGAAACGCCCGCGTGCGAGCCGACGATCTTGAGATTGGCCCGCGTGATCTGGGCCATTTCGATCTGGTCATAGGCCCGCGCCGCAAACTTGGCGAAGGTGCTCGCAAAGGGAATGAAGCCCGAGGCGGCAAGCCCCGCCGCGGTCGAGATCATGTTCTGCTCGGCGATCTTGCACTCGAAAAACCGCTCGGGGTGTTTCCTGGCGAACAACTCCGAAAACGTCGAGTTCCGCACGTCGCCATCCAGGGCGACGATCCTCTCGTCGGCCTCTCCCAGCGCCAGCAGTGCCGCACCGTATGCCCGTCGCGTTGCCAGCTTGCTTTTTTTCAGCGCGGCCCCAAACCCGGCGGCGGCGATCGCCGTTTCAAAATCCGCCGGCCTGATCGGCTTCACCTTCAACGGCTCAACCGCGACCGGTCGTCGCGGCGAGGCCGCCTCCTGCGCACCGCGCGACACGCCCAGTTCCTCGTACATCCCGTCCAACTCGGCGACGGCCGATTCCAGCTTGTCGCCCGCCACCGGCTTGCCATGATTCGCGGGACCTTGGATCGACGCGCACCCCCAGCCCTTTTTCGTGCGCGCGATGATCGCCAGCGGTCGATCGCGGCGCGCCGGATCGCCGATGGCCGCCCGGATCGCCGAGCCGTCGTGACCATCGACCGAAACCACGCGCCAGCCGAACGCCTCGGCCTTGGCCGCCAGCGATTCCGCCGACTGTTGCTTCGACACGTAGTCAGCCTGCCCCTGCCCGTTGCAGTTGAAGAACGCCACGACGCTCGTCAACCCGTGATCGACGATGAAATCCATCGCCTCCCAGACCTGCCCCTCACGCGACTCGCCGTCGCCCATCAACACGTAAACCTGCTTGTCGAGATTACGCCGCCGCGCCGCCA
>CAYQDV010000366.1:0-2198 GCA_964416295.1 uncultured Planctomycetaceae bacterium
CCCCACGAACGACCCGATCACCATCGAACGCACCGAGACCAGTTGCGCCTGCACGGTAGTGAACAAGGGCCATACCGGCCGCATCGTCGGCCCGTCCGAGGCGGTCGTGTTCGATCTGACGCTCGAGACCCGCTACCGGCCCGGTGAAAAGATGGAGACGTTTACGATCACGCCCGCCGGCGGCGACGCCCTGATGTGCCGCCTGCGGGTGGACGTGACGCCCACCTATCGCGTCGAACCCGACGACCTCGACTTCGGTGACGTCGCCCTGGCCGGCGACGCCGAGCCGTCCCGCCTGCTCACCTTTGTCTCGCACGCCGGCCGCCGCGTCGTCGGGGTGCCAGCCCTGGCGCCCGATCCGCCCCACGTCTTCCTCATGGGCGGCGAGACGCAGATCGTCCGCGTCAAGGATGCCGCCGGGGCGCCGGCTCAGATCGTGTCGGCCCGTCCGGACCACGCCGGCATCCGGACGCTCGTGGAAAAGGGTGGCGTGATTGAGGTCTCGAATGTCACCGGCAGGACCCTGCCGGAAACAGTGACGGTTCGCATCACCGACGCGCGCGGGCGCGTCGGGCGATTCCTGGTGTCCACGTTCTGAGAGGAGCATTGAACATGAAGAGCCTATCACGATTGCTGTTGTTGCCGCTGCTGCCGCTGGCGGCGTTTGTGACGGGGACGTTCTTTGCCCCGTCGGCGCAGCGAATCGAAGGGTTCGACCAGCCGCCGCCGGGGACCACGCCGTGCAACGGGCCAGGCGAAGGCTGTGGCACTCGAGTCGAAGTGCTTTGCATGCCACGGGTGCTGTCTTGTCACTGCGAAGGAGGCGCGTGCGCAGCTCAGGTAAACCCCGCAACGGTCGGTGTTCTCAATCCGAATGGGCACAAGTGTTTGATATCGGTTCCATGGGTGTGCGGTGTGCGTTGGGCATGTACGTCGAACCAGTTTGAGGGCGGTTGCCAAAGCGATGCACATTGCGTATCAGGCCAAGGCGTGATGGTTCCCGGCGAAACCTTCCAGGAGACCGGTGATGCTTGTTCCAGACCTCTCCCATAGACTCGCCCCGCACCGTAAGGCCATTCGACGAGTTGCTGTGTGCGAGATGGCACTACTGCTTGCTTGTATGCCGCAGGCGCACGC
This sequence comes from uncultured Planctomycetaceae bacterium, assembly GCA_964416295.1. Classification (GTDB taxonomy): domain Bacteria; phylum Planctomycetota; class Phycisphaerae; order UBA1845; family UTPLA1; genus JAPULF01. The sequence continues at coordinate 1,138 of CAYQDV010000366.1, forward strand.
GGCGCCGCAGCACCCCAAGGCGCTGCTGGCACTCGAGCAGTACCGTCTCCGACATCTCAATAAGGGCGAGGTGAACTGGTCCTTACGGCCGGGACCCGGCCACCCGCTCTCGGTGATACACTACACATCCGGGTTCGCGGGCACTCAACAGCTTGTCATTAATCGCGGGGATGATGAAGGGTTCATCGGCGTCAACCTCCAGGAGGAGTTGGTCAAGGGCCGGAACCTTGTCATGCTGGATAAAGACGGCACGACCTGGTGGACGAACGGTGACTCTGTCAGAGTAGATATGATCTCTCCGGCTGCGATCGGGCCGCCGCCGCTACTCGCGGATATCCGGGCACTCGATCTTGTTGTCAGAGGCGATGCGATCGAACGTTTTCCGGATGTTCATACCGCGCTGTGGAAATCCGGAATCGAGAAGCACGGCCAAGTCAGCTATGACGAACGATTCGAAGACGGTTGTCACATTGTGACCGCCAAGGGGCGGTCTGCCGACGGCAGCAAGATCGAGTATGTGTGGTGGCTCGACCCGAAGCGCGGATGGTCGCCGATCAAGACCGAGTACCGGCGCGGCGGAAGAGTTATCGAGCACACCAGAGTGACTTTCAAAAAGTGGGACGGCGTGTGGTTCCCGAAGTCGATCACGCGGTTCCGTACAGGCTACGAAAACGGCCAGCGGCCCTGGAATGCAATCACGATCGATTCGGCACGATTCGGCAACGAAGTACCAGACTCGTTCAGTCCAAAAGATGTCGGCGTCGAAGTCGGAACCAACATTGAGATATGGCGAACGAAAACACAGCCGTCACACCACCTGATGTGGGACGGAACAAGAGGGATCGACTCCGATGAGTTCAGCCGCAAACTCGCGGCTGGCAAGCTCAAACGCGGGCCGAACTTCATGCGGGCGATAGGCCGCGGCCCATCGGCTGGCGCAGCCGGACGCCCCGGGGCCGCCGCGGCGGCAGGCGGGTCTCTCACGACCGTCGTCGACGAATGGGAGCGCGACGTGCCGGCGGTTCTTCCGGGGCGCGGCACGGACCGGCTACAGCGTCGAA
>CAYQDV010000367.1:0-2141 GCA_964416295.1 uncultured Planctomycetaceae bacterium
TACGGGACTCGGTCTTCTCGGTTTCGCACGAACCCCGGCACTGCGTGCCGGGCTTTGCTCATTTCGTCCCTACGGGACGCCACGACAGCCCCCGCCGAATTCTGTCACGGACCCTGCCGGCGGCGGCTATCGGCCCACCCGCCGTTTCAACGCTGCTTCCAACTCCGACATGCCGGGGGATCGGGACTCGGCGGCCGCAACGATCCGTCCCTGCGGATCGATGAGGAACCGCGAAAACACGCTGCCGCCATAGCGATCGCACGTCTGGCCGTCGCCCCGCAGCGATGCCGGGCGGCACGAATACCTTCACGCGCCTTCGAAACTCGAGGTGTTCCCCCTGAAGCGACATCGCGTATTCACCCGGCGGGACGAGGAATCGAAACCGGGGGTTTTTGCCCTGTTGTCGCAGTTCGCGGCCGTTGATGGGATTGGCCGGATACAACTGCACGCAATAGTAGGACGACGTCAGTCCATAGTCCGCGAGTTCGCTGCTGGCGACCTCGCCGGTGACCCACCGGGCCGGGACCAGGCGAATGACCTGCGGTTCCATCAGATCGCCGATCGCCTCGCAGATACGAATCCCGGCGAGGCCGCGCTCGGCGTCAAACGAATAGAACATCGTCGGAAACATGCATTCGTAAAAACTCTCCAGCCCGCAGCGCCCCTGCGCGTCGGTCCGCAGCGTGTGCGCGGCGGACGGCTCGTCCAAGACATTATCGCTCGAATAACGCCGCATTTCAACCCCGCGTCCGCCAGGCCGAGACGAACGGGGCCGCGAAACGCTCGCCGCGGTCACGCCACCGCGTTTCGGATCGCGGTCGCCACGGTCTCGATCTGCCCGTCGGTCAGTTCGGGATAGATCGGCACGCTCAGCACCTCCTGCGTCGCCTGCTCGCTGACCGGCAGCCGGCCGGCGTCGTAGGCCAGATACTGAAAGCACGCCTGCAGGTGCAGCGGCACGGGGTAGTAGACCTCGCTGCCGATGCCCTGTTCCCGCAGGCACGCCCGCACCGCGTCACGCCGCCCGCCGCCGATCCGGAGCGTGTACTGGTTGTAAATCGACACGTTGTCCGATCCGATCACCGGCGTAACCGCGCCGGGCACGTCCGCCAGCAGGGCGTCGTAGCATTCCGCATGGCGACGCCGCGCCGCACTCCAGGCGTCCAGGTGTCGCAGCTTGACCTGCAGCACCGCCGCCTGCAGGGCGTCGAGCCGGAAGTTGCCCCCGATGTGCCGGTGATAGTACTTCGGCTCCGCCCCGTGCACCCGCAGGATGCGGCACCGATCGGCCAGCGCGTCGTCGTCGGTGACGATCATCCCCCCGTCGCCGAAGCCGCCGAGATTCTTGCTGGGATAGAAGCTGAACGTCGTCAGGTCCGCGAACCGGCCCGCCGGCTCGCCGTGGTGCCGCGCCCCGATCGACTGGGCGCTGTCCTCGATGACGACCAGCCTGCGCGATCGGGCCAGTTCCATGATCGGCCGCATGTCGGCAAGCTGGCCGAACAGGTCCACCGGCATGATCGCCTTCGTGCGGGACGTGAGGGCCGGCGCGATCTTCACGGGATCGATGTTGAACGAGACCGGGTCGATGTCCACAAAGACGGGCGTAGCTCCGACGCGGGCGATGCTGCCGGCGGTCCCGAAGAAGGTGAACGGCGTCGTGATCACCTCGTCGCCCGGGCCGATGTCCGCCGCCATCAAGGCGCAGATCAGGGCGTCGGTCCCGCTCGACACGCCCACGGCGTGCCTCGTCTCGCAATAGGCGGCGACGTCGTCCTCAAACGCCTTCACATAAGGCCCGAGGATGAACGACTGCCGGTCGCACACCGCGTCGAGCACGGGTCGGATTTCATCGCGGATCGATTGGTACTGCGCCGCGAGATCCAATAGAGGCACGCTCATTTTTGTCCTCCAGCCGCGTGGGGTGGGCCGCGCCACGGTCTCGGCCGAGTCTAGCCGCCATCCCGACCCGCGCGAAGCCGCTCGCTGGAACGAGAATGCCTAGTCGTTCCCCTGCCGGGCGCGCGCACAGGCGAGGGGGAAACGGGGACCCCGCCCGCGGCCAGGCCCGGGGGCGGTCCCTTCCCTTGCCCCCCCGAGGGGCAATCCGCCCGCGGTCTCCCCGACCGAGAGGAACGCGG
>CAYQDV010000368.1:0-2136 GCA_964416295.1 uncultured Planctomycetaceae bacterium
GGGGGGGGTGAGTCGGCCGGGCGCCCCGGAGTGGGCGGCTTGGGCGGCGGAGGTGGAGGCCGGCGTCGGCGGCGAAAGTCCGCGTCCGAAACAGGTGCAGGCGGCGGTGCAGAAGTGCGTCTATGACAAGGTGGCCTACGCCTGGGACTGGGACGTGTGGGGGTCGGCGGACTATCTGCCGACGGTGCACGAGATGTTCGCCCGGGCCGCTGCGTCCGGCGATGGGCAGATCCGGGAGGACTGCGACGGGCGGGCCGTCATGGCGGCGTCGCTGATGCGGAAGCTCGGGTACGACGCGCGGATCGTGACGGACCTCCGACATGTCTGGGTCCAGACGCCGCAGGGAGACTGGATGGGGCCGGGGCGGAAGAAGTCGATCGTGTCCACGACCCGTGGCAACCGGCTGAACGCGCGGACCCTGGCGAGCAACATTCCGGTGTCGCTGTCCTACGGCATTGCGGTGTTCCCGCTGTTGCGGGAGCTGATCATCCTGGCGACGGCCTTCGTACTCGTGCTCCATCGACGGATGTCTTGGCGGGCCGCGGCGTTCAGCGCGCTGCTGCTCATTCAGGGGTTGTTCTTCATGCGGTTGGGCGTACTCGCTCCGGGCGGCGTGTCGTTCCATGGATCCTCGTGGGCGGCGATGATCGGAATCGCCCACGTCGTCATCGGGTTTGCGATCGTCCTGATTGCATCGGCGCGGGCGCGTCGGCGTTCGTCTCAGAGGCGTTCGTCCGACGTCGGTTCGTAGCACCCTTCGCCGGCAGACCCCTGGGCGGCTTCAGCCGACGCGGCCGTTGGTGTAGGCCGCGGTGATGGCGTCGGCGGGCGTCTCGAAGATCTGGCTCGCGGTGCCCTGCTCGATCAAGCGCCCGGACCCGCCCTTGACCCAGAACATCGCGGCATAGTCGGCGATTCGTCGGGCCTGGGCGAGATTGTGGGTGACCACCAGGACGGTGAAGCGGTGGCGGAGGCGTCCGATCAGGTCTTCGACGACGCCACTGGCGATGGGGTCGAGGGCGCTGCAGGGTTCGTCCATGAGGAGCACGTCCGGCCGCAGCGCGATCGCCCTCGCGATGCAGAGCCGTTGCTGTTGACCGCCGGACAGCGACATCGCGGATTCCTCCAGCCGATCCCGCACTTCTTCCCACAGGCCGACCTCGCGAAGGACGGCCTCCCGGGTTTCCGCGAGTTGCCCGCGCGACCGCACGCCGTGTTCGCGGAGCGGCAGGTCGAGGTTCTTCCGAATCGTGAGCGGGAAGGGGTTCGGCTTCTGAAAGATCATGCCGACCCGCTGCCGCAGCGCTCGGACGTCGAGCGCGGGTGAGCGGACGTCGAGTGAGCCGATCGTGATTCGCCCGCTCACGCCACAGCCGGGGATCAGGTCCGTCAGCCGATTGAGACAGTTGAGGAAACTGGTCTTGCCGCATCCGGAGGGTCCGATCAGGGCCGTCGTGCAGCCGCGGTTGATGGTGAGCGTGACGTCTTCGAACGCCGGCTTGCGGCCGTAGTGCACCGACAGCGTCTCGACGCGGATGAGCGGTTCGGGTACGCAGCACGGCGGGCCGGCCTGGAGGGGGCCGAGGGTGAAAGCGGTGGCGGTGTGGTGGGGTGGCGGATTCATACGGTGATAATCCTCCGATGCAGCCAGCGGTCTGACATCCACGACGCCGCCCAATTGATGATGAGAAGCAGCGCGATGAGCACCAGGGCCGAGGCGTAGGCGTTCGCGTCGCCGCCGGGGACGTTCATCGACAGGTCGAAGATGTGAATGGAGAGCGACCGTCCGGAGTCGAGCAACGACCGGGGCATCCGGTCTACATAGCCGCTCGTGAAGATCAGGGCGGCGGTCTCGGCGACGGCCCGGCCGATGCCCAACACCAGCCCCACGACCAGCCCCGGCGCCGCGGCCGGCAGCAGCAGGTGGACCAGCGCGCTGGTGCGTGACATCCCGAGGGCCGCGGCGCCCAAGCGGTAGTCGTCGGGCACGGAGCGAAATCCCTCCTCCGTCGAGCGGATCAGGATGGGCAACACCATGCATGCCAGCGTCAGGCCGCCGGAGAGGATCGAGAAACCCATGTCGAGGTAGACGCAGAAGAACGCGTTTCCGAACAGGCCGAAGACGATCGAGGGCAC
>CAYQDV010000369.1:0-2046 GCA_964416295.1 uncultured Planctomycetaceae bacterium
CATCAGACACGGTGTCGCTCGGGGTCCTGGCGCGGCCGTCGCAACACGTCTGTATAAGCATGAGGGTGTCGGCGACAATGGCAGCCTGCCGCGTCTTGATCCGGCCGGACGGCAGCGGACGGTCCGGGCGCTGGCGCCGATCGATCTCGATGTCCTGCAGGTCGTTCAGCACCATGCCGGCCGAATAGAGACAGGCCGACGCTGCCAGCAGCGCCCCGAGCCGCCACGACCCCTGAAGGCTCATCGTCGCCAGCCACCAGCCCGCGAGGATGTCCGCCAGCGCGGTGAACGTGTTGGGCAGGCGGATCAGTTCGCACCAGGCCCGCAGGGTCTTCATAGACCGGCCGCTATTTCGTCGAGGTGCTGCATCGCCGTGCGACCGGCACCGTCCGGGTCGTCCACAAACGGATACAGCTCGACGGTCAGCCAGCCGGCATAGCCGGTCTGCTCGATCGCCCGCAGGACGGTGGCGAAGTCGATGGCGCCGTCGCCGGGCACGAGGTGGCGGTGAACGCGCGAGGCGGCGATGTCTTCGATGTGATAGTGCCGGGTGTGGGGCGCCACCAGCGGGATCCAGCGTTCGGGGTCTTCGCCGGCGCAATAGGCGTGACCGATGTCGAAATTGAGCCCGAGGAACGGCGAATCGATCCGGTCGGCGACCTCGACATATTGCTCGAATCGCTCGATCAACAGCCCTGGTTCCGGCTCGATCAGGAGCGGGACCCGCTCGCGCTCGGCGTGCTCGACGACGGGTTTGAGCATCTCGACAAAGAGCTTCATCGCCGCGGCATAGGTCGACCCCGCTTCGACCGGGCCGCCCGGCTCGGTGGTGACGTGGGGGGCGCCCATGCGCCGGGCGAGCGACAGCGCGGCCCGGGTGTGGTCGATGCGAACCCGGCGATAGGCCCGGTCCGGCTCGATCCAGCTCGGGTGCCAGTAGGGCTGGCGCGGGTCGCCGATCTTGTTCATCATGAAGGCGTTGACGTTGGAAATCGACAATCCGCGGCGATCCAGGGCCGCGCGGACGGCGTCGATCCGATCCGGCGTCGCGTCAGCCGGCCAGATGTGCGGGGCATCGGCCATCAGCTCGATGCCGCGATAGCCGAGAGCCGCGATCCGATCGATGGCGTCGTCGATGCCGAATCGCAGGTAGGCGTTGGTGCTGTAGGCCAGGCGGAGGTTCACCGGCGGACCTCCGGCGCACGGCGCGAACGGGCCGGCGTGTGCGCGGCCACGTAGCGGCGCAGCATCTCGACCTGTGTCGAGAAATCCCGTGCGGCGACGTCCATCGGCGACTTGAAGAAGCACGCCAGGTGCGTCATGACGCCCGTACCGCCGCCGGCGGCGTGAAAATCGGCCAGCCGGGCGAGGTCGAGGACGAGCGGCGCCGCTAGGATCGAATCGGCGCCCTGCCAGGTGAATTGCAGACTCATTGGCGTGCCGAGGAAGCCGCGGAAATGCACGTGGTCCCACGCGATCTTCCAGTCGTGCAACGACTCCACATATTCAATAGAGACATGGGTGGCAACCTCGCGGCCCATGATCGAGCGGATGACGTTGCTCTTGGTCCGGAGTTTGGACGCCTTGTTGGCCGGGTCGGCCAGCACGTGGCCGTCCAGGTTGCCGAGGATGTTGTGGCCCGTCCAACTCAAGAGGTCCAGCGCCCGGTCGCGAAACATCGGCGCCAGCACGCTCTTGACGAGCGTCTCGCCGGTCTTGCCGTCGCGGCCCATCAGGGGCACGCCGCGGGCGTCGGCCAGTTCGCGGATCGCCGGCACGTCCGCCCCGAGCGAGGGCGTGAAGTTGACGTAGGGCATCGACTCCTCGATGGCCGCGATGGCATAGAGGCTGCTGGCGGGCACGGGCGGGCGACGAGATCGCTTCAGCGCCGCCGCGAGCCGGTTCCAGTCCGCGTGTTGCGCCGAGCGTTTGAAGATCGGCTCGGTCGACGCGACGTTGAGGACGACGACGCGGTCGAGCCGGTTGCGCCGGCGAAAGTTGCGAAGGTCGCGGCGGAGGGCGTCGATGATCGCCCGGCCGGCCCGA
>CAYQDV010000370.1:0-2045 GCA_964416295.1 uncultured Planctomycetaceae bacterium
TCGTCCCTACGGGACTCGGTTGTCTCGGTCTCGTACAAACCCCAGCACTGCGTGCTGGGCTTGGCTCGATTCGTCCCTACGGGACGCCACGACAGTCTCCGCCGTTTCTGTCACGGACCCCGCGGGGCCGCCCTTTTGCGCGGCGCGCTTGCAACTTGTCACCGAACAGGGCGTAATGGGCCGATTTCATGGGGTCGCCGGCAGGGGTTCTTGAAATGCGATGGACCGAGTTCTTGATACCGACTACCAAGGAGCTGCCGCGCGACGCGGTCGTGCCTTCCCATCAACTCATGCTTCGGGCGGGGCTGATCCGCCAGTTGGCCGCCGGCGTTTACAGTTATCTGCCGCTCGGCTACCGGTCGCTGCGGAAGGTCGAGGCGATCGTCCGCGAAGAGATGAACCGCGCCGGCGCGATCGAGCTGCACATGCCCGTCCTCCACCCAATCGAGCTGTGGGACCAGACCGGCCGCACCGCAGCCATGGGGGACGTCCTGCTCCGGCTGGCCGGCCCCGAGGGCGACTGGCGGACCCAGACGGTGCTCGGCCCGACGCACGAGGAGCCGATTACCGAGATCGCGCGGGCCTACCTGCGAAGCTACAAGCAGCTTCCGACGACGCTCTATCAGATTCAGGTCAAGTTTCGCGGTGAGGCCCGCCCGAAGTCCGGTGTGCTGCGTACGCGCGAGTTCCTCATGAAGGACGCCTACAGCTTCCACGACTCGAAGGAGAGCCTCGACGAGACCTATCGAAAGATGTACGACGCCTACTGCCGTATCTTTTCGCGGTGCGGCCTGCCCTATGTCGCCGTCGAGGCGGACAGCGGACCGATCGGCGGCGACGCCTCGCACGAGTTCATGATGCTGACCGACGCCGGCGAGGACTGGGTCGCGCTGAGCGAAAACGGAGACTATGCAGCCAACACCGAGCGGGCTACGGCGGCGGCCTTTGCCCCCTGCGACGAGCCGACGCAGCCGCTGGGCGAGGTGCCCACGCCGGGCAAGGGGACGATTGAGGACGTGTGCGCCCTGCTCGGAACACGCCCCGAACAGATGATCAAGACATTGATCTTCGTGGCGGAAGAACCGCAAGGACGGCCCTCCACGCCGGCGGAATCGCGCGTCGTCGTCGCGCTCGTTCGAGGCGATCATGAATTGAACGAGCAGAAGCTGGCGAAGGCGTCGGGGATGCGCCTGGACATGGCGAACGAGGCGGTCATCCGCGACCTCACCGGGGCGGACGTGGGATTCGCCGGGCCGCAGGGATTGATCGACCGCGTCGCGCGGTTGATGGTCGATCCGGCCGTCGCGGCGATGCGCAACGCCGTGACGGGGGCGAACCGGACGGACTACCACGTCAAAAACGTCAACCCCGGCCGGGATTTCCCGATCGAGGGTGACAAGGTCATCGTGGCGGACATTCGAAGGGTCGCCGACGGCGACCTGTCGCCGACCGGCAGCGGTTCGCCGCTGCGCCTGCGGAAGGCGATCGAAATCGGACACGTTTTCAAGCTGGGCACGAAGTACAGTGACGCGCTGAAGGCCACCTACCTCGATCGCAACGGCAAGGCCCGGCCGCTGATCATGGGGTGCTACGGAATCGGGCTGAACCGGATCATGGCGGCGGCCATCGAGTCGCACCACGACGACAACGGCATCCTCTGGCCGATGTCGATCGCGCCGTTCGAGGTGGAGATCATCGCACTCGATCCGAGGAACGAAGACGTGATGAAGACCGCTCGCAATATCCACGACGAACTGGCCGCGGCGGGCGTCGACGTCCTGTTCGACGATCGTGACGAGCGGGCCGGCTTCAAATTCAAGGACGCCGACCTGATCGGCATTCCGATCCACATCGTCGTCGGCCGCCGCAGCCTCGCCGACGGAGTCGTGGAGCTGAAGCGACGAGACGCGACGGACGTCGAGAAGCTGGCGCCGGAACGGGCCGCGCCCCGCGCGATCGTCCTCCGCGACCACGCCCTTGCCGCCCTGGCATCCACCTGACGGCTGGACCGAGAATCCCCGCTGGACCGCTGGACCGAGAATCCC
>CAYQDV010000371.1:0-2013 GCA_964416295.1 uncultured Planctomycetaceae bacterium
CGGGTCAAACTAAAGCGCCAGAATGGGTTACCATTCCAGATCTTCCGGGGCCTCTTCTCATCGATCGACGCCTACACCAAGCATGTCGTCCACGGCTACTTCGATGCCCACGGAACGGCGCCGCCGTGGCTTGCCGACCTGGGCAACATCGTCGGCTACCGCGAGCCGTCAAGCTGGCATCATTTCAACATGGTGATCGACGAGCACAACATCCTATTGACCGGTGCGGCGGATGGCATCCTCGTCCGATCCGATCGATCCCACCTGATCGTGGACTACAAGACAGCGCGTTTCACGGCTGCCCAGGATGAATTGCTGCCCATGTATGAAGTTCAGCTAAATGCTTACGCCATGCTCGGCGACGCATGCGGATTCGCTCCGGTCACCGGTCTCGCCCTCATCTACATGGAGCCAATGACCGACCCGTCGGTCGATGCGGCCGCGATGTGCGATGACGCCGGCTTCCTGATGGGCTTCTCCGCTCATATCCGGCATGTGGACCTCGATCTCGCCCGGCTCGAACCGCTCTTCGCCCGCACCCGCGAACTCTACGAGTTGCCGGCGCCGCCGGCCGGGCGAGATGGATGCCAGGATTGTGCAAAGACGGAGCGGCTGGCGACCACGCTTCTTGGCGGCCAACCCGGAGTATGACAGGGCCTCATGGAAGATGGGCAGCCAGCAACTCTGGTCAGGATACGCTCTCGGGGGCCGTCGAGGGGGATTCTCTTGAAAAAATCACGAACAAGTCCGCGCTTTCGTGTCAGGAAGCCACGTCATTGTGGTACAGATAGGCATTGTGGTACAGTAGGCTGGGAAGTCTTCCCCGTCGTCGAGTTCGACCACAGCGGGTTGCAGGTTGTTTTCCGGGAAGGAGAACAGCGAAGCGGTCGGCCGCCACGTCTCGCCGTGGTCGTCGCTGAGCCAGAACTGGGAGGCATAGACCCCTTGGATATAGGCCGGCATGACCCATCGCCCGGCGCGTGTGACGATCGGAGGGTTGCGGACCATGACGCAGATGGCGTCGAACGCCGGCCGTGGCGACGACCACGTGCGGCCGAGGTCGTCGCTCGTCTGGACGACGACGCGGCCGAGACAAAAGGTCTGACCGAACATCTCGACGTGGAAGAGCCGCGCCCGTCCGCCGCCGTCCACGAACAGGACGGGATTGGCGTCGGCGCGATCGGGCCGATCGGCGACCACGACGGGGGCGGTCCAGGTGGTCTCGCCGGCAGGGCGGCGGGACATGACGATCACGGTGTCGTCGCCGAGTTCGCGCGAGCCGGCGCCCCAGGCGACGATCAGGTCGCCGTTGGGCAGCTCGGCGATCGACGCCGCATGGTTGTAGGGATAGCGCGTCGAATCGGTGGGGATCAGTGTCGCGGCAAGACGTGGCGGCTCGTCGTCGGCGGGCAGCGCGCCGGTGCCGACGGGCGTCGAATCGGATGTCGGTTGGACGGGCCGGGTCGCAACACCGGGCGGCGACTGACCACAGCCCGTAGATGTCAACAGGACTGCGGCGGCACAGACGCGCCAAGGCCACGGCAGGTGTCGCCGGGTCATCATGCACGGATTCTACAAGGGGCGGCCGCGGCGTGCGCGGCCTCGCGGTCGAGTTTGGAGACAGGCTGAACCCAGGCCCCACCCGACCGCGCCAAGGCCCATTGACTCGGACGGCTTTGATCGTGTACAATCACGCCGTCGGAGACAATCTGACGCAAGATGCGACAGGATCATGCTGTCCGTGCGAGCGGCACCCCTAACGCTGTCCATCACACTTCAGCAGGAAGGAAGACAGATGATGATCACCCACCGTTTCCGCTGCGCCCCCGTGTCGTGTTTTACCCTCGCCGCCATCCTGGCCTGCTTCGCCCTGGGCGCCGGCCGGGCCACAGCCCAAGGCACCGCCGCCGACATCAACGGTACAAACGCCGCCGACCAAGTGCCCGAGGGGCTGTCCGCCTCGGACTGGTCGAGCATCCGCGCCGCCTACGAGGCCGGCCGTCATGCCGCCTT
>CAYQDV010000372.1:0-1951 GCA_964416295.1 uncultured Planctomycetaceae bacterium
GCAGATGGCGATGGCGCAACTTGCCGTGTTCATCGGTCAGTTTGAGACGCCTCGTGCCCTGTTCGACTCGCTCGGTCTGCCGGAGATGGATGAGGATGAACCTTTCTGAAGCGGCGGGGTGGCACCGGCAGCCCTGGAGGCTATACTGAACGACATTGAGCCTCTGTATCCGACGACCCGACACCGATCGCTCCGGCAAAGACGAACCGGCGTCGCGGCGGCGGCTGGAAAGCGACGGCCTCATTGGACATCACACTGCTCTGCATCGGCGACGTCGTCGGCCGGCCCGGCCGGTTCGTGGTCTCCGGCGCCGTCCCGCGGCTGGTCCGGCAACACGGCATCGACTGCGTCATCGCCAACGTGGAAAACGCGGCGGCCGGATCGGGGTTGACCGCGAATCTCTATGAAAAGTTTCTGCGTTACGGTGTGAACTTGATGACCTTGGGCGACCATGCCTTTCGCAAGGCCGACATCCTGCCCGTTCTGGAGCAATCCGATCGAATCGTCCGCCCCGCCAACTATCCGAGCGAAGCCGTGGGACACAAGTGGGCGGTCTTCACGACGCCGGCAGGTCCGAAGGTGGCCGTCATACAACTGATCGGCCGGCTGTTCATCAGGACCGTCAGCGACTGCCCGTTTCACGCGATCGACCACGTCCTCCAGCGCCTCCCACAGGATGTGCGGATCGTCGTCGTCGACATGCACGCGGAGGCCACGAGCGAGAAGATCGCCATGGGCTGGCACCTCGACGGGCGCGTGAGCGTGCTGTTTGGCACGCACACCCACGTGCAGACCGCCGATGAACGCGTGTTGCCGCAGGGCACGGCCTACATCACCGATCTCGGCATGACCGGCCCCTATGACAGCGTCCTCGGTCGTCGCAAGGATCGCGTCCTCAAGGCCCTGATGACGGGCATGCCCGCGCCGTTTGACGTGGCCGCCGGGGACGCTCGTCTGTGCGGTATCCTCGTCCGCGTGGATGCAGACACGGGCCGAGCCAACCACATCGAGCGGGTCTGCTTCGAAGAGTCGTTGCTGGAGAGCGACGAACACGCGGGCGAGGAGGCAAACCACGGGTTGCCGACACCGTAACCCACCGATGCGACCGTCCGGCTCGGTCGCGGGCAATTCGAACGGCGTGTCAGGAACGGCACCCTCCCCTGTTGAACGCTGCTTTCATGTCTCCGAACTCCCCGAGGACGCTTGAGTGCCTGCACCGGGACGCCGATGTCCTTGTGCTGAATAAACCGGCGGGGATGCGCATCGCGCCGGACCGGTTCGGCCGCGTGGCGCTTCCGGAATCCGCCGCGACGGCGACCGAGCCGGGTCCGCTCTTTGACGTCGCTCCGATCGACGAGGATGCCAGCGGCGTCGTGGTGCTCGCCCGAAGCGAAGAGGTTCGCAAGGACCTCTCCGCACACTTGGAGGAGGGCGTACTGGAGGTCTGCGTCCTTGCCCTGGTTCGGGCGTCATTCATCGGAGATCGCGGGACGATCGACCGGCCGATCGACGCGTCGGGCCGGCGTCGTCGCGGCGACGCGCCGGGCGGAAGTCCGGCCACCACGGACTGGCGCATCCGGGACGGCTTCGTGGGGTTCGCGTTGCTGGAGTGCCGCCCACGGACGTCTGTGCCGGGCCAGATTCGCAGGCACCTTTCCGCGGTCGGCATGCCGCTGGCGGTCGACCCGCTGTGCGGTGGAGCGGACGAACTCATGCTGTCTTCGTTCAAGGCCGGCTATCGGCCGAGCCGGCGACACGGTGAAAAGCCCCTGATCGCCCGCGCCACGCTCCACGCCGAATCCGTCCGATTCCGTCATCCGAAGACGGGCGCCCCGATGCGCCTGGAGGCCCCGATTCCCCGGGACTTGCGAGCGGCGCTGCACCAGCTCGACCGCTTCGGGCGGATCGGCCCCGGAGGCGTGCGCTCGTAATGCGGGCTGTGTCGAGAATC
>CAYQDV010000373.1:0-1918 GCA_964416295.1 uncultured Planctomycetaceae bacterium
CGTGATGCTGTCGAAGAATCGCCCGCGTCAGATGGGCGCCGGTGCTCTTGCGGTTGGTGCCGGTGAGGCCGACGACGCGAAGACCGCCGGACGCCTGAATGGCATCCAGTCCGTACAGCGCCGCCGCGATCCGCGCCAAGGCCGCGGCCGTATCCGGGACACGAACCGCCACCGTCTGCGGTGGAACGGCGTCTTCCGGCCCGACGACCACCGCCTCGGCGCCGCGCGCCACGGCGTCGCCGATGAACGCGGCCCCGTCCTTTCGTGTCCCGGGAACCGCCACGAACAGCCCGCCGGGACCGATCAGGCGCGAGTCGGCGGACACGTCGCGAATCTCGATCTCGCGGCCGCCGCCGAGGTCCGGCGACACGCCCAGCGCTCGCGCCAGCAGCGTATGGAGTCCGACGGCGGGTGCCGGTCGCGGATCAGCGGTCTGGACAGCCGGGGTCATGTCGGTGCCATTGTAACGAAGTGGCGCGTCGATGCACTGGCGTTTGACGACGACGAAGCGGCGCGGAGCGTATCCCACGATCCGGGTAGATGGTGCGGCACGTTGCCGGGGGTCGGTCGCCCGGGGCCGGGCAGGCACGCCTTGCATCTCGGCTCTCCGGTTTGGCAGGTTCTTTCTGGAGAATCTCGGAGTTGCGGGAATAAAATGAGCAGCGGAGCAGTTATGTAGGGTGGCGGCGCACGTGGCCGCGTTCGCGGCCGGTCGGAACCGAGGCGAGGCGACCCGCGATGTGTGGGTGGGGAGCCGGCAGGCGGGAGGTCACGAGGATGAGACGGAGACTGAACATTCTGGCGGCGATGGCGTTCGGGCTGCTGGCGGGCACGCGGCCGGCGCGGGCGCAGAACATGGTCCCGCCGATGCCCGACCCGCGGGGGGCCGGCGGCGGGATCGTAGTGGATCATCCACCTGCGCCATTCGGCGGGCCGGGGGCGGATCTGGACTTCTTTCTGCCTTCCGTCGGCCAGTTCTGGCAGCGAAACGCCAGCGACTTCACGCTGACCACCCCAGCGACGATTCGGCGAGTCATCTGGTGGGGATTCTACGAGGAGAACAATCCACCCGCCTCGGAGATCATGCGGCTCCGATTTTACGAACCGCGGCCCTCGGACGGCCTGCCGGGCAACGTCCTGTTCGAGGAGAGTTTCATCGATCCACAGCGCATAGCTACGGGTGTCACGGTCTTCCCAGGGCACCCCGAGTTCCGCTTCCAGGTGGACTTGCCGAATCCCACAACGGTGCCGGCCGGCACGCCGCTCTGGTTCGAAGTCGTTCAGGTGGACGATATCAGCACACTCTTCCGATGGGAGGACTCAGCAACCGACGGCTTGGGACACGCCTTCATCAACCCTCTCACGCTTGATTGGGTGCAGACGACGTTTCCGAATGATTTGGCGTTTCAGTTGTCAACCGTTCCGGAGCCAGCCGTGCTGGGGTTGATTGCGACTGGCGCAATTCCGTTCGTCTGCAGGCGCAGGAAAGTAGTCATCTGCATATAAACTAGGGGATAATAGGGACAGTCACCGGTTTTCGTGGACGTTTCCGCGCTGACGCGGTAGCCTTGGGATACGCCGCGTGTCGCAAGGACAGTCGTGCCCGGGGTTCCGCACCATGTCGCCCAGCGGGGCAACAACCGGCAGGACGTGTTTTTCGTCGCAGGCGATCATCGCGCCTATCTCGCCATGCTCAAGCAGTGTTCGGAAGCCTATGGCCTCACAGTCATCGGGTACTGCCTGATGACCAATCACGTCCACCTGATCGCCGTCCCCGCTACCGAGGATGCGCTCGCCAAGGCCGTGGGGCGCACGCATTATTGCTACACCCAGTACGTCAACCGCCTTCACGGTCGCAGCGGTCACCTCTGGCAGAATCGGTTTCACTCCTGTCCGATGGACGCGGTGCATCTTTCGC
>CAYQDV010000374.1:0-1727 GCA_964416295.1 uncultured Planctomycetaceae bacterium
AGGCCGCCAAGGGGCCTTCGAACCCACAAAGCAACGTGTGACCATGCACTAGTGACCGACGAGCGAGATTTGTCCAGCAAAAAAAGTGTTCGATCGGCAGGCGGGACCGGCACCGACTCGTGAAAGAGGCTTGGCACGACCTCTGCCGCGGATCGCCCGCCGAAGTTTGTTCAGGAGATTCGCATCGACTTGTCTTCCACGGCGGATATAATCCGGGCGTAGCAGACGCCGGCTGTATGGTCGCGGGGAGGCCGAACCCCGGCAGAGCGCCCCGACCGGGACGCCCCGTTCTTGACATGACATGGTATCTGAAAGGAAACAGACATGAACAGATTCTGCACCTATGGCATCGTGTTGTGCGGCCTTTTTCTCACCGCCTGTGAACCGGTGATCTGGTTCCAATCCAACCGCGACGGCGACGACGAGGTCTACCGGATGACCCTCAGTGGGACGGTGGTCACCAAGATCACCAACAACGCCTTTGACGACGGGTCGCCCACCGTCAGTCCGGACGGCAAGATTGTGGCGTTTGACAGCGACCGCGATGGCAATTCGGAAATCTACACCATGAGGGCGGACGGCACGGGCCAGACCCGTCTGACGAATAACTCGGCCGACGACTATTCGCCCTCGTTCAACCACGACGCCTCGCGAATCGCCTTCTGGACGGATCGTGATGCGACGGGCGTCGGGCAATTCGAGATCTACGTGATGAACCGGGATGGCACAGCGCAGACCCGGCTGACCAACAACACCATCGACGACCGCGAGCCGGTGTTCAGCCCGGACGGTTCCTGGATCGCGTTCACCTCCAATCGGGCCGGCGACTACAACATCTACATGATGAAGGCCGACGGCTCCGGCGTGACGCAACTGACCACCGACCCGGCCACCGATCAGACCCCCGTCTTCAGCCCCGACGGCACGCGGATCGCCTTCGCCACCGCCCGTGACGGCAATCTGGAAATCTACTTCATGCGCGTGGACGGCACCGGCAAGACCAGGCTGACCCACAACAACAGCCAGGACGGCCGACCGGTCTACAGCCATGACGGCGCCAGGATCGCGTACACGTCCATCGACGAAAGCCTCGGTCCCCCGGACATCTGGATCATGAACGCCGACGGCAGCGGTCAGACGAATCTCACGAACGATCCTTCATCGGATGACTTCCCCGCCTTTGTGGGCACGCGATAGGGACAGGCCGGACCGCGGGACTCATCTCAAACCAAGGTCCGTCCACCAGCGATCCGCGAGAAGGACGCCACGTCAGCGCCGCGACATGCGTGACTTCTCGGCAAGTCACCGTGTGCAATTGTGCAGCGAGCATGCCAAGTTGGGCACATCTCTTGCGTGTGAGAGGCCGCGCGGGCTGAAGCCCGCGGCCGGGTACTGCACGTAAGACGACTTGTCTGTCTCGATCCGCTCTTCGTCGCGGATGGGTCGGCTGCGGTTCGTCGGATTCCGCTTCGCTCTCACCACTTTCGGCAGCGTGGCCGCGATCGTCCTTCGCCGGCCGAACCCCGCCGAGCCGCTGCGCGTGCGGCCGCCGGTTGACGATCTGGGCAGGCTCAAGCAACTCGAGGTCGCCGAAACCGTGTCTAGCGTCGCGGAATTGCGCGAAGATCCGGCGACCATCACCGACGTTTCGGCGTCCTGCGGAGGGGCGGCTCCCGCTTCACACGGCCTCCGCAATCCGGGCAGCAGTCCAGGCGGTACTCCCAGAA
>CAYQDV010000375.1:0-1631 GCA_964416295.1 uncultured Planctomycetaceae bacterium
GGGCCTGTTCAGCGAGAAACGGCAAGACATATCCCCGCCGATTCCGTCACGGACCTGTGCTTCGGCGGATTCTGCGCGTCTACTGGTCAATCCCGATGTGACAGATTACCGTGGCGAAGCCCATGGCCGTGCGGGTCCGCGCCGACGGCGTGGCACGGCTCACGGGCGAGACCGCCTGCCGGCAGGCCCGGCACCGTTCAGTCGGACGCACGGGCCGGTCGATAGACCTGTAACCTTCTAACCGAATGGAAGTAGCCGCCATGAGCACCGAAATCATTCACGTCCACGGTCGCGAGGTACTGGACTCCCGAGGAAACCCCACCGTCGAGGCGGTCGTCGTCCTGGAGGACGGCGCCAGCGGACACACCATCGTGCCGAGCGGCGCATCGACCGGCGAACACGAGGCCGTCGAGCTGCGCGACGGGGACGCGTCCCGGTTTGGCGGCAAGGGCGTGCTCAAGGCCGTCGACCACGTCAACACGCAGCTCGCCGAGTGCGTCATCGGGCTGGACGCCACCGACCAGGAAGAGGTCGACGCCGCCATGATCGAACTCGACGGCACGCCCAACAAGTCCAAGCTCGGCGCCAACGCCATCCTCGCCGTGTCGCTGGCCACCGCCCGGGCGGCGGCCGAATCCTGCGAGCTGCCCCTGTTCCGCTATCTCGGCGGATGCCAGGCCAACGTCCTGCCGGTCCCCATGATGAACATCCTCAACGGCGGAAAGCACGCCGACAGCACGGTCGACTTCCAGGAGTTCATGATCCAGCCGTGGGGGGCGCCCAGCTTCCGCGAGGCCCTGCGCTGGGGCGTCGAGATCTTCCACACGCTCAAAAAGGTCCTCAAAGACAAGGGTTACAACACCGCCGTCGGCGACGAGGGCGGCTATGCCCCGAGCTTGAAATCGAACGACGAAGCCTTCGAGGTGATTGCCGCCGCCGTGGAAAAAGCGGGTTACAAGCTCGGCGACCAGGTCTTCTTCGCCCTCGATCCCGCCGCCAGCGAATTGGCCAACGAGGCCGGCGCCCCCGACCGCTACAAGTTCTTCAAGAGCCGCCCGGACCGCGTGCTCAACGCCGAGGAAATGATCGAATACTGGTCGGAAAAAGTCCGGCAGTGGCCCATCCGCAGCCTCGAGGACGCCCTGGCCGAAGACGACTGGGGCGGATGGGGCAAACTGACCGAGCGGCTCGGCGAGCGGGTTCAGCTCGTGGGCGATGACCTGTTCGTGACCAACACGCAGCGCCTCGGCCGGGGCATCGAGCAGAAGTCGGCCAACAGCATCCTGATCAAAGTCAACCAGATCGGAACGCTCACGGAAACCTTCAACGCGATCAACATGGCCGCCCGCGCCGGCTGGACGTCCGTCATCAGCCATCGAAGCGGCGAGACCGAGGACACGACCATCGCCGATATTGCCGTCGCCGCCAACGCCGGCCAGATCAAGACCGGCAGCCTCTCACGAACCGATCGCCTCGCCAAGTACAATCAACTGTTGCGAATCGAGGAACACCTCGGCGACCGCGCCGTCTTCGGAGGAACGCTCTGGAACAAGGGCTAGTGTGCCGTCAACCTTGGATCTGCGGGCTGCCCAGCGGGAGGGCGAGGCTCCTGCCGAGCCTGCTGCTCCCGT
>CAYQDV010000376.1:0-1585 GCA_964416295.1 uncultured Planctomycetaceae bacterium
GGCCCGGTTCATGCCGGGACTCCGTGCGGTCATGTTCGTGACGGCGGGGATCTTTCGCGTGCCGTATTGGAAGTTCCTGACGTTCGACGGAACGGCGGCTCTGATTTCCGTGCCGCTGTGGATTTGGGTCGGCTCCCGCTTTCCCAGGTTCATCATGCGGATCGCGGGGCCGACGCGGATGGTCGGCTACATCGTGGGCGGCCTTGTCCTGGCGACGTTCGTCGGGTTCGTGGTTTGGGAGTACGTCCACAACTACCGCAAGCGCCGGATGAACGGGTACACGCCGTCGGACGACGGTGCCCACTCCACTCCGGCCGTGCTTCCGGAGGCGGACCCTGTGCCGTCGGCGATGGAAGATGCCGAGTCGACGGCGTCGGAGTTACGGAAGGAACCGGCCGCGGTGGCCGACGACTGGACGGGGTGTTGAGCGGATATGGCAGGTTTCGAGATTTCGCGCCCGGCCGGTCGCTGCGACGTGTGCGACCGGGCGTTGGGCGAGGGCGAGTCGTTCTACAGTGCTTTGTTTGAGACTGAGGTGGGTTTTGAGCGACGGGACATCGGCGAGGAATGCTGGACGGGCCCTCCGGAGGGCGTTTTCTGCCATTTCCGAACACGGCTGCCGAAGAAGGCGGAGCGCCGGAAGGTGTTCGTGGACGACGGCGTGCTGGTCGATTTCTTTCTGAGGCTCGGCGCGTCGAACCAGCCTTCGAAACTTCGATTCCGGTTCGTGCTCGCCCTGATGCTGATGCGCAAGCGGCTGCTGCGCTACGAAGAGACCCTTCGAGACGAGCGCGGGGAGCTATGGCGGATGCGATTGAGTCGGGACAAAACCCGACATGACGTGTTCAACCCCGTGCTCGACGAGGCGCAGGTCCGAGACCTGACGGCCGAGTTAGGCGCGATCCTGGCGGGCGGGGCGGATGTGGAGGCCGCGGCCGAGGACCCGCCGGCATCTGAGACGGCGCCGCCCCCGTCGCCTCTGCGGCCGGAGGAAGCGGTCGAAGATAGATGACAGAGTGGTGTCGATATGGCTCTGTTCGTCGGCTTTTCGTCGCTGCGTGCGGCGCGTCGTTGGCTGGCGTGGGGGCGTGCATCGAGCCGAAGCCGGCTCCGGACGCCGAATCGCCGCCGCCTCGCCGGACGGCGGAGATCATCGAAACGATCGCAGCGAACAATCTCCGGCTCGATCGGGCCCTTTGGTCTGCCGGCGTCGCGGTGACAGCGCGTTTCAGGGATTCCCACGATCAGGAGCATGTCTACAACCTCGACAGCAACTTCCTGTTTGCCAGGCCGGCGAATCTCCGCATGGACCTGCGGCCGGGCCTGGGTGACCGGGTCATGCAGATCGGGTCCAACGTCGACGACTACTGGGTGTGGATCGAGCCGGAGTTAGGCATGATGCGGTGGGGGCGACATCGGCACGTCGGAAAGCCGTGCGCGGAGCATCTGGCGATTCGGCCGGACCAAGTGGCCGCGGCGTTGGGGGTCGGCGACCTGCGCTCACCCGCCGCGGGCGTGATCGGGCCGGCGCGCATCTACGGTGAGGCGTACGACACACTCGGCTGAGATGCGATGGGTCGTCCGA
>CAYQDV010000377.1:0-1561 GCA_964416295.1 uncultured Planctomycetaceae bacterium
GATTTCATCCTCGCCAGTTGCGGGTGTGGTGATTGGCGGGCCGTCCTGGCGGCCGACGACGGGACCGCTCCCGAGCAGTTTCCCGTCCGGTTTTTCGCCGCGGGCGACTATGTACCCACGGGCAGCGTCGTCGTCTACGCCGAAGAGGACACGCGGGCGCTCAGCGGAACCATCGACCAGGATCGAGGCATCGCCGAGGGCCGGGCCAGGCTGTCGGCGCGGCGTTACACCTTCGCCGGCACGCGCAGCACCGACCACGGCGCCGCCGTTCGGACCTGCGGATTCTGCCACCTGGGCGCCGATCCGATCTGGCCCCTGCCCGAAACCCATCCACCGGATTACCTCCGCGATCCGACTATTTGCCTCGACTGCCATTCCCTCGGCGGTCCATGAGGCCGACGCAGTCGCGGGAAGCGACCTATCCGGCTACGGGAAAGCACCAATTCCAAACGCCGGCGGCACGGCGTAGGGTGGAGATGCGTTGGACTGGGTCGACGATCCAACGGAGTGGACCGCCGACCGCTGTTTTTTCGGACCGACCGCCGGCAGCCGCGTGGGGCGGTGTCGGCGGTCGGTGTCCATGAGCCTCGACCCGATTGGCAGTCGGGTCCCTCCCCGCGGCTACAAACGAGAACGCGCAGCCTCGGCGTCAACGCGTCTTGATCCGCGCCCCGGCACCCCGCAAAACAGATACGTCAGTATAAAATTAAGACTGGCCGGTGCGGCAGCCCTGTCATGCATCCGTCCGCCCCACGACACAGATTACATGCGCCCGAGTGGGTCCGCAACGCTGCAGTCGTCCTGGAATCGCTCGTCTCTCGCGATGACGCGGCGCCGCTCCGCCGCCATCTCCTCGAGCCGCTTCAGCGAGGGCACTTCGCGCGTGGCGATCACGAAGATGCCGCCGGCCTTCCGCCACGCCGCCCGGATCGCGTCAAAAACACCCTCGAAATCGGATGCGTCGATCCCCAGAAGCCGCGCCTCTTCGTGTACCAGCGCAAGCGTTTCTCCGGACGCCTGTGGGTCCGTCAACACATGCGCGATCAGACCGGACGCGCGCAGGGCCCGGCCGAATCGATACGCGCGGCCGTCTGGATCAAGCCCCTGCGCATCCGGAGCGTCTTGCGACCGGACCGCGTCGCAGAAGAGCTCTGGCAGATGCCAGTCCGCCATCATCTCCGCGGTCAATCCGTTATGGTCAATGCCGAAGGTGTCCTGCTCTTTCTCGGCGACGGCGGCCGGCGCATCGCGGCCGATCGTACGGAGCAACGCGGCGTAGGATTCGGGATGGGCAGTCGCCAGCGCCAGACGGCCGATCTGTGAAAGGAGTCCGCAGGTGAACGCCTCGTCCGCGGCAAAGCCGCCGATCCGGTCCACGACGTGACGCGCCGCCACGGCCCGGCCCAGCGACGCGGACCAGAATCCGTCATAGTCAAAGCCGGAGCAGCGTCCCCGCCGCGTGTTTGACACAAGCGAAAAACCGAGCGCCAAGCGCTTGACCGGTCGCAGGCCCAGCAGCGACACGGGCTGACGCAGCGAAGCGGTCGGCCGCACGATCGAA
>CAYQDV010000378.1:0-1559 GCA_964416295.1 uncultured Planctomycetaceae bacterium
CGACCCTCGGGACTCGCCGCCATGTCGCTGATCGAACTCCCCGGCGACTCCAGCACGTTGCGAAGGCTCTGATCCACGCGGCTGCTCAGGTGCCGCCATTCCCAGGGCATCGATGAACCATCCGGCGCCGGCGATTGGCCTTGCTCACGCGCCTGTCGGAGAATCTGCCGGGCGGTCGCGGCGTCGTTCATGTTCAGGGCCGCCTCCGCCGCGCCGAGCTTCGCGCCGTACTGCGCGATCTCGGCCCGTTGCCGTTGTTTACGCTCCTCTCCCTGTGCGGCCACGGCTACTGAGCGCGCCCGAACAGCCTCACTCCGGGCGTCGTCGGCCTCTTGCCAGAAGCTCCAGACAAACACCATGACAACCAGCGCGACCGCGGCAAGCACACCCGCGCCCAGCGCGGCGGACTGCCACTTGTGCCGCCGAACGAACTTGCTCGCCAGGTAGCCAAAACTCGGCGGCCGGGCCGCGATCGGCTCGCCGGCCAGATATCGACGTATGTCGATCGCCAGCCCCGCGGCCGACTGATAGCGCCGGTCGCGGTCCTTCTCCAACGCCTTCAGGACGATCGTCTCCAGGTCACCGCGGAGCTTCGGGTTGATCGACGACGGGCGCCGCGGGGCCCGCTCCTTGATGGTCATCGTTGCCTGATAGATCGTCGTGCGCGACGCCGCGTAGGGCAGTTGCCCGGTCAACAGCTCATACAACACGACACCCAGCGCATACACGTCGCTCCGCGTGTCCAGATCGTGCGGGTCGGCGTCGCACTGTTCCGGACTCATGTATTGCATCGTGCCGATGAGCTGGCCGATGTTGGTCTGCTGCGTCGTGATGGCCAGGTCCGAGTCGGTCGCCCGGGCCACGCCGAAGTCGATCACCTTCGGTTCGCCCGCCGAATCCACCAGGAGGTTGGCGGGCTTGAGGTCGCGGTGGATGATGCCCTTCTGGTGGCCGAGGTGCACGGCGTCGCACACCTTGGCGAACAGCCCAAGCCGCTCGCGCGTCCCGAGCTCCTTATCGTCGGCATACCGCGTGATGGACTTCGCGCCGGGGATATATTCCATGGCGAAGTACGGCACCCGGCCGCCGTCGCCGTCGTCGTGCATGCCGGCGGCGAAGACCTGCGCGATGTTCCGATGCCGCAGCCGCGCCAGCACCTGCGACTCGAACTGAAACCGCCGCAGCGCCGACCGCGAGGCCACGTTGCGGTGCATCACCTTCAACGCCACGACGCGGCGTGGCTGGTCCTGCATGGCCTCATACACCGTCCCCATCCCGCCCGAGGCGATCACACTCTTGACGTGGTAGGGGCCGATGCGCTTCCCGATCAGCGGATTGGAACGATCCGGCCGACGGCGGACCTCGGGGTCGGACCGCGGCGGCCGAAGAAACGCGTCGCCGATCAGCGCCTCCTGCTCCAGCAGCGACTGGACCTCGGCCCGGAGTGCGGCGTCCCCAGCGCAGACCTCGTCCAGAAACGACGCCCACTCCCCTTCCGGCAGGGCGATGGCCTGTTCAAAGAGTTCCCGAACGTGTTGGATGTCGGTGGACATGGGGGG
>CAYQDV010000379.1:0-1558 GCA_964416295.1 uncultured Planctomycetaceae bacterium
TCGGGTCGTCGCGCTCGGCCCCCGACAGCCCGCAATACCGCAACGCCGAGCGGCTGGCGGGGCGGCTCGCGGAGAAGGGCTTCGCCGTGATCACCGGCGGCGGGGGGGGCATCATGGAGGCCGGCAACAAGCGGGCGTATGAGGCGGGCGGCACGTCGGTGGGGTTGAACATCACGCTTCCGCAGGAGCAGGAGGCCAATCCCTATCAGAACGTCAGCCTCGAGTTCCAGCATTTCTTTCCGCGCAAGGTGATGTTTGTGAAATACTGCGTGGGGATGGTGTGCTTCCCGGGCGGGTTCGGGACGATGGACGAGTTCTTCGAGGCGATGACGCTCATCCAGACGGGCAAGAGTCCGCCGCACCCGGTTGTCCTGTTCGATACGCGGTTCTGGTCGCCGCTGATAGAGTTCATGCGCAAGACGCTGCTCGACGGATACCAGACGATCTCGCCGGAGGATCTCGAGATGTTCAAGCTGACGGACGACGTGGACGAGGCGGTGGATCACCTGCGGATGTGCGTCAATCGCTCGCTCCCGGGCCTGCGGCAGTTGAACGGACGAGAGGAGGCGGCCGTTCCCCCGCCGGAGCGGATTACCGGCGAGGGCACGCGGTACGGCGTCTCTCCGCATCGGGGGAATCGGTAAGGGTTGCTACGGTGCGGTCGACGGCGTTCCCCGCGCCCAATGTATGTGTCGAGCGCGTCTGGCGAGTTTGTCAGAGACGGGTGGCGCGCTGACCCACTCGCTTGCGCTCGGGGCTCGGATTAAGTCTATCTGCGGCGGTGTTACGGGTCTTTGGCACGGGGTCGATGCCGCCCTTGGACCATGGGTGACAGCGACAGATGCGGCGCAGACCCATCCAACCGCCGCGCCAGGGGCCGTGCTTCGAGACCGCCTCGATGAAGTATTCGCTGCACGTCGGCCAGTGCCGGCAGCCACCGACGAGCCACGGGCGGATGGCGACCTGATAGACTCGGACGAACAGGATCAACATCGCTGAGGCGGCTCGGCGGATCATGGCAGGCGCCTGAATGCGAAGCGGTGGATCTGGCGGCCCTCTCGCTGGTACTTGATCTCGAAATTGGTCTCCGTGCGTTCGCCGATCGTGCCGAACTCCGCATCGCCAAAGGGGACGGGCGTCAGTTCCGCACGGGCCGAGAGCCGCTCGCGGATGACCCCGGCATACTCGGCGTGATCGGTCTGGATCGCCCATCGTCCGCCCGGCTCGAGAGATCGGACGGCCGCGGCCACGAAGTCCGGCGAAAAGAGTCGGCGTTTGTGGTGGCGTTTCTTCGGCCACGGATCGGGGTGATAGATGTGCAGGGCCGCGAGGACGGCCGCCGGCATTCGATGGATGAAGAAATGCCTCGCGTCGGTCCGCGTGATCCGCACGTTCGTGATGCCCCATCGGGCCATGCGGTCGGCGGCGAACCGGTAGTACTGATTGGCCCACTCGATGCCGAGGTAGTTTCGATCGGCGTGGGCCTTGGCCTGTCGCAGCAGAAAGCCGCCCTTGCCGCAGCCGATCTCCAGTTCGATCGGCCGGTCGTTGCCGAAGA
>CAYQDV010000380.1:0-1536 GCA_964416295.1 uncultured Planctomycetaceae bacterium
CCTTCGCCTCGGCCAAGTTCATGGCCATCCGGGCCTGGCAGAACACATGTTTGCCGGCTTCGAGAGCGGCGACGGAGAGTTGCTTGTGCATGTAGGGCGTGGTGCCGATCCAGACTATCTGGACATCGTCGCGGGCGATGAGGTCCTTCCAGTTCTCGACGACGTGCGGCACGCCGAAGTCGGCGGCGAATTTCCGAGCGGACTCGGGACGGCGATTGCAGACCGCGACGACCGAAACCCCGTCGATCTTCTGGAATCCGGGCATGTGACGGGTGCGGACGATGTCACCGGCCCCGATGATGCCGATGTTGATCGGATCAGTCATGGCAAGCCTCCTTCGGTTGGGACTGGAATCATAGCCAACCGCGACCGCCTTCACCAGCCGGTCCGGTTTGGCCAGATCGACCGCGGGAAGCTAGAATGCCTTGTTCGTCCCAGCGGCGCGATGAGGGCTTCGTATGCCGGTTATCCGCACAATCCGAATGAGCGACCCCGGCGCGGCCGAGGCGGTTGCCACGCTTCGGGCCGCCGTCAGCCTCGAGTGCCTCTTCAGCCCGGACCGCGAGGAAGTGCGCGTCGTCGAAGAAGTCATCCGCCAGGTCCGCGAAAAAGGGGACGCAGCTCTTTTTGAGTTTACCTCGCGTTACGATGGTGTGGAGTTGCCGGCCGACGGTTTGCGCGTTTCCGGCGAGCAGCTTTCGGTTGCCAGGGAGAAGATGGATTCGAATCTGCTGGCCGCCGTCCGCAAATCGATCCGGCAGGTGCGCGAATATCAGAAACACATTTTGATAGAATCGGCGGGCCCGCTGCAGACGGATCGTGGCACGTTCGAGGCGCGGTACCGTCCGTTGCGGCGGGTGGGGATTTGCGTACCCGGAGCGGCGGCCCCGTTGCCGTCCACCGTCATCCACACAGCCGTGCCCGCCCTGGTGGCCGGCGTAAAGGAGCTGGCCGTCATCGCTCCGCCACGATTCCACGGCGACATTCACCCCGTAATCCTCGGCGTGGCGGCGGAACTCGGGATCACCGACGTGTACCGCGTGGGCGGGGCGCAGGGTGTTGCCGCCCTGGCACTGGGCACCGCCAGCGTCAAGCGCGTCGACATGATCGTCGGGCCGGGCAGCATCTACACGCAGCTCGCCAAGAAGCTGCTCTACGGGCTGATCGACATCGACAGCTTCGCGGGTCCGAGCGAAGTGGTAATCGTGGCTGATGGGTCCGCGAATCCGGCGTTTGTGGCTGCGGACCTGCTCGCCCAGGCCGAGCACGACCCCGGCAGCGCGATCCTGTTGACGCCCGACGCGGACCTGGCTGCCGCCGTCGAACGCGAGCTCGAAACCCAGCTTCAAACGCTCAGCCGCCGCGAGGCGACCGCAAAATGCCTGCAGGAACTCGGCGC
This sequence comes from uncultured Planctomycetaceae bacterium, assembly GCA_964416295.1. Taxonomy (GTDB): domain Bacteria; phylum Planctomycetota; class Phycisphaerae; order UBA1845; family UTPLA1; genus JAPULF01. The sequence goes on from CAYQDV010000380.1 coordinate 1,400, forward strand.
GATCATCATCACGAACGACATGGACCAAGCCGTCGCCATAGCTGACGAATTCGCCCCCGAGCATCTGGAGATCGCCACCGACAACGCCGAGCAGCTTGCCGATCGGATCGACTCGGCCGGAGCCATCTTTCTCGGTT